>JBHJGR010000093.1:0-4359 GCA_050331615.1 Elainellaceae cyanobacterium
GCACAACCGGCAGCCAGCCCCCACCCAGGAATACGACATAGCTAATTCCCCCCATTCCGGCCATGAGGCCCACCAGCATTGCTCCCATGCGCCAGGGCGATCGCCCCCAGAGAACCAGGCCACCCCCCAACAGCGCCCAGCCCCACAGCCAGAGTCCGTCCCCCCACTGGGGCAGCCACCAGATGAGCGGGCGCTGATCGAGGACGGCACTCAGGAGTTGGCTCACCATCTGGGCCTGGACTTCTACCCCCGCCTGCTCGCCGAAGGGAGTGAGGTGGTAGTCGCCAAAGCTCCGGTCAATGGTGCCAATCAGCACGACCCGGTCCCGTACCAGATTGGGCAGGTCTGCCGCTCGCGCGCCTGTAAGCAGATCTGACAGGGAGATTTGGGGGGCTGGCTGAGCAGACTGGCGGTAGTTGAGCATGAGCTCATAGCCCCCTAGGCCGGGCTGGTGATAGGCCGCCGTATGTCGCAGCACGGGAGCATGGGCCACCTCGCTGAGGCGGCGCAGGGCATCCTCTTGGTCCACGTCGCTGCCAGAGCGGGAGAGATAGTCCACCGCTACCTGAAAGCTGAGGGAATTGGGGGTGTCGCAGTGGGACGCTGGCGTCATCCCTAAGATTTGGCGGCGGACGAGGTTGTCGCGATCGCGCGGCAAATCGCTAAACCCAACTTGGGCCAGGGGCAGATCCGGTGGCGGCGGCACGGCCCCAGCATTGGCCCCATCCCCGCCGACAGAGCAGACAGCAATCAGGTGAGAAGCTGGTTGACGATTCGGGCGATCGCCATCGCCATCCGGATTATTTGCGGGAAAGGGAATGGGAGTTTCGCGATAAATGTCCAGCCCAATGGTGCGGGGCTGATGGGCCTGCAGGATAGTGAGCACCTGAACCAGGGC
Organism: Elainellaceae cyanobacterium; assembly: GCA_050331615.1. Lineage (GTDB taxonomy): Bacteria > Cyanobacteriota > Cyanobacteriia > CAKZMO01 > CAKZMO01 > JAYKGU01. Next base: position 899 of record JBHJGR010000093.1, read on the forward strand.
CTCATCCGCCAGGGACCCCTGCCGCGCCATGCCCTGCTGGTTTTGATAGGCCAGATCGTCACTGCCGACCGTCACCAGCAGCAGCCGCTCATCGGGGGACTCTGCTGGACGCCATCGCAGAAACTGGTCGTAGGCCAGCAGTTCAGCGCCCTGCAAAAGTCCCAGAAACCGGATTCCCATTACCCCAGCAGCGACCAACCCGCTCCAGAGGGCCACCAGCGGCAGGCCACCCCAGGGATAACTGAGCCAGCGCCACCAGACCGACTGCTGTTTGGACGGTAGGGCTGGAGTCAGCGCTGCCGTCATATCTGCGGCTGCATCTGCTTCCGCAGAGGTCTCGATACCCGAGGAGGGAGCAGGGACCGTCAGCTCACTGAAATAGTCCAAGGGCGGCTCGGTCACGTTGGCAGAGAAGGCGATCGCCGCAGCCCCCGGACGGAGGGCGGGGGACTGCCCATCCTTTGGCAAGAAAACAGGACCGTTCTCAGTCAGGCCGGCGGGCGCGTCGGCTGGTAGGGACTGGATTTGGGCGATCGCATCATGAATGGCTGCCGTTGAATCAGGGCGCTGGCCTGGAAAGGGAGCCATCAGCCAGTCGATCAACCCGAGCAGCGCCGCAGAGACCTGGGGCGCGTGGGCCTGCCACATCAGCCGCCCCGATTGGCTGTCTGTGGGAAACTCCAGAGGGTTCTGGCCGGTGAGTAAGTGAACAAACGTACGTCCTAGGGCAAAAAAGTCGGATTCGGGCACCCCCCGCCCCTGCATCTGCTCCATCGGCGTATAGCCCCGGGAGTAGAGATGGGTGCGGGTAATGTCGCCCTGACACTTGTGGAGGTAAGTTTCCGTGACCTCCCGCACTGCGCCAAAATCAATCAGGGCGAGCTGCCCATCGGGGCGCAGCATGATGTTGGAGGGCTTGATGTCGCGATGGAAACAGCGGCGCTGGTGAATTTGCTCCAGGATGTCGATTAGCTGCACCAGCCAGTTGAGGGCTAACCCTTGGGAGATGGGAGCGCTGTGGCGATCGCCCAACCAGCGCCGTAGATCCACGCCTGGGATTCGCTCCATCACCAAGCAGTGGCGCACTTCTCCTCCGTCTGGGGCTGGTACCGTGAAGTAGCCGTCTGGGTCTACCTTGGGAATGCCGGGATGGTTGAGCTGACTGAGCACCTTGGCCTCCCGCTGAAACAGGTCAACCGCCTTGGGATAGCTCTCCAGCAACACCTTCAGCACCTTGACGGTGCCACCATCGTCCACCTCGTAGGTGTGGCCAAACCCCCCTTGACCCAGTGGATTGAGAATCCGGTAGCGATCGCCGAGGATAGTTCCTGGTTCCAGCATGCCGACATCAAGCTGCTTGCAGCATTTCTCTGAAGTGATTTCAGTGTGGCATAGATTGGGCGGGGATCGGTCACGGCCCGTCCAGTAGGGCCAGGTGGCTACTCCAGAGAAGCGTGCCGGTTGACAAACTTCATCACCATTGGCTGCAGAGTGAATCGGGTTTCCCCATCGGAAGTCACCTTTTCGATGAGCGATCGCCGTCCCAGAGACTCCAGGGCCTTGAGCACGTCTGAGGTGCGGGCGGCGGGGTCAAGCTGGCGGCGCATCCCCGCCAGGGGGACAGGAACTTTGGCGCTGGCCAACCCCGCCATCACCTGCCGCTCTAGGGGAGCTAGGCGGCTGAACTGCTGATGGAGCAAATAGGTGAAGTCCCCCAGAAAAAGGGTGCTCTGGCTGAGAAATTCGGCAACGCTGCCGCCGAAGAGTTCCTGAATGGTAGTGGCGATAATCGTTAGCGCCAGGGGGTTGCCACGATAGGAGGCTACCAGCTCGTCCCACAGCTCTGGGTTTGACAGCCCCTTTTCCTCTAGGATGCGGCGAGACGCTTCCCCCAGCCCCTTCACGTTCAGCGAGCGAACGGGGCGGTTATTGCCCTCCAGCAGGGCGATTTCCCTGGGCTTTTCCCAGCCGGTCACCAGCAGACAGCTTCGATGGGCCTCTTCGCCAATCTGGCGCAGCAGTCGCCCATAGGGTTCATATCCCGGCTGATATTGACCCACCAGTTCACCGCTTTGCAAAATGAGCTGGATGTCCTCGAAAACCAGCAGATACCGCCGCTGATGTAGACAGGTCATCAGTTGTAGCGATCGCCCATCTCCTCCTTCTGACCTGGGTATCTCCATCCCCAGAGCGTACAGCAGATCGCCGATGAAATCCTCCAGCGAAAGGCCGTCCCGCAGCGATCGCCACACCACTTGCTCAAACTGCCCGCCAATCTCGTGCACTAGCTTGGCTGTCAATGCGGTTTTACCGATGCCACCCATGCCCAGGAGGGCTACCAGGCGGCACTGCTCTTCCATCACCCACTGCCGGAGGACGGCCAGTTCCGCCTCCCGGCCATAGAATACGGCTACCTCTGGAATGCCCAGCGGCGCGGGGCCATTTGGGTCGAAGCTGGGAGCGGTTGGGGCGGGCGCAGCGTCAGGGGGGAGATGGGGCGATCGCGCCTCAGCCGAGGTTGCCGCTTGGTTCGGTACTTCGTCCACTCCGCCCGCCATCGAGAGGCGGTATCCTGCTTTCTCCAGAAGCTGGGGCACCCGACTCCAGTCAATCAGGCGATCGCTCGGGCAGTTGCGGCGAATCAGCAGCTCCTCGATGTAGCGATAAAGCCCCTTCGACAGATAGTTGCGCACGGTGTCTCCCGCTACATGCAGCCGTTCCGCGATTTCATTGGGGCTGTGATAGCACAGCAGCCCGCGGAGGTACTGCTTTTCAACGCGGGTCAACCCTTTGCCCTTGGCGTCTGCCAGGTCTAGGTATAGCTGCTCCAGCTCCCAGGACTGACCTGCTTCAACAAACTCTTCATGGGAGGGTTTGGGGTTTGGAGCCATAGCATTCAAACACACGCAGTTTGCAGGTCACGGTAAGAGTGTATCAACACCCATCTACAATTTCATCAAGGCAATCCAAGTGTAGGTATAGCCCATCATTACCTCCGGGGGACTCCCGCTATACCCGAAGGGTTAGCGGCGAGGGGGATAGGAGCGGAAATCAGGAGGGTACGATGCCCTCTTGATTTCCTTAAAGCATTGACGTGCATAGGTTTCACCTGTTTTTCTGTGCTAGAATAGTACAATGATTCTTACCTTTCAGTACCGGCTCGATCCCACCCCCGAACAGGCATCCACAATGGCAGTCTGGGGTGAATTGCTGCGTCGGCACTGGAACTATGCGCTGGGTCAACGACTCGATTGGCTGAAGCGAACTCGGTGCCCGATTGACCGCTGTAGCCTCGAATCTGAGCCGATTGGCGAGATTCCCGACGAAGTCACCTACTACTCGCAGGCATCTGAACTCAAACAAACCAAGGAACTGTTTCCTGATTACAAAGGCATCTATGCCGACTGCCAGCAGCAGAACTTGATGCGTTTAGACAAAGCCTGGAAGCGGTGGCGGGTTCC
>JBHJGR010000094.1:0-15509 GCA_050331615.1 Elainellaceae cyanobacterium
TTCTTGTCGGGCATCAGCTTCGAGCCACGGGCATCCAGCGCACCCTTGACCAGAATCAGGGTGGTGGTGTGCAGACCCAGGGCGATCGCATGGTGAACCAGGAAGTCGCCAGGGCCAATGGTCAGGAACAGAGAGTTAGTACCACTGTTGATGGCATCCAGCCAGCCGGGCAGCCAGACGTTGCCGTTGTTGGGCCAAGCGGTAGAAGCAATGCTATCAGGGTTCGACAGCAGGGTATCGAAGCCATAGAGCACCTTACCGTGGGCCGCCTGAACGAACTGAGCGAACACCGGCTCAACCAGGATTTGCTTCTCAGGGGTACCAAAGGCTTGCATCACGTCGTTGTGGACGTACAGACCCAGGGTGTGGAAGCCGAGGAACAGAGACACCCAGCTCAGGTGAGAGATGATCGCCTCTTTGTGCTCCAGCACCCGATCCAGCACGTTGCCCTTGTTCTGCACCGGGTCATAGTCCCGCACCAGGAAGATGGCACCGTGGGCAAAGGCACCGACCAGCAGGAAGCCAGCGATGTACTGGTGGTGAGTGTACAGGGCTGCCTGAGTGGTGTAAGCCCGCGCCATGAAGGCATAGGGCGGCAGCGAGTACATGTGCTGGGCCACCAGCGAGGTGATCGTTCCCAGCGCCGCCAGAGCCAGAGCCAGCTGGAAGTGCAGGGAGTTGTTCAGGGTGTCATACAGCCCCTGGTGAGGCAGGTTGAACTGACCTTCGCTCTTGCCACCAAACAAACCAGCCTTGGAGTTCAGCATCTCTTTGATGCTGTGACCAATGCCGAAGTTGGTGCGATACATGTGGCCGGCCACGATGAACAGGACGGCGATCGCCAGGTGGTGGTGGGCCATATCCGTCAGCCACAGGGACTCGGTTTGCGGGTGGAAGCCTCCCAGGAAGGTGAGGATTGCCGTACCCGAACCTTGAGCCGTACCAAAGATATGGTCTGCGGTGTCAGGGTTTTGAGCATATACGCCCCAGTTGCCGGTGAAGAAGGGCACTAGCCCAGCCGGGTGGGGTGGAGTGGTCAGGAAGTTATCCCAGCCCACGTGCTGTCCGCGAGATTCGGGAATCGCAACGTGGATCAGGTGACCTGCCCAGGCCAGTGAGCTGACGCCAAACAGACCAGCCAGGTGGTGGTTGAGGCGCGACTCAGCATTCTTGAACCAGGAGAGGCTGGGACGGAACTTGGGCTGCAGGTGGAGCCAACCTGCGAACAGGAAGACTGCCGATAGGATCAGCAGGAACACTGCACCGGTATACAGTTCCGTGTTGGTGCGCATGCCGATGGTGTACCACCAGTGATACACACCGGAGTAAGCGATGTTAACCGGGTAGGAAGCGCCGCCCTGGGTGAAGGCATCCACAGCGGGCTCACCGAAGTGAGGATCCCAGATCGCGTGGGCGATGGGACGAACGTTGAGCGGATCTTGGATCCACTGCTCGAAGTTACCTTGCCAGGCGACGTGGAACAGGTGGCCAGAGGTCCACAGGAAGATGATCGCGATGTGGCCGAAGTGGGAAGCAAAAATCTTCTGGTAAAGATTCTCTTCCGTCATGCCGTCATGGCTTTCAAAGTCGTGGGCCGTGGCAATCCCGTACCAGATCCGCCGCGTGGTTGGATCTTGGGCCAGCGCTTGGCTGAATTTAGGGAATTTAGTTGCCATATGCGTTAATGCGTCCTCCTCATGCTCAACCGGATACTGCGATGATTCGGGCCAGGAAGAACGCCCAGGTCGTGACAATGCCTCCGAGGAGGTAGTGGGCGACTCCAACCGCACGGCCCTGAATGATGCTCAGAGCGCGAGGCTGAATAGCTGGAGCAACCTTGAGCTTATTATGCGCCCAAACGATGGATTCGATCAGCTCTTGCCAGTAGCCCCGTCCGCTGAACAGGAACATGAGGCTGAAGGCCCAAACAAAGTGGGCACCCAGGAAGAGCAGGCCATAGGCAGAGAGCGCCGAGCCGTAGGAGCCAATCACGTTAACGGCCTGTGCCCAGAGGAAGTCGCGCAGCCAGCCGTTGATGGTGATAGCGCTTTGGGCAAAGTTACCCGCCGTGATATGGGAGATCGAACCGTCCGCGTTGACGGTGCCCCAGACGTCGGACTGCATCTTCCAGCTGAAGTGGAAAATCACAATCGACAGGGAGTTGTACATCCAGAACAAGCCGAGGAAAACGTGGTCCCAACCAGAAACCTGGCAGGTGCCACCCCGACCCGGACCGTCACAGGGGAAGCGGAACCCAAGCTCGCTCTTGTCTGGAATTAGACGGGAGTTACGAGCGTAGAGCACGCCCTTGAGCAGGATGAGAACCGTGACGTGGATGGTGAACGCGTGGATGTGGTGCACCATGAAGTCTGCCGTGCCCAGGGCGATCGGCATCATGGCCACCTTGCCGTTGACAGCGACCACGTCGCCGCCGAAGGCGTAGCTAACGGGAGCCAGGGCATTGGGAGCCGTGTTCCCCGGAGCCATGGTGTGCAGGTTTTGCACCCACTGAGCGAATACCGGCTGGAGCTGAATCGCCGTATCCGAGAACATGTCCTGAGGACGACCCAGCGCTCGCATGGTGTCGTTGTGGATGTAAAGACCAAAGCTATGGAAGCCGAGGAAAATACAGACCCAATTGAGGTGGGAAATGATGGCATCCCGAACGCGAATCACGCGGTCCAGAACGTTGTTCACATTTTTGGCAGGGTCATAGTCACGCACCATGAAGATGGCACCGTGAGCACCCGCCCCCACAACCAGGAAGCCGCCGATCCACATGTGGTGGGTAAACAGCGATAGCTGGGTGGGATAGTCTGTCGCCAGATAAGGATAGGGCGGCATCGCATACATGTGATGCGCCACGATGATGGTCAGCGAACCCAGCAGGGCCAGGTTGACCGCCAGCTGAGCGTGCCAGGAGGTGGTCAGGATTTCGTACAGACCATCGTGACCCTTACCGCCAAAGAGCAGGGGATCGCCCTTATGGGACTCCAGGATCTGCTTGATGCTGTGACCGATGCCCCAGTTCGTGCGGTACATGTGGCCCGCGATGATGAACAGGACGGCGATCGCCAGGTGGTGGTGCGCCGTATCCGACAGCCACAGACCGCCGGTCACCGGGTTCAGGCCACCCTTAAAGGTCAGGAAGTCAGCATATTCACCCCAGTTCAGGGTAAAGAAGGGGGTCAACCCCTTAGCAAAACTGGGATAGAGCTCGGCCATCAGGCTGGAGTTCAAGATGAACTCATGGGGCAGGGGGATCTCCTCCGGAGCCACACCCGCATCCAGCAGCTTGTTGATAGGCAGAGATACGTGAATCTGGTGACCAGCCCAGCCCAGAGAACCCAGACCCAGCAGACCTGCCAGGTGGTGGTTCAGCATGGATTCCACGTTCTGGAACCACTCCAGCTTGGGAGCCCGCTTGTGGTAGTGGAACCAGCCTGCAAAGAGCATCAGGCCAGCCATCACCAGACCACCGATGGCGGTGCAGTAGAGCTGAAATTCGGTTGTAATACCGGAGGCGCGCCAGAGCTGGAAGAATCCAGAGGTGATCTGGATGCCCTGGAAACCGCCGCCGACGTCCGCATTCAAAATCTCTTGACCAACAATGGGCCAAACAACCTGAGCACTGGGCTTAATCGCAGTGGGGTTGCTCAGCCAAGCTTCATAATTTGAAAACTTCGCGCCATGAAAATACATGCCGCTCAGCCAGATGAACACGATGGCCAAGTGGCCAAAGTGAGCGCTGAAGATCTTACGGGAAATATCTTCTAGGTCGCTGGTATGACTATCAAAATCGTGAGCGTCGGCATGAAGGTTCCAAATCCAGGTGGTGGTCTTTGGCCCCTTCGCGAGGGTGCGGTCGAAGTGACCCGGCTTGGCCCACTTCTCGAAAGAAGTAGGGACTGGATCCTTATCAACCACAACCTTCACTTTTGCCTCTCGCTCCCGTGGGGTAGTTGTCATTAGAGACTCTCCTCTCTCTAGACAAGGAACGATAATATCCGAACCCCAGGCACAGTATCATCTCTGGGCGCATGTTGGGCATAGCTTCAAAGGCTGATCACCCACGTAAATTACATCCGTCTGCCCAGAGCGAACCCCATAGCTTCCGTGACGGCTAGCTGAACGTTTGGAGAAGAGAGGGGTCAAACCCAGATCCTAGAACGCAAGCTAGAAAATAGGTTCAGACTGCCTCAGGGGGTCGGTCTTCTGTGCATTATAGTGCCGCATCCGAGTTCTCCTGGAGGATGGTTAACAATAATTCAAACTGCGAAAGCCTTGATTTTTATACATTCAAGCCTCGAAGCATAAGCAGGTTTCACCCTTATCATTGAGAAATTTTAATAAATCTCAACGAAGCCAGCGTGAACGAATCCTACGAATTACCAGGGTTCGATTAAATTTTGCGACGGCTAATCAGATTTCCAGTCGGAAATTAGGCAAACCAGAGAAAATTTAGGGCGGCAGCGGTATCGAAGTCTGTCTATCTCCAGACAATCAAATTTCTATATCCCCTTAGATGCTCTATAGATGCTCCATAGATGATCCTTAAATGCGTTGATGGGGGATGCGGACTCATCTAGAGTGTTGTTGGAGAATCAAGTGCTCGGGCAGTTTTATCGCCCTACGAGCTAAGGTTTGAGTGTGGAACCCCCGCGACGCGGGGGTTCCACACCTCTTGAATGTCCTAACGCGAAAGCGTAACGCCATAATTACATTTTCTCGGGGGTGCGCCCCAAGAAAATAATTCAAAAAAATAATTTTGTTCAACGACTTACCAGCAGTGTGCGAAGGAGTGTGGCTTGTGTTTGGGAACAGACAGCAATGGTGGTTCGCCAGGAGACTCCTGGCAGTGTTTGTGGCGATCGCCCTCGGACTCACCGGATTTGGTCTAGCAGGATGCAGCCGACCGGCTCCAGATACCTCTACAGGAGGGGTGCGATCGCCCCTACCCGTTCCCGTCGAGCGGGTCTCCGAAATATCTCCCCCTGCCGCAATTCAGGCCCTGCGGCAGCAAATCGACCAATATCGCCCCCAGGTCAGCATCCTCAGCCCCGGTCTCGATGAGGTCATTAATGACGACCAGGTGACCGTCCAGCTCCAGGTGCAGGGCTATCCCACCTTTAAGGATGAGAACCTGGGCATGGGTCCCCACCTCCATTTCATCCTCGACAATCAGCCCTACCAGGCCATTTACAATCCCGATGAACCGATCGTACTCACCGATTTAGAGCCGGGAACTCACACGCTTCGCGCCTTTGCCTCCCGTCCCTGGCACGAAGGCTTCAAGACCGACGGAGCCTATGCCCAGACGACGTTCCACGTCTTCACCAAGACGCCTCAAAACCAGCCATCTCTAGACCTGCCCCTGCTCACCTACAGCCGTCCCAAGGGCAGCTACGGGGCCGAACCCATCATGCTAGACTTCTACCTCTCGAATGCGCCGCTACACATGGTGGCCCAGGCCGACCCGGCAGATGAGATTGCCGACTGGCAAATTCGCTGTACGGTTAACGGCCAATCTTTTACTTTTGCCAGCTGGGAGCCGGTCTACCTCAATGGATTTGTGCCCGGCAAAAACTGGGTCCAGCTTGAGCTGCTAGACGAAAGCGGTAATCCCATCCCGAATGCATTTAATAACACGGCTCGCCTGATCACCTACGAGCCGGGCGGGCAGGACACCCTCTCCAAGCTGGTGCGAGGCGAGCTGTCTGCTAGGGACGCTGGATATATTGTCGATGCTAACTACAGCCCGCCGCCGGAAGAGCCAGTGGTTGAGGAGCCAGTGATTGAGGAGCCAGTGGTTGAGGAGCCGGGCGTCGAAAAAGTTCCTGGAGCTGAAGCGCCTAAAGCTAAGGTGCCTGAGCCGGAAGCAGTCCCCGACCTAGAGGCAGCTCCAGAGCTGAAAGCGCCTCCAGAACTGAAAGCGCCTCCAGAACTAAAAGCCCCGGCAGAACCAGAAGCCCCGGCAGAGCTGAAACCCGTCCCTGATCTGGAACCTGCCCCTGAAATAGAAGCGGTGCCTGAGACAGAAACCCTTGAGCAAGAAACTGTCGGTCAGCCGGAAACGGCCAATGAGGTGCCCGCTCCCGCTTTAACGCCGCCTGACTTGGAGGAGCCGGCTGAGGCTGCCCCTCCTGCTAACGTTGCCCCCACTAAACTAGATACGACACCAGTCAATCCTAAAACCCAGGTTCCCCCTGCTGACGCCGCCTCTCCTCCAGCCCCTAGCTCCAGGACGCTGGAAAATCGGGGCGTTGAGCGATCGTCTCCCATGCCCGATGCTCCAGCCGAACCGGGTTCCCTACCGGAAATTGTTCCCGATGAGCTGCTAGAGACGACTCCCCCGGCTGAGGATACCGACATTTCCGATAAAGCTGATGCCAAGCCTGAGCTAAGCAACCCCCAAACTGCCGATGGAGTTGTTCGGTCAGCTGCGGACGAACCAGACCTGTCGGCAAAAGAGACGACTGTTCCTTAGGAGATTTCCAGGAAAAAATTTACCTACGGTTGAACGGTCGGTAAGGGCAAATGGCCATTTGCCCTTACGTCGTCGGGCAGGATCATTTTCAAAAATCTCCTTAGAAGTCGCGGGAGGCAACGGGCCTATTCAAAAAAGTAATCAGCTGCTGGGCATTATCTAGATTGCCTACGATGCGCTTGGTGGGAGGGGGCCACACCTTCACCAGGGTGGGAATGGCAGTGACGTGGTTAGCCTCAGCCTGCTCCGGATTTTTGTAAATATCAATGACCTTCAGCGTGTAAGGCTGCTGTAGGGATTGCTCCAGGAGTTGGTGTAGGGACTGCAGAATCTTCTCCGTTGCGGCAGTCTGGCCTGCAATGAATAGGCGGAAGACGAACCCCTGGGGAGGATCTGCTTGCGCATCAGGTGCCCAGGCCAGAGTGGCGGGGAAATCGGTAGGACCTCGCTCTGCTATTCTCATCTCCTCTGCCCGCACAATCAGGTCATGGTTGACCCACAGCTCAGGAAACTGGAGTCGATAGCGGTCAAGCAAGGCGGGTTCACAGAGATCCATCGAGGGGGACGTGGGCATCCACGCCAGATCGTCCAGGCCAAAAACGGCATTGAGCAGTGCCCGGTGGCGCATGACTCGCGTTGAGGCTTCTGCCAACGTATGGATGGTGCGAGTGGACGGATCCTGCCATCGGTCTAGGGTAGCGGCATAGCAGCTCACCAAAAAATGCGGTGGCTCTGCCAGCCCCAGCAACTCCTGAAGAGTTGCGCAAAGCTGGAGATGCCACCGATTCTGCTTCTTCGGGTCAATGCAGTACACCAAATCTCCACCCGGTGTAAATAGGGCAATGCCCTTAAACAGCCCTGGGATAGAGATACCAGAACTGCTCACGGTTACACGCGACCCCGGAGAATTTGCGCCATTTCGTTGGGCTTAGGCGACATTTCCAGGGCGGTTTCCTCCGTAATCCGACCGGCTTCATAAAGCTTGTAGAGGGATTGGTTCATGGTACACATGCCGTCAAACGTACATTTGGGGATGAGGGCTTCGATTTCATCGAGCGCTCCCTTCATAATGTAGTCCTTGATGGCGTCGGTGTTAATCATGATGTCGTGGAACGCAGCCCGCTTGCCGTCAGTGGTGCGGCATAGCCCCTGGGCAATGACGGCCACCAGCGATTCCGCGATGGATACCCGCATGGGTGCCTGTTGGTCAGGTTCATACAGGTTCAAAATCCGTTCAATGGTCTTCACGGCGCTGTTGGTGTGCAGCGTGCCCATCACCAGGTGGCCCGTTTGGGCTGCTTTCAGGGCCGTATTCACGGTCTCCTTATCCCGCATTTCCCCCACCAGAATCAAATCCGGGTCTTCTCGCAGAGACGCCTTCAGAGCCGCGTCAAATTTTTGGGTGTGCTGCCCTACTTCCCGCTGCTTGATCAGGGACTTGCGGCTCTGGTGGACGAATTCGATCGGGTCCTCGATGGTGATGATATGCTTGGCCATTTCCCGATTCATGTAGTCGATCATGGCGGCCATGGTAGTGGATTTACCAGAACCAGTCGGGCCAGTGATCAGGATCAGCCCTTTGTGGTAATGGCAAATCTCTCGAAATACTGCCGGAGCGTTGAGCTGGTCCAGAGTGAGAATTTTCTTTGGGATCAGACGCATGACGATCGCTGGCCCCAGCAGAGTGTCGAACAGGTTAATCCGCACCCGGGCAAACTCGTAGTCAGCAGCACCATCGTAGTCCAGCGTATCTTTAAAGCGCTGAATTTCCGTTTCAGGCAGCACTTCAGCAACCCAGCTATAGAAAGTGGGTTCGTCGGTCACGGGATACTCGGTGGTGAGGATCTGGCCGCGATCGCGAAACCGCGGTACTTCCCCTACGCCTAAGTGGATATCAGAAAATCCTTTATCATAGGCTTCCTTTACGATTTGCTCCAGGGTGGGAGCGCCCGGAGCCCGCTGCCGCCGACCCGATTTGGGTGCGGGCGGCTGACCCATCGGCGGCGGCGCAACCGGAGGGGGCGCAGACGGTGGCTTCACAACGGTTGCCGCGGCGGCGGCGGGCCTTGGTGGGACCCCTGGCTTGGGTGCGGCGGGAACCCCAGGATTAGGTCTAACCACTGTCTGCGAAGGGTTGGCTAGCGTTTGGGTTGCAGCCTGGGACACAGATGCCCCCGCTGCCGAGGGTCCTGGTCTGGACCCCGAGCGATGTGGCGGTGGCGGCGGCGCGATAGGTGGCTTGGGAGGACGACGAGCTTCTGTCATAGAATCACTCACAAAGAACAATTGATACGGCGAGTAGATATAGCCCTCCGGGCTAAGGTTTGAGTGTGGAACCCCCGCGATGCAGGGGTTCCACACCTCTTGACTGTCCTAACGCGAAAGCGTAGCGCCATAGAGCAAGATCGCGGCTGATGAGGCGCAGTCGGGCGAGCAGGCTGATTCAGCCAAATTTTCCCGGCAAGCAGAACGTTTGGAGCTTTGCAGGCGATTGGCAAACCGCTGAGCGGGAGGCAACTCGGCTGAACGCTATCCGATTGGACTAGCCTGGGCGACTTAGCCTTTGAGGGGCACCCACTCCATAGGATCAATCCAGGGCGTGGAGGCTGATCCGGATAGCCTGTAGCAGCAGGTTCGGAGGGCGGCACCCGCTGGGTTCACTCTAGATCGACGCGTAGAAAAACAGACTTGAGGGCGGGATAAGCCGATATAAGCCTGCTAGCATTTTTGGCCATACTATTGCCCCAGGCATCAGGCTTTGTCTCATTTCAGAGTGCCCTGACGGGATATCCGTTGCTTCAGTGTTTTCGCTGGAAAAGCTAAAAACCTGTTATTTTTGATACAAGCATAAGCGGGCGATCGCCCCATCTCAGAATTAACCTGGCAATCAACCTGAGCGCCGAGGACGGCTATCTGCAGCGGGAAATCAGCGGTTAGCAGCCTCTATCTGACTGCACAAAATCTAATTTTCTGCTAGGTTTTTAGCAAAACGTAAAAAAACGTCAGAAACCTTCTCGGGTTTTTGGAGTTATTTACGATATTCTCCTATGACTAGGCGGACAGGTTTCTGCCTCTGATTCATCAATGCATCTCCACGCAAATCCTCTATGGACGATCCTCTGAGGTGGTAGAGGTGTAGTCCGCATCGCTGCGGATGCTGTTCTCACGTGTGGCCATAAGTTTGCCTAATACATCAGTAAAGTAGCGCTAATCATCGCTTCAGATTGGATTAGAGTAAAAAAGGCCACAGATGCCACTGCTTAAGAGAAAGAGATTTGAAAGGTATTTTTGATTATGCACCTGAGTGAATTGACCCATCCCAATCAGCTTCATGGTCTGTCGATTCATCAACTCAAGCAGGTTGCTCGCCAGATTCGCGAAAAGCACCTGGAAACGGTCGCTGCAACTGGAGGGCACCTCGGCCCCGGCCTAGGAGTCGTTGAACTCACGATCGCCCTATACCAAACCCTAGACCTCGACCGCGATAAGGTGGTCTGGGATGTGGGGCACCAAGCCTATCCTCACAAGATGATCACAGGGCGCTACAACCAGTTTCACACCCTGCGTCAGAAAGACGGCGTCGCTGGTTACCTCAAGCTTTCCGAAAGCCGGTTTGACCACTTCGGCGCAGGTCATGCCTCCACCAGCATTTCCGCTGCGCTGGGCATGGCCATCGCACGGGACACCCAGGGCGAGAACTATAAAGTGGCAGCCGTAATCGGTGACGGGGCGCTGACGGGCGGTATGGCCCTAGAAGCCATTAACCACGCTGGGCACCTCCCCCACACAAACCTGATGGTGGTGCTCAACGACAACGACATGTCCATCTCGCCCAATGTCGGGGCGCTCTCCCGCTACCTCAACAAGATGCGCCTCAGCCCACCGATGCAGTTTCTCTCCGACAACCTGCAGGAGCAGTTCAGACACCTGCCTTTTGTGGGCGATTCTCTGACTCCAGAACTCAATCGCCTGAAGGAGGGCATGAAGCGGTTAGCGGTCTCCAAGGTAGGAGCCGTATTTGAGGAGCTGGGATTTACCTACATGGGGCCAGTAGACGGGCACAACCTGGAGGAGCTGATTGCCACCTTCCAACAGGCTCATAAGCATGTGGGGCCAGTGCTGGTGCATGTAGCGACAACGAAGGGTAAGGGATATGCGATCGCCGAACGAGATCAGGTCGGCTACCACGCCCAAAATCCGTTCAACCTCACCACCGGTAAAGCCTATCCCGCCAGCAAGCCCAAACCCCCCAGCTACTCTAAGGTATTCGCCCACACGCTGGTGAAGCTGGCCGAAAACAATCCCAAAATTGTCGGCATCACCGCGGCCATGGCCACCGGCACCGGACTGGATAAGCTTCACAGCAAGCTTCCGGACCAGTACATCGACGTGGGTATTGCCGAGCAGCACGCCGTTACTCTGGCAGCGGGTTTGGCCTGTGAGGGCATACGTCCGGTGGCGGCCATCTACTCCACCTTTTTGCAGCGGGCCTATGACCAGGTGATCCACGATGTCTGCATCCAGAAGCTGCCTGTCTTTTTCTGCATCGACCGGGCAGGCATCGTTGGAGCAGACGGGCCAACTCACCAGGGCATGTATGACATCGCCTATCTGCGCTGCATTCCCAACATGACCATCATGGCTCCCAAGGATGAAGCCGAGCTGCAGCGCATGGTGGTCACGGGCGTCAACCACACTGCCGGTCCCATCGCCATGCGCTACCCGCGCGGTAGTGGCTTTGGCGTACCCTTGGCAGAAGAGGGCTGGGAACCAGTACCCATCGGCAAAGGGGAAATCCTGCGCAATGGAGACGATATCCTGCTGTTGGGATATGGGGCAATGGTTTATACGGCGATGCAAACTGCTGAAATCCTCAGCGAGCACGGCATTGAAGCAACCGTGATTAACGCCCGCTTCGTCAAGCCGCTGGATACGGAACTCATTCTGCCCCTGGCCGAGCGGATTGGTCGGGTGGTTACCCTAGAAGAGGGCTGCATCATGGGGGGCTTTGGCTCTGCCGTTGCAGAAGCTCTGATGGATGCCGAGGTTTTGGTGCCCGTCACCCGCATTGGGGTGCCCGACCAGCTGGTGGACCACGCCAAGCCGGACGAGTCTAAAGCCGACCTGGGCCTAACTGCCCCTCAAATCGCCGAGCGGATTCTGAGCAAAATGGGCAAGCGGGAAGCTGCGCCAGTCAGCGTCTAACGCAAAATGCCTAGCGGGTGGTGCAAACCCAGCGGGTGACGCGGCACGAGCCATCCCCAACGCCGTAGCAGCTCTCCATAGCGTAGCCTTCAGCCAGGGATCGGTTCGCGCCCCACCCGCTACCGGCAGCTCCGTTAGCGGCTTCCGCCAGGGCACCACAGCCATTGCGGAACCATACCATCACCTCACAGTCGCCGTTGCCTGACTGGCTCTCGCATTCCCGCAAGGCACGGTTTTCAGCCGCCTGGCGATTGGCATAGTCGTAGGAAAAGCCGTGGGCCTGGGTGCTGCGAGAGCGGGCGATCGCCCCAAAATATTCCTGGGCGTTGGCCCGCTGTCCACCAATGGCGACCAGGGGTAGGGCGATCGCAGCGGCTAAGGTTAAGTTTCGTAGGGCGGCGGTCTTCATTTCAGTAGTCCTCCAGATTGCTTGCCTCCAGAGTTCCCAGGTGGGCAGTCTTTCTCACTGGATCAGGGGATAAAGATTTCTGTCAAAGCGTTGCAGAGTCTGTAGAATTCCCCTTGGGTCGAAACGTGGGGCTAGGGACGGGCGATCGCCCCGGTTAGCATGGGTGGTCGTATCCCAGCTTTAGAAGGTGAGTATGAAGGTCAAGATGATTCTGCCCGCCCTGACCGAAGCCCTCAGCCCCTTCTGGCGACCGGTTAAATACTCTCTGTTTCCGCCGCTGGGGCTGGCCACCATCGCCAGCTTTTTTGCCCCAGATGACGAGATTGAGCTGCAGGACGAACACGTCGAGCGGCTGCGGCTAGAGGACGAGCCCGACCTAGTGGTCATCCAGGTCTACATCACCTCGGCCTATCGGGCTTATCAGCTCGCAGATCACTATCGGGCCAGGGGGGCCTATGTGGTCCTCGGCGGCCTGCATGTTACTGCCCTGCCCGACGAAGCCAGTCGCCATGCCGACACGATCTTTCTGGGACCGGGAGAAGACACCTGGCCCCAGTTTCTACAGGACTTTCGGAGCGGACGGCCCCAGTCCAGATACCAGTCACACGATCGGTCCCTCATTGGCGTCCCCCCCGTGCGGCGAGATTTAATTCAGCGATCGCGCTACCTGGTCCCCAACTCCATCGTGGTGTCGCGGGGCTGCCCCCACCACTGCGACTTTTGCTACAAAGATGCTTTTTACCAGGGGGGCCTGTCCTACTACACCCAAACGGTGGACGCGGCCCTGGCGGAAATTGAGCGGCTCCCTGGCCATCACCTGTATTTTCTAGACGACCACCTGTTTGGCAATCCCCAGTTTGCCGCTGCGCTGTTTGACGGCATGCAGGGCATGGGCCGGGTGTGGCAGGCCGCCGCCACCGTTCCCTCGATTATGCAGCCAGGGTTGTTGGAGAAGGCGATCGCCTGCGGCCTGCGGAGCCTGTTCATTGGTTTTGAAACCCTCAACCCCAACAACCTGCGAGAGCAGCACAAGTATCAGAACCTCAACCGCGACTATGGGGAAGCGATTCACCGCCTGCACAGCAGCGGCATCATGATCAACGGCAGCTTTGTCTTCGGTATGGACGATGACGACGCCACCGTGTTCGACCGCACGGTGGACTGGGCGGTGCAGCAGGGCATTGAAACCGCCACTTTCCACATCCTCACCCCCTACCCGGATACGCCGCTCCACACCCGTCTAGCCCAGCAGGGGCGCATTCTGCACAGCGACTGGGATCTGTATGACACTCGTCATGCGGTCTACCGCCCCGCCCAGATGACGCCTGCTGAGCTGGAAGCGGGCTACTGGCGGGCCTACCGGGAGTTTTACCGCTGGCACCATATTTTTCAGGGAGCGTGGACCAAGTTGGCATGGCGCGATCGCCTCCGCCACCTGGTTTATGCGGGAGCCTGGAAAAAGCTGGAGCCTGTTTGGGATGTGATTATCCGCGCCCAGCAGGTAAATCGCCTCCTGCCCCTGCTGGAACGGGTGCTGACCGGATTTGATGAACAGCCCCTAGTACAGAAGTCCATCCAGCGATAGGATAGTTTGACTGATAGTTTGACTGATAGTTTGACTGAACAATCTGCACTCTGACCCGATTTGGAGCGTGACCGATGCGCCTGGGAAAAGTCGTCAAATCAAACTCCCACTGCGACTATGTGGTGCAGTTGGATGACTCGCTGACGGTGGATACGCCACCGGATGCCGATGCCTATGGGTTCGGCAGTTTTATCAAGCTAGAGGAGGACGCTCGGCTAGATGGCACACCCGGTCGCCACTGGGCCGTGGGCATCATCTACAATACGCAACTGTTCAATCCTACGTTCCTCAGCAATGGTCCTCGCCTCTCCAGCGAGCCCGATCCTCTGTTTACCCCCGACCTGGTGAACGAAACCCGGACGCTGCTGGGCGTGGTGCTGGTGGGCTGCTTGATGCAGGAGGGGCGATCGCCCCACGGATTCCAGGGCATTCCCCGCGTGGTCGTGCCCATCAACACGCCCGCCTGGCTGATGACCCAGGAGGATGTCCTCCAGTTTCATCTCGGTCAAAACCAGCGGCCCCAGTTCAGCTACTACAGCCATCTGCTGCGCTGCGGTGGGGCCTTTGCCTCTGAGCTAACCCAGCAAATTCTCACTGCCCTGATCGACCAGGCATTTTTTTCCGGAGGCGATCGCCGCGCCCTCGAAATTCTGCGGAAGGAGCTGTGCTGGAAAAACACCATGGGGGCGATGCGCTAAAAAAAAACCGACAGTCTCCGCGCAGTGGAGGTGTCGGCCAGTCGTGTGTTCCCTGTTGATGACTCGGCTAGAGTTGAGTCAATTCAAGTATCGCCACAACCCCCATGCAGCCATACGATCATGATCATTCGGCGAACGTGATTCTAGTCACAGCTAAATCGTCCAATAGCCAAAGCTGGAGAATTTTTCGAGGCTGAATAGACGTATGCATAGATCGAGGGAACTGCGGAAAAATGTCACAATGAACTTAGATCTGTGACGAGTTGGTGAGGTTTCTCATGAAAGACAAGAACTACTCCTGGAAAGGTAGCCCAAATGCTGGGTTTGTGTTGACGATGCTGGCACTGCTGGCAGGTGCCGTACTGGTGCTCGCCGGATTCGGTTCCTAAGCTGGAGCTGACTTGAAGAAGTCCAGCAGAATTTGCCGGTGGGGCGCTCCCACCGGACATGTTTTCGCCGCACGTCGGGAATGGCGCTGCCCCGCCCGCACATCCTCAATTGACAGGAAGTCCATGTCCCACCCCTCGCTGAGGGTGAGGTCCTCCAGTCCAACCCTTAGCGGCGCATGAAACACGTGACGCACCACCTTATCGGTTGGATAGCGCCTGAACGGGGTAATGACCGATGGCGCGTAGCCAATTTCCTCCAGCAGCTCTCGCCGCATCGCGACTTCAGGGGTTTCCCCAGGATCTAGATGGCCGCCGAAGAAGCCCCAGTGGCCTGGATAGGCAATGCCGGGAATGTCGTCTCGAAGCTGCATCAAAAACTGGTTGTCTCGATACAGGATGGCGATCGCCACCTCTACCAGTTCAGAACCTAGGCTGTCGGCATCCATTGCGTCCATAGCAAACTCTCCCTAAGCTTCTCTTGCAGCGTCGGCTTACCTGCGCCTGAGCTGTCTCAGCTCTTCAACGTAGGTTTCTCCCTGATGATTCCCCAAATTCGGCATCGCCTCGTACTGCACCCGCCCGAGGATTAGCAGCTCTTCTCCAGACGTAACCGTGGTGTCCGTCGTGACCACCCAGATACTCCCCGTATGGTCCGTTAGCTGGTAAATCTGCCCGTCCAGCAAAGGGACGCGATCGCCCACCACACCCCGCAAACGCACCTCTCGCGCCCGTTCAG
>JBHJGR010000095.1:0-22116 GCA_050331615.1 Elainellaceae cyanobacterium
CAATATCTAGATAGTTTGACCATTTTGGTGCGGCTGTTTGGTGAGGGGTTGCGGAGTTTGAGATAAAACTCTCAGATCAGTTTTAAGGATGGTGGATGAACCAAGAATCCCCTAGCTTTTAGCTATGGGGAGTGTCAAGTCGTTGTCCTCTAGGCTGGGGGTTGGTGCCAGCCTAAACGCGTTTGCTGGAGCGGAGCATCGTGAAATTTGGTCAGTGGCTCGGACTCATTTGCCTGATCATCGCCCTGGTGATTTTGTGGAAGGTGCGGCAAATGCTGCTGCTGATCTTTACGGCGATCGTCATCTCGACCGCCCTGAATGGCCTGGTGCGGCAGCTGCAGAAGCTGGGTACCCGCAGTCGGGGGCTAGCGGTGATGCTGACCCTACTCCTAGTTAGCTCAATTGGGTCGCTATTTGTCGCGACGGTGATTCCCCCATTTATCGAGCAGTTTCGCAGTCTGCTGCAGCGCCTGCCTGCGGTCTTTTCCCAAATCGTGCGGCGGCTGGAGGCGTTCATCGAAAATCCCCCCGCCTGGTTGCCAGAGCAGGGCTTCCAGCTTGAGCTGCCCGATCTGACCGTCCTGACCCAGCAGCTCCAGCCGCTGGTGCAAAATCTGCTGCAAAACTTTGTGGAGTTTTTCAACTCGTCCCTGACCGTTGTGCTGCAGTGCCTACTGGTGCTGGCCCTGACCCTGATGCTGCTGGTCAACCCGGCGTCCTATCGGCAGGCGGCGATCGCCCTCTTTCCCTCCTTCTACCGCCGCCGCGCCGACGAGATCCTGACCCAGTGCGAGGTGGCCCTGGGCAACTGGCTGGGAGGCATCTTTATCAACTCCATTTTTGTCTCGGTCACCAGCGGGGTTGGCCTGAGTATTCTAGGCATCGACCTGGTGCTGGCCCATGCCCTACTGGCAGGGCTGCTCAACTTTATTCCCAATATCGGACCGGTGCTCAGCGTCGTCTTTCCCCTCTCCATCGCCCTATTGGGACCGCCGTGGAAGGCGATCGCCGTCATTATTCTTTACGTCGTTATCCAAAACCTAGAGAGCTACTGGGTCAGCCCAGTCGTAATGGCCAAGCAGGTGTCGCTGCTGCCCGCGGTTACCCTTAGCGCTCAGGTATTTTTTACAACCTTTTTTGGTCTGGTAGGGCTGATTCTGGCGCTGCCCCTTACGGTAGTAGCAAAAACCTGGATTCAGGAAGCCTTAATCAAGGACGTGCTGGACCGATGCGGCAGCAGCGATTGTTTAGACCAACTGCCCGAAACCCTGATGATTAGAGCCATACCAGCCGGGGGCGACCCAGATTTGAGCGATCGCGCTGGGGAGCGACCGCTGCGTGCGCCCGAGCAGTCATCTCACGATAGCGAACTGAAATGATGGCCAACGCGAATCACGAGGGGCTGGCGATCGCTTTTTCCTGGCACGAATTGTATTTTGCGTAATGGCTTTGGGTCAGACGTTCGCCTTACAATCCCCTTGAAAGTGGTGAGAGGGAAATAGAATGGTAGCCCCTGATATTTTGGCGCTGGATTTTGATGGTGTTATCTGTGACGGATTGATTGAGTATTTTCGGACAGCTTGGCAAGCCTACTGCAAAATATGGACCCTGTCCGATCAGACGCCTCCCGACGGTCTGGCGGAGCGCTTTTATGCTCTGCGGCCTGTGGTGGAGACGGGGTGGGAAATGCCCGTGCTGCTGCGATCGCTCCAGCTGGGAGCCACCGATGAAGAAATCCTAGAAGACTGGCAGGCGATCGCCCATCAGCGGGTTGAAACCGAAAACCTGAACGCGGCAGAACTGGCGGCGGCGGTAGACGGCGTGCGCGACCAGTGGATTCAGCGGGACCCGGACCAGTGGCTCAGCCTGCATCGGTTCTATCCTGGCATAATCGAGAAGCTGCGGCAGCTCCTGACGGGTGATACCCAGGTCTACATCATCAGCACCAAGGAGGGGCGCTTTATCCAGCAGCTCTTGGGGCGGGAAGATTTATCCATGCCGGGCGATCGCATTTTTGGCAAGGAAGTGAAGCGCCCCAAGGATCAGTCTCTCCGTGCCCTAGTCCGGCAGTGGGCGGAAGACCAAGGGGATGCTCCGACTATCTGGTTTGTAGAAGATCGGCTGAAAACGCTGCAAACGGTTCAAACCCACCCCGACCTGACCGACGTGCGGCTGTTTCTGGCAGACTGGGGCTACAACACGCAGGCCGATCGCGACCGCGCCCAGGCCGATTCACGCATTCATCTGCTCAGCCAGGCGCAGTTTGTTCAGGAGTTCAACCAGTGGGGGCGGTAGGTATCCCCTATAGACTCAGGTTTAAGTGTGGAACCCTAGCGATGCCGGGGTTCCACACCTCTTAAATGGCCTAACGCCTAAGCATAGCGCTATATCATCCGGAAGAAGTTCGGCAGATATCTGAATTAGTCCTGACTGGAGGACCGGCAAGGCGTATCAGTGGTTAGCTTTTGTAGCGCGATCGCCCGATCGATCGCCCCATGCGTGTGCCCTGATGATGCGTACTTCTACGGCTGTTTTTTGCACTCTGGCCAGCCTCACCACTCGTGAGCTATTGCTGCAGGCCCGGGCGGTTGCGGTTCCAGACTTAGACGGTTGGGATACTGCCGATCAAACGACGCCAGTGACATCCCACTCCCCGGAACCGCCACCCACAGTGCTGGTTATTGATCCATCCCCTTGGCCAGCTGCTGCCGGGCTACCCGTGGTGGATTTTGCCCATGCCCCGATGAGAGCAGCCGTTCAGCCAGGAGAACCGGGCGTTACTTCGGACCCTTCTCCCCAGCCAGATTTCAACCGGGCGGCCATGGAGTGGGCGGCAAATCGCCAGCCCGCAGTCACCCAGGTCCCATCCCCGACCAACGAGCCACCGGCGACCGTCAGCTTTCCGGATGTGCAGGGACACTGGGCCCAGGCATTTATCGAACCGCTGGCGGTTCGCGGCATTGTACAGGGGTTTCCTGATGGCTCATTTCGTCCAGATGCTCCCCTGACGCGGGCTCAGTTTGCGGCTATGGTGCGCAGCGCCTATCGCCAGCCGCTTGTTCGAAGCGGGCAGCCGTTTGTCGATATTCCAAACAACTACTGGGCGGCGGAGGCGATCGCAGCGGCATACCAAATGGGGTTTGTCGATGGCTATCCCCAGCGGCAGTTTAACCCAGAGCAGGCGATTACCCGGGCCGAAGCGCTAACGGCGCTGGCTGAGGGGCTGGGGGCGATCGCTCCTCGGCTGGAGGTGGCCAACTTGGACGAGATCTATCAAGATGCGGCCCAAATTCCTGTATTCGCTCGGCAGTCGGTTGTTGAGGCAACGGCAAACCAGTGGGTGGTCAACTTTCCGAATGTAAACCGGCTACGACCTGCCCAGCCCTCTACCCGGGCAGAGGCGGCGGCCTTCATCCATCAATCCCTGGTGGATCAGGGGGTGCTGCTGCCAGTTGCGGCGTCTAATCCGCTTAGGGACTATATCGTGACCGTGGAGGTGCCAACTTTGGTGCCACCGGCAACGCCGCCAGAGGAGGTCGCCCCACCCGATGATGGCCTGCCGGAGGAGGTGCCGCTGGAGACGGACCCGGACGTGCTGCGAGAGCGGTATCGCCTGCCCGACCCCGCCCCGATTTTCGAGGCGATCGCTCCTGCGGTGAGCAGAGCCTCAGCAGCTACCGACTCGGGACTGAACACGGAGTCACCTGTTCCAACAGAATTACCCATCCAATCTGAAGCCGATCCCGAAACAGACCAGGAAGACTGGTTCTCCAGCGTCTCGTTCGGTGGATGGGGCTGGCTTCATGGCTGCTAAATCTAGGTGACGTCTTAGACGATTTTGGGCGATGGGTGAGGGATAGGCGTTTGCCCTAAGGGGGAATCTCAAAATGCGGCACTACAACATCATTCAGGACAGTGGGGCGATCGCCAACAGCGGGGTCACCAGCGGACGGATGGCCCGAATACTGGTTTTGGTCATCTCAGCGATCGCCTGCGGATCATCCAGTAGAGCAACCTCCGGTGATCATCAGGTCGATGTTGCCTTAGCCGCCATCGCTCCCTATGAGATAACCAATGGTTTCATCAACCCGGTGCTCGACGGAGAGAGCGGTGCCGACGAATTTTCTGGTGGATCCGAAGGTGCAGTGGCGGCGGCTGTTCATCAAGCCGGTAACCTGGCCCTCGCCCAGATTCTCACGGGCACCCTGCCCCCTCCCCCCGCCGGGCTAGCCTCGGGCACCTCTGCTGCTGATTACGTCGTCGCCCAGCGTAACGTCGCCAATTTGCAAATTCTGGCCAGACTCGGGGGAGTTGACCTGGATCAGATCGTGGCAGCGCCAACGCTGACTGATATTCAAAATACGCTTATAGCGGCGGAACTAGACCCCATCCAGGCGGCTCAGATTGCTCGAA
This sequence comes from Elainellaceae cyanobacterium, assembly GCA_050331615.1. GTDB lineage: Bacteria > Cyanobacteriota > Cyanobacteriia > CAKZMO01 > CAKZMO01 > JAYKGU01. Next base: position 4,414 of record JBHJGR010000095.1, read on the forward strand.
CCGTTTTCAGGCTGCGCACAATTGCCACAACCGCCAATTTACCCGCCGAGCAGACCACGCCAGCAGTGGCATCCTTCATGCGAATTCTCAGCGGACGGCCCATCACTGCCGGTGATTTGCAGCGGGCGATCGCCACCTACGAAGCGGCAGTCAACAACGCCAGCCTGGAATTTTTACAGCAGCCCCCCGCCGAATTTCAGGTAATCCAATCGGCCCTGTTATCGATCCTGAATGCAGGCATCCGGGCTGCTCAAACTGATGGCAGTAACGCTGGACCGCTAATTCCCTGAGCCTTGCCACGCTCTAGTGGCGCTATTCGTCGACTTCAGCTTTCTCTAGCCGCTGCAGGGCAATGGCGGCAGACTGGGCAACATTAGGGTTGCTGTCCTTTGCCAGGTAGTTGAGCGCTGCAATGCTCTTGGTCGTGGGCAGGTTGCCGAGGGCTTCGGCAAGGCGCTGACGCACCAGCCAGTCATCCGATTGAGCAAAGGCAAGAATTTTGTCAACGGCATCGACTGCGTCAATTTCACCGAGGGCAGCGATCGCGGCCTGCTGAATCACTACCTCATCGCTGTCCAGTGCCTGAATTAGCGCATCATAGGCTCTCGGGTCCTTGAGGCTACCGAGGGAAACGGCGGCACTGAAGCGCACCAGCCAGTCGGTATCTTCGTAAAAGGCCCGATTCAGGGGCTCGAAGCCGCGGGGGTCCTGCAAGTAGCCCAGCGCTCCGGCAGCGTCGGCTCGGATGCCGTAGTCGGGATCGGTTTCCAGCAGCTTCACCAAAATGGGATAGCAGTCCTCCGTGGGCTTGATGCCCAGCGCGAACACGGCCATCGAGCGCACCTGGAGATTATTGTCGTCCAATACTTTTTTGATGAGCGGCACGGCCTCATTGGGGGAGACGTTGCGCAGATTGGCTAAGGCAACCATGCGATCGCCAGAGTTATCGCTCTCTAGCTGCCGGGAAATTTGCTCCAGGGTCATCTGACTCATAGTTCAACCCACCGTTTATATAACTTAATATTTCTACTATTAATTGTAGCTGGATATACCTTACCCAGATCTATCCAAAATTGGGGGATATCCTCACCGCCAGCGGGAAAGGTCTCAGGGTGTCAGCGCTCCAGGCAACGCCCCAAAACCTGCCCGGCGGTGTGTGGCGTTACGCTTTTGTGTTTGTGGTAGGACACTCAAGAAGCATAGAACCCCCGCGTCACGGGGGTTCTATGCTCAAACCTTAGCCTATAGGGCTGTATTGAGCTGAGACCTTGAGGCATGTAGGGCTCAGGCCACAACTCACCCCAAGGCTACTTCACGTCAGACTTCTTAACGAGGTGCGCTTCCAGGAACCAGAGGCGCATGTCGACGGTGCGGGAAATCTCGGTATAGAGATCCGCCGTATCCGCGTCTCCCAGTTCATCGGTTTTACCGATACCGTCCCGGACATGCTTGGCATAGGCGGCATATCGCTCCGCTAGAGCAGTGATGTGCTCAGCCCCCTCGACTGCATCCAGGTCATACTCCGGCAGAATCGAGTCAGCAGCTGCAATGCGCGCCGTGCCCATAGCAGTGCCCCCCAGGGCCGTAATGCGCTCGGCTACGGTATCGATGTACTCCTCCAGTTCGGTCGCCATTTCGTCAAATAGCTCATGGAGCTGATAGAAGTCCATGCCTTTGACGTTCCAGTGGGCCTGCTTGGTCTGGGTTTTGAGGTCAAGGGTAGCCGCTAGGGTCTGGTTTAGCAGCTCAGCGACCTGCGATCGCACGTCTAAGGGCAGGTCAATGCGGGTGGGGTAGAAGCGACGGGCTGCTTCTGCATTGCGAGAAGGTGTTGCGACCATAGGTTTCCTCTTGGTATGGATCGATGTTCACTTCCTAAATCATACTCGTTATGAGTATGATTTGCAATCAAGGAAGCCTGGCATCATACTAGAGCCAACCGATACATAGCGCTACGCTTTCATGTCAGGACATTCAAGAGGTGTGGACCCCCTGCGGCGCGGGGGGTCCACACTCAACCCTTAGCCCGTAGGGCCATATAAACCAATCGCCATTAGCCAAGTCCCCTATCGCTGAAATTCCATGGCCGACTCTGCTTTTCGCCCTGCTTTTGATCCAGACGCCTACGTGGATCAGATCTCCCTATTGCTGGATCTGCCCATTGCGCCAGAATACCGGCCAGGGGTCATTGCGAACCTGACGACCCTAGCCCAGGTGGCCGAGCAGGTCATGGCATTTCCCCTACCCCCTGACCTAGAAGCAGCGCCGACCTTCGACCCCCTCCCCGACGATCACTGAAACCCTTCCCAGGTATAGTAAGCCGACAGGATGGGGTCTTCGTCAAAGCAGAAGAGCTGCAGGTGATCGGGATTTTTCATCAATGCCTTTGCCAGCAGCAGCGCCGCGATGGTCCAGGTTTGATAGCGTCGGGAAGCTTTGCCCACCAGGCGACCGTTGCGCCCGTCATAGTATTCGGGCCACTCATCCCGCCCCAGCCGCTGTTCGGCAATGGCGATCGCCCGGTTGCCGACTTCGGGCCGCCCCGTCTTGATCGCCACTGCCACCAGCAGCCACAGCAGCACCGGCCAGTTTCCCCCGTTGTGATAGGACCAGGGGACGTTTTTGGGGTCACATCCTGTCAGAATCTTCCACTCCACATCCTCCACCGCTGGGAAGCAGATCTTCATCGGCATGTAGCCAATCAGGTCTGTCCAGCGCTGCTCAATCAAATCCATGATGGATTGGGATTCCTGTTCACTCGCTAGAGAGCAAATGATGGCCATCAGGTTTCCCAAGCCAAAAAAGCGAAAGTCGATCTGGGCCGGACCGAGGTTGCCTGCCAGGTAGCCCCCCCGTTCGGGCATCCATTCCGTCAGCCAGAGGGGAATGGTGTCAGGATAGACGTTGAACTTGTTGATGGCGGCAATGCCAAACTCTTCCCCCCGATATCGGTAAATGTCGTTGAGGCGCTTCAAATCCAGCCAGTAGTATTCCCGAATATGTGCCCGCAGGGTACTCAGCCGCTGGTTGATCACCTGCATGTAGACGGCCTGCCGCTTGCAGGTGGGCAGCAGCAGCTCCCGCGCTGCCCGTAGCGCTGCGTAGAAAAGCGCCTGAATCTCTAGGGGATGTCCGGCTACGCCCATGCGACGATCAATCATGAAGGAGGCATCGGGGACCAGCAGCGTCGGGTACATGTCAAACCGATCGGCTAGACAGAGCTTGAGGATGAGTAAAATGCCGTTTTGAAATTCGGGGCGATGAGCCAGGTCATAATCGCCCGTGGCTTTGACGTAAGCCCGTAGTAAAATCAGCCACCAAAAGCAGGAATCTACGGGGGTGACGCGACCGATGGCATGCTCGCCAAAGTCTGCCGTGAGGTATTGCTCGCCGTTCCGCGTTTCTACCTTGAAGCTGGCGGGCATGAGGCCCTGTCCAGCGTTAAAGCAGTCCATCTGCTTATCGCTGCTCTGGAGATTGAGGGTTTCGATGAGAAACGTTCGCACAATATCTGCCTGTCCTTCGGTGAGAAAGGCCAGGGCAGCGGGAACAAAGTCACGCACAAAGCACTGGTCGTAATTGAGGGCCTCTACGCCAGGATCGCAGGCAGCTACAGTACCCACAGGTTCGCCCCGGTAGTAGAACACCGATGATTGCAGGAGTCGCCAGGCATCCGAGGTTAATTCTTGCTCAAAACGTACTACAGAAGTCATAGGGTACACGGGAATAGACATGATAAAAGAATTCAGAATAAAGAATTCGGGATAAAGAATTCGATAAAGTCGCTCAGAATCTGAGGACGCTGCATGCAGTGCATCCGTCCTGTTCGAATTGGACTTCGAAATGAATATTGGAACCGGTAGGTGTAGGGCCATCAACAAAACTGGGGGGTTCCGGTAGCGGTTACCCCTTCCCCATGCCAATGGTCAAACCCTGAGGCGATCGCACCCGAATCGCCCAATCTAGCAGCATGAGCTTATCTGGCACCGTCCGCCCTTTTGGAGAGTCTAGAACGGTAACCGAGTACAGCGAGAACGGGGCTGCCTGTTAGACAGCCTGGTTATTGCAGCAGCCTCTCCTGGCAAAAAAGTCCGTCTGGCGATCGCTCAGAACTTGCTCAACGGGCAAACAGTTAAGGGCCTCGTGATAAAACCCTCATTGCCATCATTCAGCAAAGCAGGAGACAGCTCTTGCGCTACCCAAGCTTCACGTCAGCCCTAGATAGAGATGCGTCAGCTTCAGAAGCCCGATTGGGTACTGCCCCAGCAACAAACGCCAGCGTGGATCATAGCAAGAATTACTGACTTAGTATGCGGGATCTGGCCCCCAAATGCGCCAGTGTTTCTGACCAGCTTTATGGAAAATTTATAGGACGAGGTTGGGCAGGCTAAAACCCCTTGCTTCAAGTTAGATTGCATCACGTAGGGTGGGCATTGCCCACCAGTCAAAAGTTTGACGCGATCGCCTAGTGGGTCATTTGGCACGAACATGGCCCTCATCCCCCAGCCCCTTCTCCCAGAGCGGGAGAAGGGGAGCCGGAAAGCCTTGTCTTACCTCCCCCTCGCCCATTTTTGGGAGAGGGGGATTGAGGGGGTGAGGGCCAAGATGTGTGTATGTAGTAGCCCTCTTTGGGATAGGGGTTTGGGGTGAGGGCGTAAGGGCTCGGAGCAAAGCAAATGATCCACTAGTGCACTATTTTAGACTTGTCTTACCACTAGGCTTGTCAGACCAGTACGTGGGTACGAACGACGCTATAGTAAGTGCGCCCCCCGCCATAGCGTCGTTTATTTGTGGCTACCTACTTATATGATGAAGAGCAGAGTAGTCAATCTGAGAGATCGATGACGGTCATTTGGGAACTAGATTTCTATTCGCGCCCGATTCTGGATGAACGTGGGAAAAAGCGTTGGGAAGCGCTGATTTGCGAAAGCTCAACCGATATTTACCGGGACCCGTCTACCCTATTTCGCTTTGCTAAGTTTTGCGCCAATACCGAAGTGAACTCCGTGTGGCTGCGGGAAGCAATTGAAGAGGCGATCGCCCAGGCCCCCGCTCCCCCCGACCGCATCCGGTTCTTCCGTCGCCAGATGACCAATATGATTACCAAAGCCTGTGAGGATGCGGGTCTGCCCGTCTATGCCAGTCGCCGTACCCTGGTCATGCACCAGTGGCTTCAGGAGCGCATGGAACAGGTTTATCCCACCTTTGACACCTATCAGCCAGGGGCCAATCCCTCAGTCAGCTATCCGCCCAACACGCCCCAGCCCCTGCCCGATGCGCTACGGGGCGATCGCTGGACCATTGTGAGCCTGGCGGCTAAGGATCTGGCCGACCTATCGGAATGGGACATCAGCTTTGGTGAGGCTTTTCCCCTCGATCTGGTGGACCTGGCCGCCGATGTGTCCGTGCCGGGGCTGATCATCTACTCGTCCCGCGACCTGCCGCTGGCGGCCTGGATGTCGGGGCTGGAGCTGGCGTTCCTCAAGGCCAGTCCCGACGAGGCCAATAGCGCCACCCAACTGCTGCTAGAAACCGGGGCCAGCGAAGCCTGGATTTTGGTAAACCTGACCGCTACTGAGCTGCAGCAGGCTGCCCTAGCCTTTGAAGCTGCAAAGCAGCAGGCCCAAAACGTGCATTTCCTGGCGGTGCAGTCTGACCCAGAGGCAGAAGCCTTTGCCGGGTTCTGGTTGTTACGAGAACTTGACCTGGCGTAAAGTCCCATAATCTCGGAAGATGGACAGTTAGCACTTCCAACTCTTACCCGGCATAGTATGGCGTTACGCTTTCGCGTTAGGACATTTAAGAGGTGTGGAACCCCCGCGACGCGGGGGTTCCACACCCAAACCTTAGCCCGTAGGGCTGTAAGTGCTCAGGCACAATCGATCACAGCTTATGGGGATGTGCGCCCGGCGGGAGTGCGCATCCCCAAGAAAATAATTTTGCTTAACTTCTTATTTTGACGCAGCAGTATATGGCACCTGGCAACGAACCATCCGCAACGCTGGCAGAGCAACTGTTAGAGTTAGCTACTAAATCGGGGGCGGAAGCAGCGGAAGTCTTCCAAACCCAGTCCCTATCCCGACCCGTATTTTTTGAAGCCAATCGGCTCAAGCAGTTAGAGAGTTCCCAGGCGGAAGGGACTGCCCTGCGGCTCTGGTGCGATCGCCGACCTGGACTAGCTGTGGCCCACGGCCCGGTGGATCTACAGGCCCTGGTGGATCGGGCGATCGCCCTCAGTCAGCTCAATAACCCCGAAACCATCGAGCTGGCCCCGGCCTCGGTGGCAACCTACCCTGATTTGGGCACTGCTGTCTCAGTGAATCAGCTCATCGACTGGGGGAGGGAGGCGATCGCCCTGGTGCGGGAAGCCTATCCCGAAATCGTCTGCACGGCGGAGTGGGAGTGCGAGGCAGAAACCACTCGGCTGGTGAACTCCAACGGCCTGGACTGTAGCTACACCGACACCACTCTGAGCTGCTACCTCTCTGCCGAGTGGGTGCGGGGGGATGATTTCCTCAGCGTGTCGGATGGACAAACCCAGCGCAACACGCTGAACCCCGTTGCCCTGGCTCAGCAAATAATTCAGCGCCTCCAGTGGGCTGAAGCCAACGTCACGCCTGCCGTTGGCCGCATTCCCGTGCTGTTTACCTCAAAAGCTGCCGATATGCTGTGGGGCACCCTACAGGCCGCCATGAACGGCAAGCGGGTGCTGGAACGGTCGTCCCCCTGGAGTGATGCGGTGGGCGATCGCGTCGTTTCTCCCCGCCTCACCCTCTGCCAGCAGCCCCAGTCTGGGCCGTTTAGCTGCCCCTTCGACGACGAGGGCACCCCCACCAAGTCCATTACTTTTATTGAAGAAGGCATCCTCCAGCTTTTCTACACCGACCGCACTACAGGCAACGCGCTGGGCAGCGGCACCACGGGCAACGGCTTCCGCCCCGGATTGGAGAGCTATCCCACCCCTGGCCTGTTCAATTTCCTGGTGCAGCCAGGAACCAAGTCCCTAGAGGCGCTGATGGCCGGCCTAGACGAGGGCATCATCGTGGATCAGATGTTGGGGGGCGGAGCCGGTATTTCCGGCGAGTTCTCCGTAAACGTGGATTTGGGCTATCGGGTTCACAAAGGGGCGATCGCCGGGCGGGTCAAAGACACCATGGTGGCAGGGAATGTCTACACCGCCCTCAAGCAGCTCATTGAGCTGGGCAACGATGGCCAGTGGAATGGGTCTTGCTACACCCCTTCGGTCGTTGTGGACGGTCTGTCGGTGACTGGGCGACAATAGCTAAACCCGCAAAGCCACCATATCCTCAACCGCCTGGATAATCTGCTTAGGCTGAACGATCGTAAGGCTTTCCAGCATGCCGTTGTAGGGGGTGGGGATGTCCTGGGAGGCGAGGCGCTTGACCGGGGCATCCAGTTCATCAAAGAAGCGATCGTTGATCGAAGCGGTTAGCTCAGCGCCAATGCCACCAGACTTCATGCACTCCTCTACGACGATCACCCGATGGGTTTTGCGGATAGAGGCACCAATGGTTTCAAAATCCAGCGGCTTGAGGGAAATCAGGTCGATAATTTCTGGGTCGAAACCTTCCCGCTCCAGGGTTTTGGCGGCCTGGGTGCAGTGGTGGCGCATCCGGGAGTAGGTGAGGATGGTGACATCGCTGCCCGATCGCACGATCTCCGCCTTATCCAAAGGCAGCACATACTCCTCATCCGGCAGGTTGTCCTTGAGGTTGTAGAGCAGAACGTGCTCGAAAAAGAGGACGGGATTGTCGTCCCGGATGGCGGCCTTCAACAGCCCTTTAGCGTTGTAGGCGGTGGAGCATGCTACCAGCTTGAGTCCGGGTACTCCCTGAAAGTAGGCTTCCAGCCGCTGGGAGTGCTCCGCCCCCAATTGGCGACCGACGCCACCAGGACCACGAATTACCATAGGAATCTTGAAGTTGCCGCCCGAGGTGTAGCGCAGCATGCCCGCATTGTTGGCAATCTGGTTGAAGGCCAGCAGCAGGAACCCCATATTCATGCCTTCAATAATGGGACGCAGCCCCGTCATGGCCGCCCCCACAGCTAAGCCGGTGAAGCTGTTCTCCGCAATGGGGGTGTCCAGCACCCGCAGTTCGCCGTATTTCTTGTATAGATCCTTGGTGACCTTATAAGAACCGCCGTAATGGCCCACGTCCTCCCCCAGAACAAATACATTGGGGTCTCGCGCCATCTCTTCATCAATCGCGGCACGCAGTGCATTGAACATCAGGGTTTCTGCCATTGGACGGTCCTATTTTTCGCAATAAGGGGGATACTCCGATACATCATCCTAACTGGTTGCGGGGGCGATCGCACACACCGCCATCATTTACTCGCTAGATTTTCAGATGGGCACTGCCGACCCAACGCAACTTGACCCTAGACTTACGAACGGCCAAAAAGCTGGCATAGCTGAATCACAGACGTCTGCATCTGCATCTTCTGATTTGCCCCCTGCTTGAGGGCCGCCTCTAGATCCAGCAGGAGGGCCAGACTTTGCTGGAGCGATCGCAGCGCCAGCCCCTTCACCTCCTGTTTGAGGAAGTACACCCGCTTGGGGTTGCCCACCTCAGCGGCACGGGCGATCGCCCGGTCATCTCGCTCCCCCGCCTCTACCAGCAGCTTCACCCACAGCCACAGGCGAAACTGCCCCACCAGGGTGCTGACAATGCGCAGGGCTGGTTCGTTGCGGTTGAATAAATCGGTTATCAGTGAAAGGGCCTGACTGGTATTGCCCTGGCGGATGGCGGCAGCAAGCTTGAAGCTATTTTGGGTGTAGGTGTTGACTAGGGTGGCGATCGCTGCTTCAGAAATTGGCTGCTCTCCTGCGCCCCCATAGAGCCGCAGCTTCTCCAGCTCGTTGTAGAGCTGGCGGGTGTCGGCTCCTACCGCTTCTACCAGGATCTCAACCCCAGATGGGGTGAGGGAGACGCCTACCTCCCGAGCCGCCTGCTTCACCTGACGGGCCAGCAGATCGGTTTTCCAGGGAGGAATCGTGGCATATTCGCGAATTTCTGCGTGCTTTTGCAGGAGCTTGGTGGATTTGAGCCGTCCGTCTGGCTTTTGGGAACTGGTCAGCAGGAGGACCGATGTTTCGGGGATTTGGGGCAGGGTGCGGTCTAGCTCGGCCCAATCTGAGTCAGAACAGCGCTGCAGGAGGGTCGCGTCAGTAAGCCATACCAGGCGCTTACCGCTGCCAAAGGGCGGCGTCATCGCCTGATTGAGGGCCTCCACAGTGGCATTGGGCTGTTCAGAGGTTACTTTGGTGTAGTTGAAGCTCACCCAATCGGGATCGAGGGTGCGATCGCGCAGCTCAGCGATCGCCCGGTTGAGGGCATAGTCATCCTCTCCCCAATACACATAAACTGGCATGCGAAAATGACTCAGCAGGAAATCGTCGGGATCATCAAAACAGGCGTCAAACCTTTACTCCGCCCGAAAGCGGCAAATGGGTGCGGCCCTATGAGCAGGATGCAACTAATATAGCGTTACGCTTTCGCGTTAGGACATTTAAGAGATGTGGAACCCCCGCGACGCTGGGGTTCCACCCTCAAACCTTAGCCCGTAGGGCCATATTTGATGATAGCTTTTAACAACTACCCACAGTCAATCACCAATGGATGACCTCTTTTCCAACTACGTGAACCGTCTCGCTCGTATGACCCTGCCGGAAACCTATCAAACGCAGGTCCAAAATATTCAACCTTCTGCCAAGTACCAACGAGCAGCAGATGGAGCAATGGAGCCGCTGGCGTTTCCAGGCTATTCGGTGATTACCCCACCCTGGCGGGATGACCCCGACAATGCTGCCCCCTACCGTCTGCTGGAAGACTTTCAGCAGGCAGCGTTCCGCGAAATTCCCGCAGGAGTCCTCGCCCCTGTACCGCCTGCCAGCTTCCACATGACCATCGCCGATCTGATTTGGGCCGATCAGTATCGTCATGCCGCTGCCACCGATGAATTTGAAGCGAACTTGCGCGATCGCATCCGGCAGAGCTTTCAGCTTTATCAGTCAAAATACAACCACAGCGAGGCTCCCGTGGAGTGGGAACTGTTGGGGCTGATCGTCATGCCGCGGGCGATCGCCATCGGCCTAGCTCCGAAAACGGAGCAAACCTACGAACGCATCCTGGCCCTGCGCCGCATGATCTACCAAAATTCCGACCTAATTGCTTTGGGGGTCGAGCAGCAGTACCATCTCACGGGCCACATCACCCTCGGCTATTTTACCGATTTGGCAAACACAGTAGACCGCCAGGCGTTCTACCAAGCTTGCGTCACCCTCAATCATCAGTGGATTGAGCGGGCTGATATTAAGCCACTACAGGTCGTGCGGGCTGAGCTGCGAAAGTTTGACGACATGACCCGCTACGACAGGGATGACGATTGGCCAGCGGTGATGCTTTAGGCCACGTCCTAAGTGCTCAAGCACAGTCCATCGCAACTTGTGGGGGGGTGCACCCCCAACAAAAAATCTGTCCCTCATGCACTTGAAAAGTACTGTAGGTAGGTATGGAGTCTAAAGGCTGACCAATCCTGAGCGGAGGGCCCGCACGGCTGCTTGGGTGCGGTCAGCGGCAGAGAGCTTGCTGAGAATGTTCCGAACGTGGGTTTTAACAGTGCCGATGGTGATGTAGAGCTGTTTGGCAATGTCAGCGTTACTATAGCCATCCACAATTAGCTCAAGCACCTCCATCTCTCGCTCGGTGAGCGGATCGGATTCGAGAATTTTTTCATAGGTAGGGGTAGATTCTTCCGAGGTGGGGGACTGTCCCGTCGCGGTATTTTGGATTTGAGCCTGTTTGAGCACGATGCGGGCGATCGCTGGATCAATCCAGGCGTTGCCTTCGTGGGTTGACCGGACAGCCTCCACCAGCTTGTCGATACCCACGTCTTTAACACTGTAAGAATCAGCCCCAGCGGCAAATGCTGCCAGCACTGCTTCATCGTTGTCGTGCATGGTTAGGATGAGTACCTTGACCGACGGGTCCTCTGCTGCCAGATCATCAGCTGAATCTGCCGATGAATCTGTCTCAGCGGTCTCAGCGCCCTCAGGTTTAGCTAGCTGCTTGATTTGGCTGGTTAGCTCAATGCCGTCGATGTCGGGCAGCCCAATGTCAACGATGGCCACGTCAGGCTGAGTATTTTGAATTACCCAGAGCCCTTGTTGTCCAGTTGCGGCTTCGCCCACAATCTCAATGGGGCCATGCTGCTGGAGAGCGGTCTTGAGGCCGACTCGGGTCAGATCATGGTCTTCAATTAGTACGACTTTTACCTTATCCATACGCCACGCGGTTGTGTTGCTAAAATCAAAATATAGAATCAAAACACTAGGAAAGCAGCAGCTTTCCACCAAAGTGCCGAGCAAGCCTGACGTAGACCGAGTCGCATGAGAAGTGCTGGGCAGCTTGACCATGAAATTGGCACGTTCATGTAGTATAGCGTCAAAAGGCGGTCACAGAGTCAGGTTTAACTTAGGTGAAGGAAGCTGGACATCGCAGTATGCTTGAGCCATAGGCATCAGAATCTCCCGCCCCTAATCCATCGGTTCTGCCCAGGTGGATACAGGCCGCAGAACCGGCGGGATCTCGTCTCCTAGAGGAAACTCTAGGATGGTTTCCTGCAGCCCCAGATAGCCCGACTCTGCAAAAGACAGGAGCATTCGCCGCAGGGCGAGCCACACTTCGGCTTCGAACTCCCAGTCTCGATATCGCGGCGATCGCCCGGCGATCGCCCGCAGTGCCCAGAAGTAAGTATTCCGCACGACCGACCCTCCTTGCTGATAGCTCGGGACATCGTCTTTGTGGAGAAATATTACCTGGTTGTCGAGTCGTGCTCTCATGGCGCTGTGCGTTATTCCTTCCTATTGGGTTTGGGTACATTCAAAGAAGCCGAAGTTGGGCAGGGGTAAGGGGCTCGTCGGACTGTAACGGGGGGGTATCCATATCTCCGCTGCTGGTCAGCAGTGCCTCCCCAACTCGGTGGGTTTGAGGGGGGCGATCGCTCTGGGCCGCCACGCCATCTCCGTCCAACGTCAGGGCCTGAGCCGCTGCCAGCATTTCTTTCGAAAGCTCGTCTAATTCTGGACGATGGGCAAGATAAGTTTGCAGTGCCTGCAGCGGGTCAAGGGCATGATGGTGGCTCAACTCCGGCAGCCGGGGTCGGGCCAGTTGGCTCACCAGTTCGGGATGAACCGTAAAGGTATGAGCATGGCTGAGGGCATTCTGGATGGCGCTGCTTTCAATCAGGTCGAGCTGATCGGGGCGCACTCGGTAAATCAGCCGCACGACAGCATCCTCGACTTCAGCGGTGGCAAGGGCATTTAGCAGGGCAGACTGGGGACACTCGGCCTTGGATAGGTCGAGGCGAATTGTCCGAAACGGGCGCACCGGCAGGGGGCAAAACTCCACTGTGGTTTGCCCTCGGGCCAGCTCGACGAGCACAAAGCCTTTCTCTTCCTGCTCTTCGCTGAAGTCAACCCGCTCGATGCTGCCGGGATAAACGATGGGGGGGCGATCGCTCAAGATTTGATGGCGATGGACGTGACCTAAGGCGACATAGTCGAAACAGTCGCGGTTAAGCAGGGCCATGGGCACGGTAAAGCCCTTACCCACCGCCAGGAAGCGCTCAGCTCCATAGCTTGCGGTATCGACCATCAGGTGCCCCAGCAGCACGGTAGGCAAAGTTGGATCGAGACGACGGATCTCACCTTCCAGCGCCACCCGTAGCCGCGCCAGCAGGAGCTCATTGACCTCCCCCATCGACAGGCCATCCGCATCTCGGCGGGTCAGCAGCGTTGACCGGGTTAGCCAGGGCAGCGTGATCACCTGTACGGGCCCCGGTCGGGTTGTGATGAGGTGGGTCTCTAAGCGATCGCCCACCACTACCCCCGGAACCCCCAGCGTCCGATAGATGCACAGGCTAGCACCGCCTGCACCGTAGGCGTGCTGATCGTGATTCCCCACCAGCAATACGGTGGGAATTTGCGCATCCACTAAGCGGCGAAACTGGTAGGCAAAGGCTTCCTGAACAATCGGCGGCGGCGTCGCATCGGGAAACGCATCTCCCCCAAAGAGCACCAGGTCAACCGGTTCGGCGATCGCCCGGTCTATACAGCGGCTGAGGGTACCTATAAAGTCAGTCAGCCGAGTGTTGAGCCCGGTTTCTGGATCGGTGTAACCGTGGGAAAAGCCGCTGCCTAAATGAATATCTGACAGGTGGAGAATCTTAATCATGAGCAGGTCACGCCTCACGTGAATTATCTCAAAACCTTGCGTCGCGCTGGCTTAGTCTGGCGGGAGCTGGCTCTAGTTCTTCATGACAAATTTTTGGTTAGATCATCTATACTATTACACTGCTTGTATAGTACGAGAACTTCCTGCAGTTGGCAAGCATGGCCCTACGGGCTGAGGTTTGTGGACGAGTCCCGCGGCGCGAGGGATGCGCTCATAATAGGGGCCTAACGCCAATGCATGGCGCTATGGCCCTACGGGCTGAGGTTTGAGTATGGAACCCCCGCGACGGGGGGGTTCCACACCTCTTGAATGTCCTAGCGCGAAAGCGTAACGCTATATATTGCGAGGTGCAGTGGCCGTGGGCGACTGCGGAGTTCTGTAAAATCGTCCTGGGTAGAGTCGGCTTAGCTGCTTACGTGACTTAACCCGTTGTTTATTCCTAAGGTCTCGATGTCAGATTCCCCAGTCCGCGTCTGTATCATCTTAGGCACCCGCCCTGAAGCGATTAAGCTCGCTCCCGTGATCGGTCAATTCCGGCAATGCCCGCTGTTTGATACCCGGGTTATTCTCACCGGGCAGCATCGGGAAATGGTGGCGCAGGTCATGCAACTGTTTCAAATTGAGGCAGATGACGACCTTGCCATTATGCAGCCGCGACAAACCCTGACAGACATCACCTGCCGCAGCCTGCAGGGGCTAGAGCGCCTATTCCAAAACCTGGAGCCGCAGTTCGTGATTGTCCAAGGAGACACGACCACGGCCTTTGCTGCGGCGATCGCCGCCTTTTACCAGAAAATTCCAGTCGGCCATGTAGAAGCGGGGCTGCGCACCGCCGACTTGCTCAACCCCTATCCCGAGGAGGCTAATCGACGGCTAATCTCCCAAATTACTCAGCTGCACTTTGCTCCAACGCCCCAAGCCGTCGAAAATCTAAAGACCTCTGCCGTTGTCGGGACAATCCACCATACGGGCAACACAGTCATCGATGCGCTGATCACGGTCGCCGCTCGTCAGCCCGCTTGTGACGTGCCGGGGCTAGACTGGTCGCGCTACCGGGTTTTGCTCTCCACCGTGCATCGCCGTGAAAACTGGGGTCGCCCCCTTGCAGACATTGCCCACGGCTTCTTGAAGATTCTGGATGCGGTGCCCGATGCTGCACTGCTGCTGCCGCTCCACCGTAACCCGACAGTACGAGAGCCCTTACAGGCCAAACTCGGCGACCATCCCCGGGTCTTTCTCACCGAGCCTCTCAACTACGCAGAGCTCGTGGGTGCGATTCAGCGGTGCTACCTACTCCTTACCGACTCAGGCGGACTTCAGGAAGAAGCTCCCAGCCTGGGCAAGCCTGTCCTCGTCCTACGGCAAACAACCGAAAGGCCTGAGGCGATCGCCGCAGGTACCGCTCAGCTAGTGGGCACCAGCTCCCAGCAGATTTTTACCGCCGCCAGTCGCCTCTTGAGCAACCCAGCCGCTTACCAGCAGATGGCAACCGCCATCAACCCCTTCGGGGATGGCCACGCCGCCGAAAAGATCCTCGCCGCTGTCCAGCGCTTCTTCAGCCTCGTTTAAGTGCTGAAGCACAATTAATGACGGGGGTGTGCGCCCCCTAGACAATCATTTCGTTCAACTCCTTAAATCACTCCCCCCTTGCCTATGCGCCTGCCGCTGCCCCAATTTTCCGCTCAGCACCGTCATCCTAGCCACATTGCTGAGGTCATCGAAACGGCGACGACCGAGTTTTTAGCCCAGTGCCTGGAGCCAGAAGAATTGAACTATGCCGTTATGCCGCCCTTCGGCAGTTGGGTTAAAGCGATTGACGAAGAGTCGGGCAATCAAATCTATGCCGTGGTTTACCACGCCACGACTAGCCCCATCGACTCGGTGCATCGAGCCCGGGCGCTGGGCCTCTCCTTGCCCGAGCTGCGGGAGCAGCAGCCCCAAATCTTTGCCATGCTAAAAACGGAATTTCGGGCGGTCATCGTCGGATTTCAGGCTGCCAAGCCAGATGGATTGCTCCAGGCTCCGACCATCTATCAGCACCTGCCGCCCCGACCGCCTCAGGTTCACCAGGCCGTTTACACCTGCGGCGCGGAGGAAATTATGGGCTTCAGCGACCAGCTCGACTTCCTGCGGACTCTGCTGCAGGTGGGCAATGCCCCAGTCGATAGCCTCGCCGCGGCCACGATTCGGGAGATTTACCTGTTACGCAAGGGCGATCGCCCGTGGCTGGTCAAGGCGGGGCGAATGCTGAGCCGACTACTCAAGGATGATTATGATCGGCTACAAATCATTCTGGGCCAAATTCACCTATAGCGAGCGGTGAGCTATTCCTCTGGCGGCAGCTGCACAGCTTCGAACCAGTAGCGGTTGAGACACCGCACCAGCTCCGATAGCTGGTCGAACGTATCGGGCTTAACGAGGAAAGAGTTGACGCCCAGCTCGTAGGCTTCGATGACCTCGCGGCGCTCACCGGATGCAGTCAGGGCAACAACGGGTAGATGGCGCAGATCGGGGTGCTCACGGATTTCTTGAAGAGCGGCACGCCCATCCTTTCCTGGCATATTGAGGTCAAGCAGCACTAACCCTGGCCGGGGTGCCTGCTCCGGGTCCGAGTAGTCGCCGCGCTGGAGGAGAAAATCTAAAAGCTCATCGCCGTCCTTCACCCAGTAAGATGGATTCGCGATGCGGTTTTTCGCAAAAGCTCGTTCAATTAGGAACCAATCATCCTCGTTGTCATCAGCAACCAGAACCGGAGCTGGTTCCCGCATTAAGTCTCTCGTTAAAAGTTTGTTCATGTAAGCCAAACCGTTCTCTCTCTTGCTGCCGCTGACTCCTACGGAGACATTAGAACTCACGAAATGAAGCTTAATTCTAAAACCTCTGACGGGTTTTTCGACAGGCGCTTAGTGATTACGTAATTTTTTTGTCTACCGTAATGCATTAAGCATAAGACAGGAGCAGCGGGATCTTCCTCCACCCAGAGTAAGACTCCTCATGGACCCGCAGGTCTTGCTAGGAGTAGCATTCTCGCCCTCAGGTATGATAGCGAATCTATCAAATTCTCCCATATCAGAAAGTACAGCCTTACGGGCTGAGGTTTGAGTGTGGAACCCCCGCGTCGCGGGGGTTCCACGCCTCTTGAATGTCCTAGCGTGAAAGCGTAATGCGATACATGATCATCAATAACGATGACGACCTACTTAAGACGGTATTCGACTTATGCGCGACTGGTACGCCTCGTTGTTAAGACCATCGCCTATGTTAGCACTGGCAGGGTCAATTTCATCATTGAGGGCTTCGATGCGGCTACCGACTGAGGGGTGAGTACTCAGAAAACTAGGAGGCGATCCCTGGCGCAGCAGCTTTTCCATAAAGGCAACCATTGCAGACGGCGCGTATCCTGCTTGAACCAAGTTATCTAGCCCCAGCATGTCTGCCTCACGCTCGTCTTCGCGGCTGTTGGGGCGGCGCAGGACCAACTCGACGCCAATATTCACCAGGGCGCTTTGATCGACGCCAGCGGCAGTCATCACACCCTGGGCGATCGCCATTTGCCGCATCTGCTCGACCGCATGACGTCCGGCGATGTGGCCAATTTCATGACCCAGCACACTGGCCACCTGGGCCTCATTGTCCGCCGCTCGCAGCAGCCCCGTAGTCACATAGACATAGCCTCCCATCGTGGCAAAGGCGTTGATACTGTCGTCGCGCACTACCTGGAAGGTGTAGGGAATGTCGGGGCGGGTGCTGGTGGGTACCAGACGCTGACCAATTCGATTGATGTAGTCGGTGATGGCGCGATCGCGATATAGCTCAAACTGCCCGCCCACCAGCTGTTCGTTGATTTGGCCACCCAACTGCACCTCCTGACGGTCAGACAGGCTGGAGAGCTGAATCACCTGTATTCCGCGAAAAATCAAATCGACCCAGGGAATCGCTGGGGAAGCGCTGGGTGTGCCGATTACCAGCCCAACGGCGACGGTCATAGAAATCAAACCATAGACCCAGCGTCGGCGTAGGGTGGTTAAAGCATCAAATAGTAAGTTAATCATGACCGATAGTCTCTAAAGCGGAAACCAGCAATAGACAGAACGAGCGCTGTGCTAGCACAGGCTTGTTTCCATTCTCGCAAATTGCGGAATTGATCCTTAGGGTTCCCGACCACTAGATAAATCGGCACGGGGGAAGATGGGAGCTTGGCAGCCCCGCCTCTTCAGAGCGGGGTGGAAAAGCGACACGGGCGACCTCAGTCGCAGTTAGCAATGATATACTGAAGTAGTTCACTTGACTTAGTAGGGTCAACCATCTACGTGTCGAGTCGTTCCTAGTACGGAGAAATCCCGGCAACCGAAAGTGCATATTGCATTGCGGCTCCGAGTTGCAGTAAAGGCAGGGCGATGAGCGTACCGATCTGGCGTTGTGATGGAAGCCGCGAACGGCAAAA
>JBHJGR010000096.1:0-2602 GCA_050331615.1 Elainellaceae cyanobacterium
GGCATAGCTGGGGTGCCGTCAGGGTTGATAACTGGGATTCGTTGCATGGAAGATAATTCCAAAACTACAGGTCTCTTAAGCCAGTTAGTACGGTGTTTCTGGGCATTACCCCACTCCCTGAGATTCCAGGGACTCACATCGAATCCGATTTAGAGAAGCAACCGGAGGTGTTGATCCGCACTAACCCTCTGGCCTATTCGCAGCTACGGGAAGGTTATCTCTCCCCACTCCCCCACCTCACGAAGTAGGTGGGGGTCATTGAATGATATTGTGTCTTTACAACCTGGACAAACCAGTAATTTCCAACTTGAATTTAGCGGGCATTTTATTGAAACTACAATATTTGATGCAGTAGAAGGATATCTTGAAATTGAGCAACGCTATCCCATCCGTTACTAGAAGTAGAACGGCACTAGAAAGTTATTCGGGCAAAGATATTTCCGGCTCTCGGTCTGGATAAACGCGATGGACCTCGAAATTCTCAATTGTGCTTTCGAAGCGGTTGAAGATTACCCGCATCTCGTCGTACCCGGCTGCGGTTGAGGCTCCCCGTGGTTCAGAGCAGGTGACCTGTAGCAGCGTCTGGAAGCCGCCATACTCCTCATTGGTGTAGAACTGCTTCGTGCAGATTGGGCTGATAAAGCCTTCAACCGCCAGCTGGTTGAGGGCAGCGATGCCTAGAGGGCTGTTTAGCACATAGTCCCACTGGGCGTCAGTTTCCTCAGCAGTCATGGCTCGCCACTGGGAGGACGCGTCGGATTGGGCCTGAACTAGCGGGGTTGTGCAGGAGGCGATCGCCCCAGCCACCAGTATGCTACCGGCTAGACCGGCTATTCCTGCGTAAATCTTCATCATGATAGGTTCCCAAATGAGTGCGCTTAGGTTGTCGCACCTGTAAATTTTGATTATCTTCTATTCTCAGCGCAGCATCGGGCTCATTCGTCCTCTACGGTTGCCGTCACACCGGTATTGGCCTCGGC
This sequence comes from Elainellaceae cyanobacterium, assembly GCA_050331615.1. GTDB lineage: Bacteria > Cyanobacteriota > Cyanobacteriia > CAKZMO01 > CAKZMO01 > JAYKGU01. The sequence continues at coordinate 981 of JBHJGR010000096.1, forward strand.
ATCGGTTCTCGCTGGAGCTTCACCGTCAGGGATGGGTGCGGCAGGTTTCCCGGCAGCAGCTTGGGCCTGCGCCCGCTCGGCCCGCATCCGGCGCAGCAGGGTCAACTCCGCCTGGAAGTCAACATAGTGTGGCAGCTTCAGGTGCTGGACAAATCCCTGGGCCTCCACATTGTCGGAGTGGGAGAGGACAAACTCCTCATCCTGGGCCGGGCTTTTGCTCTCCTCGTCGAATTCCTTGGCGCGCAGTGCCCGATCCACCAGCGCCATAGACATAGCCTTGCGTTCGTTATACCCAAAGGTCAGCCCATAGCCGCGGGTGAACTGGGGCGGAACGTCTTTGCTGCCTTTGAACTGGTTGACCATCTGGACCTCGGTGACGGTGATATCGGCGATCGCTACCTCAAACCCCAGCTCCTCAGGACAGATAATCACTTCGACCTCACCCACACGAATCTCCCCAGCAAAGGGATGGTTATTGCCATAGCCCCGCTGGGTAGAGTAGGCCAGGCCCAGCAGAAAGCCCTCGTCTGCCCGGGCCAGATTTTGCAGCCGGGCATCACGAGTCGTCGGTAGCCGCAGGGGCTGCCGAGTGAGGTCAAAAGGGGAAGGGGAGTTGCCGGTTTCTGCGGGGTCGGTTCCTGCGGCGGACGCGGCCGGCTCCGGTTGAATCAGCCCTTCTTTTCCTAGGGTATCAGTGGTCCGGGGCATGGGGTCCCCGGTGGGGTCCGATTCAGAGGCCACAAATAGGTTGTCTTCGGCAGCGAGCTTAAAGTCCAGGAGCCGATGCACATAGTCAAACGTCGGGCCGAGCTGCTGGCCGCCGGGAATGTCCTTGAAGATCGACGAGATACGCCGCAGGATTGTCATCCTCTCGGTCTCCAGCGGTTCGCTGTAGTACAGGCGGGGCAGCGTGGTGCGATAGGCTCGCAGCAAAAACACGGCCTCTACCACGTCGCCCCAGGACTGCTTGAGGGCCAGGGCTGCCAAATCGGGGTCATACAAACTGCCCTCGCACATCACCCGATCAACGGCGAGCTGGAGCTGCTGCTTGACCTGGTCGAGGCTGAGTTCTGGAACGTCGGGGCTACCGCGACGGCGAGCTTTCAGCAGCGCCTCAGCATTGCGGATCGCCTGTTCGCCCCCTTTTACTGCCACATATGCCATGAAACCGTACTCCACAAATATTCTTCAGCCAGTTGAAATCATGCTGCTGGGCTCGGCACCGCTGTGCCTGCCGCCGCTGATCTTTATCGAATATTGAAGGGTTCGGGAACCGGATAAAACCCCTGGCTTTAGACATGGGGATACAGATGGTTCCCGCGCTGGGTGAAGTCCAGCAGTCTGCCCAGTGCGGTACAATAGAACTGGTTTGAACCCCCAGGGTGGGTGGAAGCATCCAAGTCAGTCTCCTCGAACCCGAAAGCAGAGTCCAGTCTGCAGCCAGAGGCGCGAAAACCCTCTCTAAAAACGTATGGACTCGACAGAGTACCGAACCACCAGCGACTGTTAGTTTCAGATCCGAAATGCTGTACGGCGGGGCACGCCGAAACAGGGTAAAAAAACGCTTGGGGACACTTTTCCCGCTGGGGCTGACTGCCCAACATCTAGATAGTTTGACCATT
>JBHJGR010000097.1:0-20473 GCA_050331615.1 Elainellaceae cyanobacterium
CCCCCGGGGGTCACTTACCCCCATTAAATTAATTAGTTAAAAATTTTAATAAAAGACGGGCCCCAAAATAAAAAACAGGACAAAACCCGGGGGGCCCCCCCGGGGGGGGCCCTCCCCCGGTTTTCTGACCTTCGTTTTTCAACGCAGTTCTACTTATGTATCAGATGTTCCTGGCCTCTATAAAACGCCAGAGGCCCGGATTGATACCATGCGAGGAATACGCAATCCGCCAGAGAAATTAGGGGCGATCGCAGGTAAATCTACGGAGTCAACGAAGCGGCAGGATATCGGAAAGAGCCGATTTATCTGGGTTTGAGGTAATTCACATCCGACGTAACAGAACCGAACTATAGGCTGACGATGGCTGGATTGAGTCACAGACGGCAACCCCAACCCTCTCTATACGGCTCTCCTCACTGATGAATAGGCACTACAGCCGATACAGTAAGGACAGAAGAAAGTTACAGATTGTTAAGGCAAGGCTCACGCTAGAACGCCCGCACAGATTCAGCAGGGCGCGCAAGCTTAACGCTGCAATGGTTTGAGTCCTGCATTTTGTTTACCTGGGGCTAGCTTAGCTCTATGTGGAGGTTACTGAATGTTTGAATACTTCACCAACCAGGCGATCGCCGCCATCATGCTAGCTCAGCAGGAAGCTCGCCGCTTAGGCCATAGCTTTGTTGGTACAGAGCAGGTTTTGCTGGGACTGCTGGGTGATAGCAATAGTAAGGCCGCCCGGACCCTGCGTGCTGAAGGCGTCACGATTGACCAGGCCCGCTCTGAGGTAGAGTCCATTATTGGCCAGGGGACGGGCAGCGTACCGTCTGATATTCCGCTAACGCCCAAGACCAAGCGCGTGCTGGAGCAATCCCTACAGGAAGCCCGCAATCTCGGCAGCACGGCGGTAGCTCCTGAGCACATCCTGCTGAGCCTGACGCGCAACAATGATAGCGTGGCGGCTAAGGTTCTGGACAACCTGGGCGTCGACCGCGATGCCCTGCGCACCAAGATTATTCGCGAGTTCGGCGAGCAAGCCGCGGCGGTTGCTGGCTCGATGCGCAATCCCTTTGGCCGCTCCGAGCGGTCGTCCCGCTCCAAGGGTGCCCTCGATGAGTTCGGCACTGACCTGACCCGGCTAGCGGCGGCGGGCAAGCTTGACCCCGTGGTGGGTCGAGCGAAAGAGATCGAGCGGATCGTTCAGATTCTGGGGCGACGGGGCAAGAACAACCCCATGCTGATTGGCGAACCGGGCGTCGGTAAAACTGCGATCGCCGAAGGTTTGGCCCAGCGCATCACCGACCAGGACGTCCCCGAACTGCTGCAGGACAAGCGGGTCATTATTCTCGATATGGCGCTGCTGGTGAGCGGCACTCGCTTCCGGGGCGACTTTGAGGAACGCCTGAAGCAGGTGATGGAAGAGGTCCGTCAAAGCGGCAACGTCATTCTTGTCATCGACGAGGTCCACATCCTCATCGGCGGTGGCTCAATGGAAGGCGGCATGGATGCAGCCAACCTAATGAAGCCTGCCCTGGCACGGGGCGACCTGCAGTGCATCGGCGCGACGACGCTAGACGAGTACCGCAAACACATCGAGCGGGACGCGGCTCTGGAGCGACGCTTCCAGCCCGTCATGGTGGATGAGCCTTCGGTGGAAGACACCCTCGCCATTCTGCGAGGCGTACGAGGCCGCTATGAGCAGCACCACCGGCTTACCATTAGCGATGAGGCGATTGAGGCGGCGGCGACCCTGTCGGACCGGTATATCAGCGATCGCTTCCTGCCCGACAAAGCCATTGACCTGATTGACGAAGCCGGTTCGCGGGTACGGTTCCGCTCCAGCCAGGCGTCTCCTTCAAAAGAGATTAAGCAGGAGCTGCGCCAGGTGCAGCAGCAGAAAGATGATGCTGTAGCACGTCAGGACTTTGATGAGGCTACTAAATTGCGCGATCGCGAGATTGAGCTAGAGGCCAAGCTCCAGGAAGAGATGCTGGTTCCCGACGATGACCGAGAAATGCCGGTCGCGTCACCCATCGTCACGGCTGAGGACATCGCCCAGGTTGTATCGGCATGGACGGGCGTACCCGTTAGCCGCCTCAGCGAGTCCGAGTCGGCCATGCTAATGCACCTGGAAGCGACGCTGCACGAGCGCGTCATTGGTCAAGACGAAGCGGTGACTGCCGTCGCTAAATCGGTGCGGCGGGCGCGGGCAGGGCTGAAGAATCCAGACCGCCCCATCGCCAGCCTGCTGTTTTCCGGTCCCACCGGGGTCGGTAAGACTGAGCTGACCAAAGCTCTGGCGGCAGCCGTCTTTGGCGCAGAAGACGCCATGATTCGGCTAGATATGTCTGAGTTCATGGAGCGGCACACCGTATCCAAGCTCATCGGTTCGCCGCCGGGATATGTCGGCTACGACGAAGGCGGCCAGCTCACGGAAGCCGTGCGGCGGCGTCCCTACACGGTGGTGCTGTTTGACGAGATTGAGAAGGCTCACCCCGATGTGTTCAACATGATGCTGCAAATCCTGGAGGATGGTCGCCTGACGGATGCCAAGGGGCGCACCGTGAGCTTCAAGGATACGCTGCTGGTGATGACTTCTAACATTGGTTCCCGCACCATCGAGAAGGGCGGCAGCGGGCTGGGCTTCGAAACCAGCGTCGATTCTCAGGAGGAAGCGGCTTATCAGCGGATTCGCGATCGCGTCCAGGATGAGATGAAGCAGCACTTCCGTCCTGAATTCCTGAACCGTCTGGATGATGTCATCGTGTTCCGCCAGCTTACTCGCGACGAGGTGAAGCAGATTGCCGACCTGCTGCTGCGGGATATCAATATGCGATTGGCGGAACAGGGCATTACCCTGGAGGCGACTGAGGCGTTTAAGGACCGCCTAGTGGTCGAGGGCTATGACCCCAGTTATGGAGCCCGTCCCCTCCGCCGCGCCATCTCGCGGCTGGTCGAAGACAATCTGGCAGAAGCCATGCTACGGGGCGATATCCAGTCGGGCGACACGGTAGTGATGGATATTGACGATGACGGCGGTATCCAGGTCCGGCGTGAGCATCCCAAGGTGCTGATCGGCGTTGGCCAGTCATAGCCATCTCCTTCAGATACAGACATGAGGCGGGCTGTGCCCATCCCAGATAGCTAAAGCTAGCGCCAGAGACACGACTTCTCTGGCGCTTTTTATAGTCCTACGGGCTCAGATTTGTGAGCGCATCCCCTACGGTGCGGAGGCTTCGCCCATGAGACGAAGCTTAACTTGGTTTTAATCTAATACTTTATCTAAGTACATGGCCATAAATAAAAGCCAGTGGGTTGCGCCCCCCGGCGGGGGGCGCAACCATAGCTACGTTTACTTATTTATGACCACCTACTTAGCGCTTTCTCAGGATTTAGGAACAAGACATCCCATTCATTAGACTAAAAAGTAAAGCATTGGTTAAGACGAGGGGTTTTGTGGCAATTTGGTTGCACTATCAGAGTAGGCAATTAGAGCCATCACCCGGAGCCGTGAGCGGAGCAAACTCAACATCGCTAGCCCCAGCCGCATAGGGGGCGATCGCCTCCAGGCCCATCACTTTCCTCCAAGGGGTGCTGAACACGACGCAAACTCATCAAGGTTCGCTGACTTTTGTAACGTTTATTAATATAATTTTGAATAGGGCTAGCGTAAAAATAAGGAGCGTTCAGTATCCTGGAATACAGGATGTTGGTTGCCATTCATTAGAACTTCTTGCTGCATACAAGTTCATGATTACTATTTGCTAATAGCCACCCGCTATTGTTATCAAAAGTCCAGCTAGGGTTCCCGTTTTAATGTCCGCTATCGTTTTTCCAGCGCAGCTCTAATCCTAATCAGCCTTACCTACCAGATCGCATATCAGAGGGTGACAATGATTCAATCTATTCAGCGCATCTTTTCCATCGATTTCATCCGAGACGAAGCGCGCCAGCTTGTTGAGCGTGGAATCGTTAGCCGTCAGCAGCCTATCTATGTGCTCTGTAAATACATTCCCGCCCGTGAATGGGGCGATGTGGAGTTCGAGCTTGAGAAGAACTGCTTCCTCCTGAGAGACCGCATTGGCGATTTGCTGGGTCAGGAGTGCTGGCCCAACGACTAACCCCGCGGTCCATCAGGCGGAGACAGAGCGTCCACGCAAATCGATACCTGTAGCTCTGCCTTCCTAGGCTAACGTTTGGGGCACGTAGCCATGCGCCCCTGCGGAGCATTACCTTGAGTCACTAAACAAGGTTATTTTCTTGGGGTGTGCGCCCGGCGGGGGCACACACCCCATAATCTGCAATTAATGCTGCGCTAGCACTTAGGTGATTTCTGGGGAAAATTCTACCCTCGGTTGCACGGTTGGTAAGGGCAAATGGCCATTTGCCCCTACGTCGTCGGGTATCATCACTTCCCAAAATCGCCTTACTACTGGTCAACTACCGATTAGGAATTTTGCTCACGCTCGCGCTGCAGCTCAGCCCTCAGCTCAGCCAACTGAACCGTCAGCTCCTTCAGGTCAGACTGAATATCGACTGGAATCGTCACGCTGGATGGCGTTGTCGGTGAGGTGCCTGCCCCTGCGGTAGGGCCAGGTGCTTGGCTGCTCTGCTGCTGCGCAATGACCGAATCGACAAAGCTGCGGGCCTCCTGCTCCCGCTTTTCGCCCTCAATGGCCCACTCTTCGGAGAGAACTGTAAAATCACCGTTCTGAAGCTTGGCCAGGTTTTCGTCACGCCGAATGGGGTCCTGGATCGTTTCTACAAGAAATGAAGCTGCGCCAAGGGTGACGCGAAAACCTTTTTGAATCGACTCGGTTATGGTGTCGGGATTCATATGTGGAAGTAAGGAAATTAAGAGATCACAAAGAACGGGCTTGGTTGCCTAGATTCTAGATGGTGACTGGTGCGATCGCAACATCTGCCCACCTACCGTCGCACCACCCCGGCATTACCAAACCCCGCTCTCTCAACCCTGCTGCTCTAAGTATTGGTTGATATCCTCGACGATGCGGGTCAGCTCCGCCTCTGTTGTTATGCGTATCCGCTCGTCTCTCACCGTAATCAAAACTTTGGCGGCAAATGGGCTGGGCCAGATATTGGGATTACAAAAAATCTCCAAAAACACGTCACCCCGGTGCTGGTATTCCAGCGGCGGCTGTGGCGTTGGCTTGCGGCCCGGCTCGATTTTAGCGCTGGTGGCCTTGAGGCGATTCATCAGGTCGGCGATCGCCGCTTTAAGCTGGCGGGCCGCCTCTGGCGTGAAGCTAAAGGCAACAGATCCGTCAACAAGATTTAGACTAAGGGGGGGAGTAGACATACGCAGGCGACGACTAGGGTAAAGCGGCACAACACCAGGCAGCATTTGCCTCCCCATATTAACGGTGAAATAGCGATCTTCAATGATCCGTGAAACGGGTTCTGAGAGGCAGGGCAGCCTGCGCCCGCCCCGCCTCTCAGAAATCATCCAGACTGCTATATGCTGACTAACTATCGCTCTGAGGTTCGCAAGGTTCTGGTCATCACCCTGATTTTGAACGTGGTGGTGATGGTCATCAAAGTCGTTGTCGGGTTCTGGACGGGGTCACTCAGCCTATTGGCCGATGCGCTGCACAGCGTTACCGACAGTGCCAATAACGTGCTGGGGCTAGTCACCAGTCAGCTCTCGTCCCCCGAGCCCGACCGGGACCATCCCTACGGACATCATAAATATGAGGCGGTAGGGGCATTAGGGATTGCCGCATTTTTGGGGATTGCCTGCTTCGAGATTTTGCAGAACGCGATCGCCCGCATCTTCACCCCAGGAGAGCCGATTGAGGTGACTGGCCCCGAACTCTGGCTGCTGCTGGTGATTTTGGGAATCAATATCCTGGTGGCGTTCTACGAGCGGCGAGTGGGGCATCGCGTCAACAGCTCCATCCTGATTGCAGACGCCCGCCACACCATGAGCGACGTGTGGGTAACGATTACGGTTCTGGCGGGGCTGGTGGGCATCTGGATCTGGCAGATTCAGTGGCTGGATATTCTGCTGGCCTTTCCAGTGGCCATGATGGTCTTCTGGAGCGGCTGGAGCGTAGTAAAGGAGAATCTGCCCTGGCTGGTGGATGAGGTGGCGATCGCCCCTGAAGCCATCCACAATATCGTCATGAAGGTCCCAGGCGTGGTGAACTGCCATGACATCGCTTCCCGCGGAGTGGTTGGACGGCAGGCGTTTATTGAGATGCATCTGGTGGTAGCGGCCCAGGACGTGAAGACGGCCCACGATATCTCAGAAACAGTGGAGGCCGAGCTGGAAAAGCAGTTCAGCCCTGTGCGCCTCAGTATCCACATTGAGCCGCCCAGCTACCAATCGGATCACATCAGCTACGAATAGGTATAGCGCTACGCTTTCGCGTTAGGACATTCAAGAGGTGCGGAACCCCTGCGTCGCGGGGGTTCTGCACTCAAACCTTAGACCATAGGGCTATCCTCCAGTTGGTCCGGCGGCTAGGTTCGCAACGGCGGTGGGCGATCGCCGCTCTTCCACCCTGGCCTGGGCCAGCTTCGCAGGCGGCACGAAGGTAATCCCCCGCCGAAACGGGTACACCGGCTGGCCGGGATGCACCAGGGTGAGCCGCACCTGGGTGAGCACCGTCGCCAGCACCAGCTTCATCTCATACATCGCTAGGGCCATGCCGATGCAGCGGCGACTGCCCCCCCCAAACGGAAAATATTCGTAAGGGGAAACCTTCCGCTCCAGAAACCGCTCCGGTCGGAATGCCAGCGGGTCGGGATACCCCTCTGGGCGGCGATGGGCGGTGTAGATACAGGGAACCAGAACGCTGCCGGATGGGAACTCGTAGCCTTCCAGCTCGACGGGCGATCGCACTCGGCGCGGCTGGGCAATCAGGGCAATGGGGTAGAGCCGCAGGGCTTCCTGGCAGACGGCATTCAGGTAGGGAAGCTGGTTAATGGCGGCGGGGTCGGCATCGTCTCCCAGGGCGGTAATTTCGGCCACTAGGCGATCGCGCATTCCCCCTTCCCGATGAATCCAGTACAGCGCCCAGGTGAGAGCCGAGGCGGTGGTTTCGTGGCCCAGCAGCAGCAGGGTCATGAGCTGGTCGCGGAGTTCCTGGTTATCTAGGGGCTGGCCCGCTTCGTCTCGAACCGCCAGCAGCAGGTCGAGGACACTGGCGGATGCCGTGGCTGGATCTACCCCCGCCTGCCGCTTGTCATGAATTTCAGCCAGCAGGATTTCGTCGATCTGCGCCTGCCGCCGCACAAAGCGTCCCCAGGGACTCCAGGCTCCCAAATCCTGCTGCAGCGGCGGCAGAAAGAACTGCACGGAGTAAAGGGGATCGGTGATGGCCTCCAGCAGCTCGTCCAGCAGGTGCCGCAGCGCCTGATAGCGGGGGCTGGGTCGAATCCCAAACACCACCCGCAGAATAATATCTAGGGAAATATGGGCCATCCAGGGACGAAAGGACACCACCTGCTCCGGGGTCCAGGCGCTGATGGCTTGGGTGGCGATCGCCCCTATCGATTTCCCGTAGCGATCTAGCGGCTCACCGTGGAGGGCGGGCATTAGCAGGTGGCGCTGCTGGCGGTGGCGATCGCCCTCCTGCATAATTAGGGACTCGTTGCCCACCAGGGGACGAAAGACGTGGGTGATTCGGCCCAATTCCAGTTGGGGGGCCAGGGTGGTCAAAATGGCCTGAACCGCCTGGGGCTGGCTAAAAAATACCACGGGGGGCGACTGCGGACCCAGCACTCGTAGGGTGAAGGCATCGCCATACTGACGAGCACACCGATCAAGAAAGGATGTGGGCTGGGCAATGATAGCGGCCATTTGGGCCAGCGACGGCAGACGGGGACCGGGTGGCAGTTGCATAGTGATCAGACAAACTCCATCTCGCCTTTCAGTTTAGAGAATGTGAGGAGAACTGCAAGGATTACTAGAAATCGGAGCAGTTCTTCAAAAAAATGGAAAAATTATCGGCTCCTGGTCACGATTCACGGTAGTTAAGAGCTATGTTAAGTACTTGAGCAGTCTTAATTACATTTTCTTGGGGGTTCGCCCCCCGCGGGCGCACCTCCAGGAGAATACTTTTGTTTAACGACCTAAAGATTATCGCGGGCATTCTTCAGCCTATGCAGCTTGACACCACCCAGGATAGTAAAGGCGACGTACTCATCGTTGATGATACGCCCGATAACTTGCGGGTGTTGTCGATGGTGCTCACCCGGCAGGGTTATGGGGTCCGCAAAGCCCTCGATGGAGCGATGGCGCTGGTATCGGCGCAGGCATTTCCGCCAGACTTAATCCTGCTGGATATCAAGATGCCCAAAATCGACGGTTACGAAGTTTGTCAGCAGCTTCGAAACAATCCTCAAACCAGCAGAATTCCCGTAATCTTTATTAGCGCCTTAGACGACGTAGCCGACAAGGTCAAAGCCTTTGATGCCGGAGGCGTAGACTACATCACCAAGCCATTCCACGCGGCGGAAGTACTGGCACGGGTGGAGAATCAGCTCCGTCTGCAGCGGCTGCAGCACCGCCTCATGCAGCAAAATGAGGAATTGGCCCGCTCAAATCGCGAGCTAGAGCAGTTTGCCTCGGTGGTATCCCACGATCTCCAGCAACCGCTGCAAAGCATTGTTGGATTTGCCAAGCTTGTGCTCCTGAGCTATCGGGGAAATCTAGACGACAAGATTCGGAGCTACGTCACCTCCATCGAAGAGGCCGGCGAGCGGATGCAGCGGCTCACCCGCGACCTGCTGCTCTATGCTAAGGCCGGCAACCAGGTGAGGCTCGACGAAACGGTAGACTGCCAGCGGGTACTTGAACTGGTGCAGATGAATCTCCATGGGGCGATCGCCAATAAGCAGGTCACCATCACGCACGATCCGCTACCCATCGTAGAAGGCAACGAAATACAGTTGGTGCAGCTTTTTCAAAACCTGATGAGCAACGCCATCAAGTTTATGCGCCCCGGTATGACGCCCCAGATTCACCTATCGGCTGAGTGGACGGGTAGAGACTGGCGGCTTGGCGTTCACGACAACGGTATTGGTATTTCACCGGAGCACCTTGTCCGCATTTTCGAGATGTTTCACCGGATTGAAAGCGAAACGACGGGCTACACCGGTAATGGTATCGGCCTGGCGACCTGCAAAAAAATTGTCGAAAACCACAACGGTCAAATCTGGGCAGAGTCGCAGGGCGGCGAGGGTACAACCTTTTATTTCACGCTCATGGCAAGGCGTGAGCCAAACGCCGGATAGCCCTTGCGTCTTTACACGAAATTGGTATAACGACGTAGGGACAAATGGCCATTTGCCCCTACCAACCGTTCAACCGGGGGTAATTTTTCCCAAAACAATGCCTTAGTTTCGAATGAATAGCAAAACAAATCCACCTACATAAAGCAGTGGAATTAAAAAGCTTTCAAACCCCACATTGCCGATGCCGTGCTTCTCTCTACGCAGCAGCCCCAGAATCAGAATCCCCGTCATTAAAACTGTCAGGGCAATAATGAACGTTTGGGATTCGGTCAAAGCGTGATAGATCGATCCGGGGCGGTAGGCAATATCCGCAAAGGCAATAAACAGCACGTCGAAGCTGTTGCCGCCAATGATATCCCCCACGGCCAGCGTCAAGGCTCCCTGGCGCACGGCAGCAATGGACGTAACCAGCTCCGGCAGCGAGGTAGAGACAGCGGTGAATAGTCCGCCCACTACTGTTTGGGACAGTCCCGTTTGGTCGGCGATCGCCGATCCGGTGCGGGCAACCACATAACCTGCCGCGGCAATCATGGGAGCAAACAGGGCCATTTTGGTCCACAGACCTTTGGTACCGCCGCTAGTATCTTCCTCTTCTGGTTCATCCACGCGGGTTTCGGGGGTTTGGGTCGGCGACCACATGGGAGTCTCGCGTGCACTGGCCACCAGACGCAAGCCAAATAAATAAGCCAAAGGTAGCACCAGGGACATCGGGTGAATGCCCCAAAAGTTGACAGCGGGAGCCGAAGCGGCCAGCAGGGGAAAGGCCAGCAGGCTAACCAGCAGCGTCCCCTGGGAGAGGTTGGCGGCGGAGGCGGCAGCGTGCTCTAGATTGGCCTTGTGGTAGAAAATATCGGCGATCGCCAAGAAAGCTGTCTGGGCGGCAATTCCCCCCAGGGCATTGCTGATAGAAAGCTCGGGGTGCCCCGTCGCCGCTGCCGTCACCGAGGTGACGATGCCCGGCAGGGAAGTAGTTGCCCCTAGCAGCAGCGCCCCGACCACCGCTTCCCCCAGACCCGTGCGATCGGCCAGGCGATCGGCGACTTTGGTCAGCCGGACGCCCACAACGGCAATGACAAAGGCCGCAACGAGAAATAGTCCAATGTTAATCGTGAGAGAGTCGAACATTCTATGGTCCTGCCTCTAGATAAAATTTAGTAATGCCACAGGTTCACTGAAGCGATTATTCGCTCGTCAGACAACAACTCAAGGACAGGTTATGGCGTAGACCAGCGGCAGTATTTCGGCGGATTGGTCTCAAAAGCCGCTAGTCACATTGGTCTCACTGGAGTGATAGGCAGCAACCCCAAAGACGGATGACAGATTGCCCTGCAGATTGAAGGGATTGCAGTACGTATGGGAGTCCCGATAGAAGACACGCAGCCTCAACCATCGTCCCAATCGCAGCCGCTTTGTGCGAAGTTTGCGAATCTGGAGCCCCGCCTCAGGCGTCTCCTGGTAGCTAAACGCTAAACTCAATGCCTTGCCACTGCTGCTGTTGAGCTTGCTCTCACGGTCATCAGCACCCCGGGCGGTTTTGCCATCGATGTGGATAAGATTAATCTCCAGGGTGGTGCAAATCTGGTTCACCCACTGCAAGAAACAACTGTGCAGTTGCTGGGGGTCAAGCAGCCCCAGAACCCGGGAAAACGTATCATGAGACGGAATCCCCTTGGGCAGGGCCAGAAACGTCTCCAGCCAGGTTTGCTTAGCTGTGCCATAGGTCTCAATCGCCACCATATCATTGGCTCCAGCGAGAATGGCCAGAATGGCAATGGCGACAATAAGTAGAACTGCGTTGACAAACGAAGGTTAGAAAACCGGGGGAGCGCCCCGGCTTTCTAACATGAATTTAATTGTGCCGACCTACTTATCGAAGAGCAAATGCTCGGGTTGCCGCTGTCAGGGTCAGAAGGGGAACGAGTGGGGACAGAGACTCTCCGTGCAATGTCCTGGATTTGAGCCGTGTTGTCTAGCCCGGACGTGTTCCCCATCTTCAACCTGAATTTGTCAAGTACAATTTATACAAAATAAGTGCGATTGCCCTGGGCTCACTATATAAAAAGTATGGCGGCGGATGGGTTTAGCATCAGTTTGCGATCGCATCGTTCAGCGGCGCGCTGCAGCCACGCCTAACGGCACCCTACGAATAGCCCATCCCTGCCTCCGAAAGAGGCACCGCCGATGCTTTAGACTGATATAGACTGAATGCCTCAGCGTTTAGTCTCGTCGTGTCCAGTCCCAAGAGGAAGCGAACCATGCGGCTGTCCCAGATGCTCTTTGTCACCCTCAAGGAAGACCCAGCCGAAGCGGAAATTCCCAGCCATAAGCTGCTGGTGCGGGCGGGCTATATCCGCCGCATTGCCCGGGGCGTCTATGCCTACCTGCCGATGATGTGGCGGGTGTTGCAGAAGGTTTCCCAGATCGTGCGCGAGGAGATGAACGCGACGGGGGCGCAGGAGTGTCTGCTGCCGCAAATTCAGCCTGCGGACCTGTGGCGGGAGTCGGGTCGCTGGGACACCTACACCAAGGCCGAGGGCATCATGTTCTTCCTCACCGATCGCCTCAACCAGGAGATGGGCCTGGGGCCGACCCATGAGGAAGTGATTACGGCGATCGCCCGCGACATGGTCCGCTCTTACCGCCAACTGCCGCTGAATCTCTACCAAATTCAAACCAAGTTTCGAGACGAAATCCGGCCCCGCTTCGGCCTGATGCGAGGACGGGAGTTCATCATGAAGGACGCCTACTCCTTCCACCCCGACGAGGCCAGCCTCAAGCAAACCTACCAGGACATGCACGACGCCTACTGCCGCATCCTCAGCCGCTGCGGTCTGGAGTTTCGGGCGGTGGATGCAGATTCCGGGGCGATTGGCGGCTCCGGTTCCCAGGAGTTCATGGTGCTGGCAGATGCCGGGGAAGACGAAGTCCTCTATACCGATGACGGCCAATACTCCGCCAACGTGGAGAAGGCCGTTTCCCAACCGTCCGATGCGGAGCCGTCCTCCTTCGATGCCTACGAGAAGCTGGAAACGCCCAATACGCCCACCATTGACTCCCTGGCGAAATTCCTCAAGTGCTCCCCCACCCAGATCGTCAAAAACGTGCTGTACCAGGTGGTGTACGACAACGGCGTGACGGTGCTGGTGCTGGTGAGCATCCGGGGTGACCAGGACGTGAACGAGACCAAGCTGTATAACGAACTGACCAAGCTGGCGTCCAACTACAAGGGCACCACGGTGCTTGGCCTGACTGTCCCCGATGAGGAAGCCCAGGCCAAGTGGGCCGCCCAACCCCTGCCCCTGGGCTACATCGCCCCCGACCTGGCGGATACCTACATTCAAAAGGGCATCCAGAATCTGCCTTCCAAGTTCCTGCGCCTGGTGGATAAAACGGCGGTGGATCTGAAGAACTTTGTCACCGGGTCCAACGAATCGGGCTACCACGTGGTCGGGGCCAACTGGGGCGATCAGTTCGAGCTGCCCAAGCAGGTGGTGGATGTGCGCACAGCCCAGGTGGGCGATCGCTCTCTCCACGACCCCACCCAGACCCTCAAATCCGCGCGGGGCATCGAAATCGGCCACATCTTCCAGCTCGGCACCAAGTACTCCAAAGCGATGGGAGCCACCTACACCAGCGAATCCGGTGCAGAGGAACCCCTGGCGATGGGCTGCTATGGCGTGGGCGTCTCCCGACTGGCCCAGGCGGCGGTGGAGCAGTCCTACGACAAAGACGGCATTGTCTGGCCGGTGGCGATCGCCCCCTACCACGCTATCGTCGTCGTGCCCAACATCACGGACGCTGACCAGATGCAGGCGGCGGAAACGCTCTATACCGAAATGAACGCGGCGGGCATCGAAACCCTGCTGGACGACCGGGACAGTCGGGCGGGCTTCAAGTTCAAAGATGCCGATCTAATTGGGATTCCCTACCGGGTGGTGCCGGGGCGAGCGCTCAAGGACGGCAAGGGCGAAATGGTGCAGCGGGCCACCCACGAGTCGCAGGAATTGGCGATCGAGCAGGTGGTGCCGACGCTGAAGCAGTGGATCGCGGAAGCCACCCAATCCCATCATGGATGACCAGGAGCTGACGGCGCTTTTGGCTGATCTTGAGTCCGATCGGGTTGAGCGGAAAGCGTCCACTTCAGACGGCAAAAAGATACGCCCGTTCGTCTCTGCCACAATGGCGGATTTGGATCTGGAGACTTTTCAGCGAGAATATTTGGCCTCAGCACTCGCCCCCGAAGTTTTAGCTGAAAATCAGCGATCTCTTGTGCAGCAACTCGTTTCACTGCGCTTTTCCACACCGGAACCCGATACGCATCCGACCTGTTTAGGTATTCTGGTCGTCGGCAAAGATCCCAGGCAATTCGTCCCAGGGTTTTATATCCAGTTTGTCCGCTTCGACGGAGTAGGATTAACTGATCCCATTCGAGACCAAAAAGATATTGGGGGTCCTCTAATTGACCTCCTGCGCTATGGGGATGAGGTTCTGCAAGCCAATATTTCAACAGCCTCTGATGTTACCGCCCAACCCATTGAAATTAAGCGCCCTGACTACCCCATTGTGGCTCTGCAACAGCTCGTAAGAAATGCGGTTATGCACCGTTCCTATGAGGAAACCAATGCGCCAACGCGGGTTTATTGGTTTAGCGATCGCATCGAAATTCAAAATCCAGGCGGCTTATTTGGGCAGGTGAATCGCCGTAATTTTGGTCAGGGCGTTACCGACTACCGAAATCCTCACTTGGCAGAGGCGATGAAGACCCTGGGCTATGTCCAGCACTTTGGCATTGGCATCCCAATCACTCAGCAGGAATTGAAGAAAAACGGCAACCCGCCAGCGGAATTTATCATTGAAGATTCCTACCTGATGGTCGTTATTCGGAGGCGATCGTGACGGCACCAATTATTGCCTTCTTCAGCAACAAAGGAGGGGTTGGTCAAACCTCCCTGGTTTATCATTTGGCCTGGATGTATTCCGACTTAGGGCTGCGAGTCGTTGCCGCCGACTTAGATCCGCAGGCTAATTTAACCTCAGCCTTTTTAGACGAAGATCGCCTGGAAGAGCTTTGGGAACTTGATGAGAGACCAAATACGATTTACCGGTGTGTGAAGCCACTCCTGAGGGGAATTGGTGATATTACCAATCCAGATTTAGAAGAAATAGAACCTGATCTGGCTCTTTTAATTGGCGATCTACAACTTTCTGGATTTGAAGATGAGTTATCCTCCCAATGGCCCGAATGTTTAGATAGAAAAGAAAGGGCGTTTAGAGTCATTTCTGCTTTCTGGAGATTGCTAAATCAGACGGCGATCGCCCATCAGGCAGACGTTGTTCTGGTGGATTTAGGACCTAATTTGGGAGCGATCAACCGAGCGGCTCTAATCGCGGCTGACTATATGGTTGTGCCGCTTTCCCCTGATCTTTTTTCACTACAAGGACTTAAAAATCTCGGCCCAACCGTATGGCGCTGGCGGCAAGAATGGCAGGAGCGCATTCCTAAAAATCCAGCCGCCGATTTGATGTTACCGAAAGGGCAGATGCAGCCCATTGGTTACGTGATTCTTCAGCATGGCATTCGGTTCGATCGCCCTATCAAAGCATTTCAGCGGTGGATAGAAAAAATTCCCGAAACCTACACGAAAAATGTGCTTGAGCAACCAGCGGCAGAAGACGAGCCGTCCGCTGACCCCGAGCAAATTTTTTCTACACCCGCAATCGACCCAAGTTGTCTGGCGCTACTCAAGCATTATCAAAGCCTCATGCCGATGGCTCAGGAGGCTCATAAGCCAATCTTCCACCTCAAGCCTGCCGATGGCGCGATCGGGGCGCACGTTGCGGCAGTGAAGAATGTTTACTGGGACTTTAAAGATCTGGCGCAAAAGATTGCTGAACGAACCGGGGTGACTTTAGCATCATGACCCCAACCTTTGAAACCGATCGCCTGCTCCTCCGCGACTGGGACCCTGAAGGGGAAGCCGAGTGGGCCTTGCAGATCTATGGTGACTCGGAGGTGATGCGCTATATCGGCGATGGGCAGACGGTGCCCGGTGGGGAGGCCATGCGTCTGCGGCTGCAGCAGTGGCTTGACCTCAGCCGCGGGCTGAATAATGGCACGGGCTTTTGGGCGATCGCCGAGAAATCCACCCAGCATCCCGTTGGCACCATCATCCTCAAGCAGCTCCCCGATGGCGAGGGCAACCCCACCCCGGACTGGGAGGTGGGCTGGCATCTGCGGCGGGCGAGCTGGGGCCAGGGGTATGTCACTGAGGCGGCGCGACCTGTGGTTGCGTATGGTTTCCACGTCCTCAAGCTGCCCGTGATTTACGCGGTGGTGCATCCTGACAATGGGCGATCGCAGCGGGTCACCCAGCGGCTCGGCATGGTTCCCCTGGGCACCACCGAGCAATATTATGGACGGGAAGTGTTGCTGTTTGCCCTGAGGCCCTAGCCCGTGGAAGTCATCACCATTCTGTTCGCCAGCCTGTTCGGCATTTTGTCTCCCGTGAGCTTCGCTGCCGATAGTCTGGCGGAGGCGGCTATCCGCGATCGCCTTTCAGAAGCCGAACAGGTCGAGGTGCGCATTGACACCGCCCCCAATTACCAGACTCTCCAGGGGCAGGTGAACCGGGTGCGGTTTGCCGGACGGGGGCTGTATCCGGTGCCGGCGCTGCGGGTGGAGGCTCTAGACATTGAGACCGACGCCATTGATGTGGACTTTGCCCAGGCGCGGCAGGGCGACCTGGAGCTAGACAAACCACTCCAGGCGGGCATTCGGCTGGTGCTGCGGCAGGAGGATGTGAATCGGGCGCTCCAGTCGCCGGCGATCGCCAACCTGCTGCGAGACATTGGCCTGGGGGCCATTGGCGAAGACACCCTTGGCGGCGTCAGCCAGGGAGATGTTGTCAATCCTCGTATTGAGTTTCTGGAGGGCGATCGCCTGCGGCTTCAGGCTACCCTGCGGGAACAGGGGACAGGGGAGGAACTGTCCATTGAGGTATCGTTTGGCCTTGCCGTCCAAAACGGGCAGCGGCTGCAAATCCTGGAGCCGCGGCTGGTCACCGACGAAGTGGAGTTTCCCCCCGAAATCCTGGAGCCCCTGCTGGCTGGCGTGAGCCAACAGCTCACCCTCCGCAATCTCGAACCCTTTGGGATTACGGCCCGTCTTCTAAAATTAGAGATACGGCCCGACGCCCTGGAAGTGGCGACCTTTGTGCGCATTGCTCCATAGGGAAAGCGCCTCAACCAGACGACAGCCGCCCCGGCGCGGCGGGACAGTTGTCGGAGTGAACCTGTGCGCCGGATGCTGCCTCATCCGCTCCGTACCATTAAGATGAGGCAACTTCACCCCCATCCATGTTGAGGAGGAACGCTCGTATGCAAGATCATCTGCAAGACCAGCAGCCGGTGGAAGACCGGCAAATAGAAGACCGCCCGGCCCGTCGCCGTCTGCCGATTGGCGTGATGGCGGGGTTGACCGCTGTCGTGGTTGCTGCCGGGGGTGGCACGGCATGGTGGACGCTCAACTCCCTCCAGACCCGCACTCCTGATGAGCCGGTCAATGTTGACCCAGCGAACCCTGCCGATCCGTCAGAATCCCCGACCTCGCAGCAGCCGCCTGCCACGGCCCTGGTGGAAACCGCCGCCCAGGTTTACTGGGTAGAGGTGGCGGGCACCGGATTTGAACTGGTCCCCGCCGGCGTGATGGCTGAAACCGCCGATGATCCAGATATCGTCCTGACGGCGGCGTTCGAGTCTCTGCTGGCTGGTCCCGAAGGAGCCAGCGGCTTTTCCGAAATTCCCGAGGGCACCGAACTCCTCGACCTGTCCGTTGAGTCAGACGGAGTTTACGTCAATTTGTCAGACGAGTTCGACACGGGTGGCGGCAGCGCCTCCATGATGGGTCGCCTCGGCCAGGTGATCTACACCGCCTCCAGCCTGGAGCCTGCCGAACCCGTATGGCTATCCATTGAAGGGGAACCCATTGAATATCTAGGCGGCGAGGGCATTCCGGTTGACCGTCCTATGACCCGTGAAGATTTTCAGACCCTGCCGTTCTAATAGGGGCCGTGACCAGATTCGACAACGTTAATTTTTGAGAACCCGCTGCGGCGGGTTTCTCTTTGGGCGATCGCCCCGCCCCTGTCACCCCAGAAAAAGTTTGGCTTTAAGCTTAATAAATCGCAAGACGCTGATACACTGTGGATTGATCTAGGTACAGATCGGCTCATTTATCGGCTCATCGGAGTTCTCATGGAGATTGGTCAGAAGGTAAAGGTTTGTCGGCTACGCGATCGCACCTCTCAGGACGTAATCAAGCGACTGGGGCAGGTGGGCGTGATTCAGGACTACAAGATGGTAGATGGTAGCGGCGTGGGCGTCGTGGTCATGTTCGACGACAAGTATTCCACCTGGTTCTTTGAAGACGAGCTGAAGCCGGCCCAGTAGCTTCACACGGCAACGACCGACCAACGACATAGACCGCCGGTATAAATCCCCAGGGGGCGATCGCGCTAGGGTTAGGTATGGACTCTGCAAGGAAAGATCTGAGATATGGCACTGATTCTGACATTTTTGGGTAAGGCGGGCACGGCACGCACCACCCTGGCGATCGCCGCCGCCAAGCGTTTTGCGGCTCAGGGAAAGCGAGTGTTACTCGCCAGCCAGAACCCGGCCCCGGCCCTGGAGGTGATTTTGGGGATGCGGCCCACCTGCGACCCCCAGCCCCTGTCAGATCAGATCCAGGTCGTTCACTTTGAGGCCACCACCCTGCTGGAGCGCAGTTGGGAGGAGATCAAGCGGCAGGAGGCCCAGTACCTCAAGACGCCCTTCTTTAAGGCGGTGTACGGGCAGGAGCTGGGCGTTCTGCCGGGCATGGACGCCGCCCTCGCCCTTAACGAGCTGCGGGAGTACGACGCCAGTGGCAAGTACGACGTGATTATCTACGACGGCAGCGATGACCTGACCACCCTGCGCATGCTGGGGATGCCAGAAATCCTGAGCTGGTACATCCGCCGCTTCCGCACGGTGTTCCTGGAGTCCGACTTGGGAAAGACGCTCTCACCCTTTGCCCAGCCCATCGCCAGCGCGGTGCTTAACGTGGATTGGTCCGGCGATTTCTTTGCTAAGCCCACTAATCAGGCCAACAATATTCTCGACCAGGGCAAGGCGGCGGTGGCCGACCCCAACCGGGTGGCGGCCTACCTGGTGACTACCGATGGCGAAGTGGAGATTGCCACCGCCCGCTACCTCTGGGGCAGCGCCCAGCAGGTGGGGCTGACGGTCGGGGGGGCGATCGCCCTCGACCAGGCCGGTCCCTCCGACGCCATGAAAACCGCCTTTGCGCCGCTGCCGATGTTCACCGTGCCCGACCGTCACGGGGACGACTGGCAGCCCATGGTAGATGCTCTGCCGGACTTTACCCAGGCAGCCCAGGCCCCCCGACCGATTACCGTAAACGTGGGCGATCGCACCGTCCGCCTCTTCCTCCCCAGCTTTAATAAGCAGCAGGTGAAGCTCACCCAATATGGGCCAGAGGTTACCATCGAAGCGGGTGACCAGCGGCGCAACATTCTGCTGCCCCCCACCCTGCAGGGCAAACCTGTAGCGGGTGCCAAATTCCAAGACGGCTACTTGACGATTACCTTCGGGGCTTAGTTTGATGACTGAACCAACCCAGTTTTCACCCAATCCTGCCGAACCGACGCCTGCCGCCGAGGCCAAGAACTCCTCTCCTGACACCCCTTCTGAGAAGCGGGGCGGCAACGCCCGTCAGCTCCTGGGTATGAAGGGGGCGGAGCCGGGAGAAACCTCCATCTGGAAGATCCGCCTCCAGCTGATGAAGCCGATCACCTGGATTCCCCTGATTTGGGGCGTCGTCTGTGGGGCGGCCTCTTCGGGCAACTACACCTGGACCCTGGAAAATGTGCTGGTGGCGGCGGCCTGCATGCTGCTGTCGGGGCCGCTGCTGGCGGGGTATACTCAAACCCTCAACGACTTCTACGATCGCGAAATCGACGCCATTAATGAACCCTATCGGCCCATTCCCTCTGGGGCCATCTCTATTCCTCAGGTGGTGACCCAGATCCTGGTGCTGCTGGTGGCAGGGCTGGGGCTGGCCGCGGTGCTGGACTGGTGGGCGGGGAACGAATTCCCAATGGTGACGGCGATCGCCCTGGGTGGCTCCTTCCTCTCCTACATCTACTCCGCCCCGCCCCTGAAGCTGAAGAAAAACGGCTGGCTGGGTAACTACGCCCTGGGGGCCAGCTACATCGCTCTGCCCTGGTGGGCGGGTCATGCCCTGTTTGGGACGCTGAACTGGACGATTGCGGGCCTGACTTTGTTCTACAGCCTGGCGGGGCTGGGTATTGCCGTGGTCAACGACTTCAAGAGCGTGGAGGGCGATCGCCAGCTGGGCCTCCAGTCGCTGCCCGTGATGTTCGGCATTACTACCGCCGCCTGGATCTGTGTGCTGATGATTGATCTCTTCCAGGCGGGGGTCGCCGCCTACCTGATAGCGATTCAGCAAAATCTGTACGCTACGCTGCTGGTGCTGCTGATCATTCCCCAAATCACCTTCCAGGACATGTATTTCCTGCGGGCTCCCCTAGAGAACGACGTAAAATATCAGGCCAGCGCCCAGCCGTTTCTGGTGTTTGGCATGCTGGTAACCGGGCTGGCGCTGGGGCATGCTGGCGTTTGAGTCGAATAGCGAGTTCTCGGCTGCGGCTTTCGTTAATCTCACTGACTGGCAAGTGATTGTGCGAATTCCGTAGCAATGCATTAGACTTTTCTTTGGGATTATCCCTTAGGGCTGCTGAAGTGACGATAAGAGCTACTTAGGGCGATCGCTAAGTGGGTGCTATGCCACGAAGATGCTTTAGTATTGATGGGCAAGTTGGGAAACAGCTCTAATGGGCGTTTAGTCTGCAATGAGGCGTAGGGAAAAGCGGTGACAGATTTTTTGACGCGGCTCAAGGCCATCTCAAACTTGCGTGATAATTCCGGGGGAGCTGATTCCATGACTGACCAGGGTTCTTTTCATCCGTCATCGTCTGAGTCTGATCACCTGCCCCATCCTGCCGAAAGCGTCCGGCAAAGCGGCGGCGGGGCGGCGGGGGGGGGCGTCCCGGCCGCGGCGCGGGCGGGGGCGGCCGCGCGGGCGGGCGGCGGCCCGGCGGGCGCGGCGCGGCGGGGCGGCGGCCGGGCCGGG
>JBHJGR010000098.1:0-5598 GCA_050331615.1 Elainellaceae cyanobacterium
CCCTTGTCTATATACTTCCCAAAACGTCGCGGATTTCTCGGCTTATTCAACCTGAAGGCCATTTGAACTATCAAAGTGCTCAAGCAAAATTAACTTTAATAAATTATGGAGGTGTGCGCCCCCGCCGGGGGCGCACATCCCAAGAAAATAGCTTTGTTTAACGACTCACTGTGGTTGGGAAACTAGCGATGCCGCTGCTGTGTAGCGGATACTAGCCTCAGCCCAGCGATGCATAGCAATCCGGAGGCGATCGCAGTCGGCAATCAGGCTCACCCGCACGTAACCTTCTCCCCCTACCCCAAAGGCGTTGCCTGGCGTCACCACGACCCCCGTCTGCTGGAGCACGGAAAGCGCAAAGTCAGTCGAGCCCAGTGCCGCCGGGCAGGGTACCCAGAGGTACATGGTGGCCTTGGTTTTAGGGATTTCCCAGCCCAGCTTGGCCAATTCGTTAATCAGGCAGTCGCGGCGGCTCCGATAGCGGGCCTGTACCTCATGAAGATAGACATCAGGAAGCTGGAGGGCAGTTTCCGCCGCCTGCTGGAGAGCAGCAAAAATGCCGTAGTCCAAATTAGTCTTCAAGGTGCGCAGACCCTGAATGACGTGGCGATTGCCGACCACAAAGCCAACCCGCCAGCCCGCCATGTTGTAGGTTTTGGAGAGGGTGTGAAATTCTACACCGATCTCCTTCGCCCCTGGAATCTCCAGCAGGCTAGTGGGCTGATAGCCGTCGAAGGCCAGCTCGGCGTAGCACAAATCGTGAACCAGCAGAATCTCGTGCTTACGAGCAAAAGCCACCACATCCTCAAAGAACTCCCGCGGGGCTGTCGCCGCTGTCGGGTTGTTGGGATAGTTAAAGTAGAGCACCTTGGCCCGGTCAGCCACATCATCGGGAATGGAGCCTAAATCAATCAGCCAGTTCTGCTCGGGGGTTAGGATGATGCTGTGAACCTGTGCCCCGGCAATTAGGGGACCGCGAAAATGGGCGGGATAGGCGGGAGTGGGGGCCAGCACCAGATCCCCCGGATTGATGTAGGCGATCGCCAGATGGGTCAAGCCTTCCTTTGACCCCAGCAGCGGCAGAGCTTCTCCGTCGGGGTCGAGCTGCACTCCGTAGCGGCGGTGATACCACTCGGTGATGGCTTGCCGAAAGCTGGCCGTGCCTTCGAAGGGGGGATAGCCGTGGTTGTGGGGGTCTTGCAGAGCCGCGATCGCCGCATCTACCACCGGCTGAGGCGTCGCTCCGTCCGGATTACCCATCCCCAGGTCAATTAAGTCCAGACCCTGTTCACGGGCGCGAGCTTTGAGTTCGTCCAGCCGAGCGAATACGTAGGGCGGTAATGCACTCAAGCGATCGGCGGGGGTAATCCAATCTAGGCTCATGGGGAACCCTCACTGCTGGGTGAAAATGGACGGGCAGATGGTTGTGGCCTCTCGCGATCGCCCTTGCGAGAGCCCGAGCTGACGGCCGTGGTAGACACCATCGCCGCCATCAGGTCGGCGGGAGTCACGGCAAAGGGCAGGCGATGAATGTCGGACGATGCCTGACAGGCGACTTCCGCCGCTTGCTGTAGCTGGGCCAGGGTCAGCGACTCTAGCCCAAGGCTGGCCAGACATCGGGGCAGACCAATTTGCTCGTAGAAGGTCAGGAGCTGCTGTCGCGCCGTGGCAGCCAGCAGATTTCCCTGCACCAGCTCCTCCAGGCGGAGCTGCACGAGAATGCCGTAAGCCACCTTTTCGCCGTGGAGAATGGGGTGACTTTCCAGCAAATGGGTAAGACCATTGTGAACGGCATGGGCTGCCACCGTGCGACATTGGGCACCGCCCAAACCACCAATGACACCGGCCAGCAGAACCGACGCATCAACGACTTCTCGCCAAGCGGCACCACCCGGCTGCTCCAGAGCCGCTAGGGACTTTTGCAAGAGGATGTCACGCAGCACTCGCGCCTGCTGAACGGCAGCAATGATCAGGGTCTGCTCCGAATGGCCGCTGCTCACCGAGGATTCGTACCATTTCGCTAGAGCATCTCCAATTCCGGCAATGAGGGTACGAGGGCTGGCGGTTTGAATCAGGTCATAGTCCAGCACCAGGAGATCGGGGCAGCGGGGCAGGGAGACGTCGTAGAGAAAGGCTCCTACGTCAGAGTAGACGTTAGAGAGGGCCGTCCAGGCAGCACAGGTCGCCGCCGAAGTCGGTATAGTGACGATGGGCAGCTCGCTCTGGTGCGCCACCAGCTTAGCCGCATCTAGCGCCTTGCCCCCCCCGACTCCGATGACCAGGTCTGCCCGATGAACCGCGATCGCCCGTCTGAGCGCTTCCAGCCCCGCTTCACTACACTCGCCCCCATAGACTGCTGTTGCTGCGGTAAACCCCTGGGACAGCACAGGCTTCAGGAAAGGAGCAGCAGCAGAGAGGGTGCGATCGCCGCCAACGATGAGCGGACGCCGTCCCAGGGAGGCGATCGCTGCCCGCGCCTGACTGAGCGCCTTTACTCCACGCATAACCTGAGCAGGAGCCAGGGTAGTGGTCACTACAGTAGAGACAGTCGGTAAGTCGGTAGAGGCATTACCGGGCATTGCACCCTCCAGTAATTGACGGGACGAATAGTAATTCATGAGAAACGATTATAGAACACTGATCCTCCTGCGTCGCGATGACGGGAGGGAAAATGTGATCTTCAATACAGGTTGCCGCCCACCAGATTTGGTGAAGTTCCTTGGGAGGCTTGCCCCCAATCAATAGGCTTAGTCAGCGACAAAAGCACTTACGATGAGGAAAGCGCACTAGCCTCTCCAGGGCTCTCAGCCGCAGCCGCCTCGGTCTGGACATCTTCCTGAAGGGCAGATGGAGCTTCGGGCAGTCGTGCTACGGCGTCTGGATAGAGGTGGATATCGATCTGCTCATCGTCACGCACCTGGAGCGATCGCCTGATCTCCCCCAGATACAGCAGCTCAGAGACACCGTCCTCTGGATGGAGTACAGTACGCACTCGAATTATTAGCTGGTCTTGCCCCGACTGGCCCATCCGCCCTGGCGAGAAGAGATCGCTAGCGGCCTGCTGCATGGTTGCTTGAAGCTGCGACTTAGTAATGTCAGGGGCAACCGCAATCACTGCCCGGGTTGCGCCGTTATCATAAATCCTAGAGAAGCGAACCGCACCAGGGACCACCGTCCTGGTGAAGGGGACGAGCCCTAGAGCAAAAATGCCGACCGTCAGGACGGTCAGAAAGCCGGTAACACCTACCAGCCGAAAGCGGATACCCCACTTGAAGACGAACCCTAATAAGGTCAGCACACCAATCGCCAGGGTTAATCCCCCTGACCATTTGGCCGCCTCCAGAAAATCTGACATTGTTGGCATAGTTCCCAATCTCAGGTCGTTACTAAAGCGTTAAAGATATTCCTGCTTAGGTCATTCATTACTGACAAAGCCCTCAGCCTGGGCTTCGGCAGCCTGCTCAATTGCCGCTTTGAGCGTATGCCACGACAGGTTGGCGCACTTAATGCGCACCGGAAACTGGGCAACGCCCTGCATGACGTTGAGCTTACGCAGGTTAGACGGAAATTCGGCTTCTCCCCGCATCATGGCCTGAAATTTCTGCACCATCTCCAGAGCTTCGGGAAGGGTTTTGCCCTTGAGGGCATCCGCCATCAGATCAACAGACGCCATTGAAATAGCGCAACCTTCGCCATCGAACTTGACTTCTTCAATGCGATCTTCGGCGTCATTGAGCCGCAGCGTTAGCTCGATCGTATCGCCACAGGAGGGATTGTGCCCCTTCTGGTAGCGGTGAATTGGATCGGTCTTGCCGCGGTTGCGTGGTTTTTTGTAGCGTTCTAAAATCACCTGCTGATACAGGTCACGTAAATTATCCAGAGCCATATGGGAACGTCTGCCCCGCCGGGTATGGGGAATTACTGCTTGCATGTTAACTCTTAGATCCTATCAGGTTCAATTCAACCGATGCATTTGCCCGGCTCAACTCTCTAGGCCAAACTCCTCAGCGATCGTCTGGCTCCAAATAAATTGATTGCTTGGGTAGAAAATTCCTGTTGATATAGTATAGTAGTACTAAGACTTTAGCAAGGTAAAAGATTGAAGCCTGCTCTGGGTAAGGAAATAGGGTTTTATGGCGCTACGCTTTCGCGTTAGGACATTCAAGAGATGCGGAACCCCCGCGACGCTGGAGTTCCACATTTAAACCTGAGCCTGCAGGGCTATACTACACAGAAAACTCTATTATTTTCCGGAGGAGGGTTATTTAAATGGCAAAGCATGGTTTTTAGCAGACCGCATTTGCTTTACCTCTCACAGCCCGTTTCACGAATCATTTAGGATCGCTATAAGGACGTATTTAAGCCAGGAGATTAGCATCTATGAATAGCTTTATTTTGATGGCGGAAGTGGTTCAGGACCCCCAACTGCGCTATACTTCCGATACCCAAACTCCGATCGCCGAAGTGATGGTCCAGTTTGAGGGGCTACGGGATGATGATCCGCCGGAGACGATCAAGGTCATTGGTTGGGGAAATCTTGCCCAGGAAATTCAGGAGCACTACCGTCCGGGCGATCGCCTCGTCATCGAAGGCCGCCTTAATATAAACACCTTTGAACGTCCCGAGGGGTTTCGCGAGAAGCGGGCCGAACTCACTGCCCAGCGCATCCATTTGCTAGGAAGAGGAGAAGGGTCAGGAATTGTCTCTTCGGTATCCAGCGTACCCAGTAATGCCAATACCTCACGGCAAGCAGCTCCAGTAGCGCCTCCCAATATGCCCGCCCCTAGCGCACCAGCTCCCAGTTCTCCCACAGTCACAGAAGCAGATTACGATGACATCCCCTTCTAAAGGTTGTTCCCTCTTAAGGGCTCAAGCACGCTGCATTGTGTATAGGGAAAGTGCCCCAGGCGGGGGCGCATTCCCCGAGAAAATAAGGCAAGGAGCGATCGCACCTCTCTCAAACTTTCACAGATTCAGATCCGCTGAGGCGTTCTAACCCCCTGCTAATCGATTGACGCGGTTCGATACGGGCTGGATTGCTGGCTTCCATCATTACCTCCGGGGGACTCCCGCTATACCCGAAGGGTTAGCGGCGAGGGGGATAGGAGCGGAAATCAGGAGGGTACGATGCCCTCCTGATTTCCTTAAAGCATTGACGTGTATGGGTTTCACCTGTTTTTCTATGCTAGAATAGTACAATAATTCTTACCTTTCAGTACCGCCTCAATCCCACCCCCGAACAGGCATCCACGATGGAAACCTGGGGTGAATTGCTGCGTCGGCACTGGAACTATGCGCTGGGTCAGCGGCTGGATTGGCTGAATCAAACTCGCTCTCCAATTGACCGCTGTAGTCTCGAATCTGAGCCGATTGGCGAGATTCCCGATGAAGTCACCTACTACTCGCAGGCATCTGAACTCAAACAAACCAAGGAACTGTTTCCTGATTACAAAGGCATCTATGCCGACTGCCAGCAGCAGAACTTGATGCGTTTAGACAAAGCCTGGAAGCGGTGGCGGGTTCCCGACAAGAACGGCAAACGCGGGGGGCGACCTCGGTTCAAGAAACGGGGCGACATCTGCTCGTTCACCTTCCCCAGGG
>JBHJGR010000099.1:0-2147 GCA_050331615.1 Elainellaceae cyanobacterium
GCCATTCTTCAATGGCTTCACTCAAGCGACTTTTGAATCCCGCCACCCAGTGGTCATAAACCTGCCGTTCTTTGCTTTGCCGATAGTGTCGATGCTGGCTGAACGCTTCGCCAATCAACTCAATGAACACCTCGGCCAGAGTCCTTTGGTGCGGTTGCTTTAGCTTGGCCACTTGCTTAAAATGCCGCAGCAAGTGAGCCAAACACTTCTGCTGCGCTGCAACCGGATAGCCGTTGTAGACACTGTAGTCGTCGGAAACGAGCACCCCTGAGAAGCTTTGTCCCAGCAGAAACTCCAACTCCCCACGGGAGCGGGTATCGCCAGCATGAAACAGGCTAAATCCTTCACCGCTAATTGTCCATAGCCATTCTTTGACCCCGTCTACCAACCACGGCGTTTCATCCACCTGCACCTGAGGTTGCGTTTTGACCCCCTGCTGTAGCGCCTCCACCGCAGGGGCAACCGCCCCAGCAACCCGCTTCGTGGTGGCCTGCAACGTGCCTACCCCCACTTCAATCCCACCGATTTCGCGCAACCATTCCTGCTGCTTGCCATAGGAGAGATGTCCGTAGTGTCCCAGCCACACTAGCATCGCTTGCAGACTCACCCCTAAATCCTGTCCAGCTACCACATCGGCGGGTAACGGGGCCTCCACCTGCTCTCCACACCTCCCACAGTGCCCCCGCCACTGCTGATACTCCACCACCTCAATCGGGCACTTCACCAGTTGGGCCACTTGATAGAGGCGATAGCTGCGTCCGGCTGTTTCAATGTGGCTACCCCCACAGTGGGGACACACCTGCGGTTCCACCACTTCGTAGCGGTCCACTCGACCAAATCCTTTGCGGGTCTTACCCTCGTGTCCAGCTTGTCCACCCCGCTTGCGCTTCCCAGTTGGACTGGCATCCCCCTGGGACTCGTCCTCTACCGCCGTTTCCTCCTTCTTCTCAGAGCGCCGCAGCAGGTCACTGGAGGGGGGCTTCGATGACGTGCGGCTATCGCGCTCGACGATGGCCTTCAGTCGCTCAACTTCCTGGGTAAATCCTTCAATCACCTGCTGTTGTTGCAGAACTATCTCCACCAGCACAGAGTGCGGGGTCTGCTCTAGCGCGCTGCGTTCCGGGCAAGGGGTGTGGGTCATTGCTTCACCTTACTCCTACTGCGGCTCTTGTCAACCCCTAGTGCTGAATACCTACAAGCCGCCCAACGGTGAAGTTGTGTGGCGGCAGATACCCTCAGGCTCTCATCGATAACCTCTGTTCCGTCCGCACCAACGCAGTGTTGGACGGCGCTGCTCAAATATCCTACAAACCTAACCATCCTCGCAAGGATTGCTCAAGTTGATCCGCATCGACCTTAGCCAATTGACCAATCACTTTGATTACCAAACTTTCATGTACTGTATACACACCTCTTTTGGCTGCGGTTGCTACGTTCAATCCTGCTGCTGCCCACTCAGACAACACAAACTCCCCTGTCATTAAGGAGCCTGTTTTGCTTGTCAGAGGCGTAATGAGAATATCTTGAGATGGATGTGACGTACTCACAACAACAGCAGGTCTTACCTTGGAACTCGATAGGTCTGAGAATGGGTAGCGCACTAGAACAACGTCATGCTTAGAGTAGCTGGGCATAAACATCATCCTCGGCATTATCCCAGACTGCATCAAGTGAGGTTTGGCTTGCGCTCAACCAAAACTCAGCTTCGTCATCGGGTAAAACTGTCACCAATACCCTTACCCCTTCTGGTAGTTCAGCTGACTCCAATAGCTCAATTTTTCCTTGCCGAACTGTAGCCCAAAGCGTTTTTAGCATATCTGTCGCATGAAACTCTGCCTTGATTTTATGCGTAATTTCTGTTTGTGCGTTTGGCTTCGCCATCTCGCAGAGAGTCGCCTCACCAACACCCTCGAAGCAATGCTACACAGATAACCTTAATGCGGATTAACCTTTGACACTCATAGATACCCTTGATGTACTGCCCCCATCAGGGTATGAAGCAGCCCAACTATATTATTCAGCACTCAAGATCTGGATAATACCCTCCAGGCCGGAGTTATCCCGATCCAATCTGGATAATACCCCTATATCGGAGTTATCCAGATTCTGTCTGGATAATACCCTCTACACCAGAGTTATCCCAGAAA
>JBHJGR010000100.1:0-14851 GCA_050331615.1 Elainellaceae cyanobacterium
CCCAACATCTAGATAGTTTGACCATTTTGGTGCGGCTATTTGGTGAGGGGTTGCGGAGTTTGAGATAAAACTCTCAGATCAGTTTTAAGGATGGTGGATGAACCAAGAATCCCCTAGCTTTTAGCTATGGGGAGTGTCAACGCCATACCAAAGCCCACGGTGAAGGCAGCGGGCTAGATTCCCTGGTAGACGACATGGGGCAGCGGTTTGGCCGTCGGCCCCGCAAAGCGGCCATTCCTGAATAGTGGCTTAACATCAACGGTAGGTCAAAGCCGGCACTGCCCCAGGAAAAAGCGGAACTGCTGCTGGGTCTGCCACACATAATCCGTAGGGTTCCACAGATCCCGCAGGCCATAGTCGATGTGCTGGGCTGCCACCAGGCGATCGCGTCGTTCGGCCAGCATCATGCGCTCCAGCACCCAGGGGTCGCGGGAGTATTCGGGATGACCGGAGAAAGCCAGGATGTGACCGCCCAGCATCCAGCCCAGGTGTTCCGTAACGCCGCTGGTTCCCAGAGACACGGCTCCGGGGGGGAGCTGGGTGATGCCGTCATTGTGGTGTACCTGGATGGCATAGGAGGGGCGATCGCAGCCAAAGTAGGTGCGGGCCGCCTCGCTGAGCTGAATCGTGACCACAGAGAGTTCGCTGCCGGGAGGATTGCGCTCGACTTTGCCGCCGAGAGCCTGGGCCAGAATTTGGGGCGCAAAGGAGAAGCCGGATAGCTTGATCTGGCGCTGATGGTAGTCGCGCAGCACTTCCTTCAGGCGAGTGATCCAGTCGTCGGGGTCATAGGCTCCGCTGGCGGTGCCGGAGATGACGATGCCGTCCAGCGTTTCCAGGTCAGCATCGCTGGGATAGTGGAACTGGCGGGGCTCAAACTTGACCAGCTCAACGGCTGCTAGCTCGACGCCGCCCAGGTCTTCGGGCTGGCTGTGGCGGCAAACCTCGTCAAAGAGCTGCTGGTGCATTTCATAGAAGCCGCCGGGGTAGCGCTCCAAAACTTCGGGAGCCCACCACTTGAGGTCGTCGGTGCCAATGTCAAAGCTGGCGAGGCGGAGGGTTTTAGCGGGCATAGGGATCAAAGCCTTTGAGATAATCTTCCAGAAACGCAGTGCGGTAGCCGTCCTGGCTCCACAGAATGGGGAAAAAGCTTTCGTCTAGCTCGGTTTCCCCCCTGCGGCGATGGCGGCCAAAAATGTAGCCCTGGTCGCTGCTGGGCCGAAACTGAACAGCGGCGGGCAGGGTGCTGACGGCAAGGCTGCGGCGCGTCTGGTCTGAAGTTTGATTGCAGTCCGAGCCGTGCCAGAGGTCGCCGTGGAAGCAGATGGCGCTGCCGGGGGGCAGCTCAATGGGGAGAATTTCCGGGGAGGGAACGCCCGCCTCTTTGGCGGCCTGCCAGAGGGGGGCGCGGTAGTCGTCGCGGGGGGCGTGGAGAAAGCGGACCCGATCGGTGCAGCGCCAGCGATGGGAGCCGGGGACGACTTCCAGGGTGCCAGCAGCGGCAGTGGCGTGGCTGAGGGCCAGCCAGCAGGTAACAACGCTAGTGGGCTCCAGGCTAGCAACGTAGGCGCTATTGCGGTGGAAGGCAACGGGCGGCGCATCGGGGGGCTTGATCCAGCAGGCGTCAAACCCGTAACGGGCGGCATCCCAGCCCATGAGGCGGGCGTTAATCCGGGCGATCGCCCCAGAGAGCGTGAAGCCAGCGAGGGTGCGATCGCACCGCCACAGCCCGGTCATCTGGCGGGTGGCGTTGGGCTGGCTGAGGCCCGGGCGACCATACCACTCGTCGGGGTAGACGCCGGTGTCGAACTGGGTGGCAAAAATGGGGTCGAAGCGATCGACGATGCGATCGATTTGCTCAGGGGTCAGCAGATCGGGGAGGATCAGATAGCCCTGGTGATGGAACTGGTCGATTTGAGCAGGGGTAATCGAAAGGTCCGCAAGCCGAGGTTTGGGAAGTGAATTCTGCATAGGATAACCACTGAAGCCGGGATAACGTGGGTCGGCAAAATTAAATTCATGTTAGAAAACCGGCGGGGCGCTCCCCCGGTTTTCTAACCTTCGTTTTTCAACGCAGTTCTACTTACGATGAAGTTTAAGAATACAGAATTCAGGAGTCAGGAGCATGACCGGGATCAAATACTGACTCCTGAACACCGACTCCTGAAGACACGACTTTTTGCCGCTTCAAGGAGCACCTGAGCCATCAAACCAGCGCATCGCCACAGTAGTCAGCCAGGAACGGCGTGCGATAGCCATCCTCGCGCCAGACGATAGGGAAGAAGCTCTCGTCCATCGTGTCGTCGCCTGGGCGCTTGTATTTTCCAGCGATGTATCCACCAGGAACGTAGGAGCCAAAGGGCTTGAAGCGAGCTTCAGCGGGAATGTAGGCTAGCACCATGCTGCGGCGCACCACGTCCATCGTGTTCGCGCCAGAGCCGTGCCAGATGTGGCCGTGGTGAAAGACGCCGCCGCCAGGGGAAATGTCGAGCTGGACCACTTCCGGCTGCTGGACGCCAGCGAGTTTGGCGGCCTGCTCCATCTCCGAACGGTAGCTTCTATTCTGGTTGTGAAACTCAGGCACCGCTGCCGACAGCTCCCACTGGTGCGACCCCCGGGCGTATTCGATGGTGCTGGCCCCGATAACGGCATGGCTGAGGGCGACCCAGCACACAATCAGCTCGGTGGGGGTGTGGTAGTTGATGTACATCGAGTCCTGGTGCAGGGTGGTTTCCTTGGCTCCGGGCGGCTTCAGCCAGATGCCGTCCGACAGCAGCCGCGCCCCCGACCAGCCCGCCAGCGCGGCGGCGATCTGGCCTATCTTAGCGGAGAGGATGACGGCGGCCAGGGTGCGATCGCACTTCCACACGCCGGTCATCTGCCCCGCAGCTCCCGACTTGCCCAGGTAAGGGTTCCAGTGCCACTCGTCGGGATAGACCCCCGTTTCAAATTCACCGGCAAACAGCGGCTCAAACCGCTGCACCAGCCGATCAACCCAAGGGGGGTCCACTAGGTTTTCTGCCACCAAAAAGCCATCGCGGTAAAACTGGTCCCTTTGCTCTGCCGTTGTAGATGCTCTTGTTTGCGTCTTCATTGCCGATAAGTCAACCTCTTTAGTAAACCTCTAGATATTCTGCAACTTCCCAATCGGTAATATGGTCGTGAAACCGCGCCAGCTCAAACTGCTTCACCGTGGAGAACAGATGGCAAAACTCCGCCCCCAGCATCTCCTGCATCGGCGCATCGGCGGCCAGCGCGTCTAGCGCTGCGTCCAGAGTTTTGGGGAACGGCGGCAGGCTGGGGTCTTCCTCACTGGGGCCGTCGGCCATCGGCTGGAGCTTGCGCTGCTCCCGCATGCCCAGCAGCCCCGCTGCCAGGGTCGCGGCGGCGGTCAGGTAGGGGTTGCTCAGACCGGAGGCGGCCCGCATCTCCAGGTGGGTCCCCTCGTCGCCCGTGGCCTTGACCCGCACCATTGCCGTGCGGTCCTCTATCCCCCAGCTAAGGTTGGAAGGGGCGAAGGTGTGGGGCTTCAGCCGGCGGTAGCAGTTGGGCGTGGGTCCAATCAGCGGCATCATTGCCGGGGCGTGGTCGAGGATGCCCTGAATGAAAGATTGCGCCGTTGCCGAAAGGCCGTTGGGCGCGTCGGCGTCAAAGAAGGCGTTGGCTCCTTCCCGCCAGAGGCTCAGATGGAAGTGGCAGCAGCAGCCCGCCATCCCGGCAAAGGGTTTGGACATGAAGCTAGCGTGGTAGCCCAAATGGTGGGCGATTTCCTTGACCGCGTTTTTGAAGGTAAACCCCTTGTCGGCCCCCTGGATGCCCACGCCGGGGCCGTAGTTGATTTCAAACTGGGAGGGGGCGTACTCGCAGTTGTGGGTAATCACGTCAATCCCTGCTGCCTGTAGATAGTCCAGCATGTGGGAAATCTCGGGCACATACTGGTTGCGGATGTGGTTGAAAATGTGCAGCCCGTCAAACAGCGGCTGGTGGGTCTTGGCATCAAGCAAATAAAACTCAAATTCGTGGCCCATCATCACGTCAAAGCCGAGCTGCTTGGCCCGATCCAGAAGCGACTTGAGCACGTAGCGGGGCGCACCCAGCAGGGGTTCCTCGGGGCTCCAGTAGGCGTCACACACCACCTTTGCCGTACCCTCCATCCAGGGCACCGGGGTACAGCTATTGATGTCGGGAAACAGTAGCTGGTCGCAATATCGCCGCTCCTCGTGGTAGCCCGAAGCTGGCACGACCGACGACGCTGTGTCGAGCGCCAGGGTGCCGCCATACAGGTTGAGTCCTTTACGGGCATAGTGCTCTACCTTTGCCAGGGGAATGACCTTCAGGCGCGAGACGCCGTGCAAATCCGGCAGTTCAAAGCGCACATACTTGATGCCCTGCTCTTGCAGAGACTCGATCCAGCTGGCAATGGTTTCTGGGGCAGATGGGGTCGCGACCATCAGCGGTTGCCTCCTACGGAACATCCCCTAATCTCTCGAAGGATGGCGATCGCTGTTGTATCATTCGGGACAAAACGGGGGCGGAGAGCCATCGTCCCAGGGCATCACCGGCAGGCCGGCCTGGGTGAGGCAGGCAATCAGGGGCGATCGCGCCGACTGCGCCACCCACAGCGCTACGCCGCCCTGAGTCGTCTGCTGCGGCCGGGCAGCAGCGGCTCCAGGTAGGGCAGCAGTGAGGGGATGGGCATAGCGGTTGAGGCAATAACGGGCGGCTGAAAATCAAAACTTGCTGACAACTGGGCGGCGCAACTCCTCTGGGGAAAAGCGACCGAAATCTATAGATACCAGAAGTCTGGGCGATTGGATGGCTTCGATGCAGTCGCTCATTTTATCGCGGCGATCGCCCCACCCTTGCCGATGCACCAATTAAATTGGTATCTAGTGGTATTTAGCGCTCCAAAACCACTGACGGAGTTTTGGATGCCTTCCCAGACAATACAGTACTCACTTACCTTACACCTCTCTGCCGGACGCAGCGCTGACTGCTCCGGCCCGTAGCTCAAAGGGGCGATCGCCATGACTTCACCGCCAGCTCAATCGAATCCCAGGCAAATTCTGCCTGCCGCTGATCTCAAAGCCCTCAACGCTCGCTCCGACCTCAAAGGCGGCCTCCAGTTGGCGGGTCACCTGACCGTGATGGTCATCAGCGGCTATCTCTGGGCCACCCAGCGGCAGCACTGGGCGATCGCCCTGCCCGCCCTGGTAGTCTACGGCTTTAGCCTGGCGTCGATGTTCGCCGCAGTGCACGAGTGCGTCCACCGCACCGCGTTTGCCAGCAACTGGCTCAACGATGGCGTGGGCTGGCTGGCGGGGGTGCTCTCTTTCTACAACAGCACCTTCTATCGGCGCTACCACAAGTGGCATCACCGCTACACCCAAATTCCCGACAAAGACCCCGAGCTAGAAGACCCCAAGCCCACCACCCGCCTGGAGTATCTGTGGCAGGTGAGCGGCATCCCCTGGTGGATTGGCAAGATCAAAGGCCACTGGCGCATAGCCACGGGCAATACGGCCAACATGCCCTATATTGCTGAGTCGGCCCGCTCGGAGGTGATGCGCTCCACCTGGCTGCAGCTTAGCGTTTATAGTGGGGCGATCGCCCTCTGTATCGCAACTCGGGAGCCGTGGATTTTGCTGGACTGGGTCTTGCCGCTGGCGGTGGGGCAGCCGATTCTGCGGATGATTCTGCTGGCGGAGCACACGGGCTGCTCCCACGACGAGAATCCCTTAACCAACACCCGCACCACGCTCACTACCTGGCCCATCAAGCTGCTGATGTGGAACATGCCCTTCCACACCGAGCACCACCTCTATCCCTCCATTCCGTTCCACCACCTGCCCGCCGCCCACGTCCAGCTCAGCGAGCACTTTGCTCACATTGCTCCGGGCTACGTTTACGCGAACCGCTCCATCGTTGGTAGCTTGGGGCAGGCCGTTTCATGACCGCATCGGCCCAGTCCTTCTCCATCCAGCGGTTTGAACTCCAGTGTGGGGCGGTGCTGCCGGAGGCGACCCTGGTCTATCAAACCTATGGGGAGCTGGCGGGCGATCGCCGCAACGTCATCCTCTACCCTACCTCCTACGGGGCACAGCATACCGATATTGACTGGCTCATTGGGGGCGATCGCATCCTGGACCCTGAGCGCTGGTTCATCGTCATCCCTAATCAGTTTGGCAATGGCCTGTCCACTTCTCCCAGCAATAGCCCCCATTGCGGTCTGGCGGAGGACGGTTTCTGGTTTACCCATTGGGACAATATCCGTGCCCAGGAGCAGATGCTGCGGCAGGTGTTTGGCGTGGAAACCCTGGCGCTGGTCTATGGCTGGTCGATGGGGGCGCAGCAGGCTTACTACTGGGGCGCCCACTATCCCGAGCGCGTGGAGCGAATTGTGGCCCTGTGCGGGACGGCCAAAACCACGGAGCATAATCAAATCTTTTTGGCAAGCCTGCGAGCGGCCTTGACTGCCGACCCCGCCTGGAATGGCCATCGGTTTAGCGGCATTCCCGACCGGGGCTATCGCGCCTATGCCCGCATCTATGCTAGCTGGGCCGCCTCCCAACCCTTCTACAGGCAGCAGCTCTACCGCCAGTTTGGCTATGACTCCCTAGAAGACTACCTGGTGCGCAGTTGGGAAGCGGGCTACCGCAAGCGCGATCCCCACAACCTGATTGCCATGATTGACACCTGGCTGCGGTGCGACATCAGCGATACGCCGGTTTACCAGGGCGATTACGCCAAGGCCATGAGCGCCATTCAGGCCCAAACCCTGGTGATGCCTGCGGCGACGGATCTGTACTTCACCCCGGAGGACTGCGCTGCCGAGGCGGCTCTGATCCCCAACGCCGAGTATCGCCCCATCCCTTCCATTTGGGGCCACCGGGCCGGTAACCCCTACCAAAATCCTGAGGACGAGGCGTTCATTCGCGCAGCAGTCAGGCAGCTACTGGAACTGCGTTGAAAAACGAAGGTTAGAAAACCGGGGGAGCGCCCCGGTTTTCTAACATGAATTTAATTGTGTCGACCTACTTACTGGAACTGTGAGGAATTCATCGCCGGGGAGATCGGCAGGCGTGACTGAGGATCAGGTCGCCGTTAGGGAGCTGGTAGACGCCATCGGGTTCGATAATGGGGTCGCCAGGCTGCCAGGATTGGGCGTCTTCTGCGGGAACGGTGCGCACGTCTCCGGTGGGGTAGAGCGATGGGGCGAGGTCACCAGGACGGAGGGGCAGACCGCCCGCGCCAGTGATGACGAAGGTGCTGCTGCCGTCTTCGTTGCGGGCGACGCAGCTATTGGCGATCAGGGCCTCGGTATTGATGAGTCTGGTGGGGAGACCGGCGAGGCTGTTTTGGATGAAGCTGATGTCGGGCAGGGTGACGGTGCCGCTAAAGGCTCCAGTGGCGTTGATATCGACGCGATCGTTACCGTCTAGTCCAGCCGGGGCGGCAACGAGGGAGAGGAGGGTGAAGCCTTCGCCAAAGAAGGCTGGTGCGTTCACAGTGATATTGCCGCCCTGACCGTCGGCGGCAAAAGCCAGGATATCGCTGTCGTCGAAAGCAAGGATGGTGTCAGCAGTCAGGATAATGTCGCCGCCCCCCGCAGTGCCGCTCTGAACATTGGTGGTAATGTCGGAGTCGCCGAAGAGGCGGATATCACTAGCCCAAATCGTGATTTCACCTCCGGCAAAGGCAACGGCCTGAGTGGTAATATCGCTGTCGGTTAGCGTCAGCACATCATCGACGACAATTAGAACATCTCCAGCATCGCCTTGAATCGAAGCGAGAGTGGCACGGCTAAGACTGCTTGCACCAGCCTCATCGGGACTAAGCAAGCTCTGAGCCGTGATCAGCGATCGCTCCAGTCTCATTTCTCCAGCCCGAATGCGAATATCACCGCCCTCGCCGCTAACAGCCGTCGCTTCAACGGATGACGCAATTACCCCGTTAACTAGCAATACCTCATCGGCGGCATTGACAATCACGCTGCCAGCGCTCCCCTCGCCCCTCGTGTTGGCAAATAGCCCCGCTCCAGCGAGCACCTCCAGGACCGTCGTGGTGACGTCGATGTTGCCGCCATCGCCCACGCCGCCTGCTTCTACCGTGCTAAAAGCACTCCCAGCATCAAAGGTGGCCCGCTCCCTGGCGGTGATGATGATGTCGCCAGCGTCTCCCTCGCCTCTGGTGCTGGCAACTAGCGCAGCCCCATCCAGCACGTCTAGGACCGTCGTGGTGATGTCGATATTGCCGCCATTGCCTGCGCTGTCTGCTTCTACCGAGCTAAAGGCGAGTCCCAGATCAAAAATGGCGCGATCGCTGGCGTCGATGATCACACTCCCCGCGTTCCCCTCACCAACGGTACTAGCCGCTAGCTGTGCCCCATCAAGCACTGCCAGGAGGGTCGTGGAGATTTCGATGTTGCCGCCATTGCCCACGCCGCCTGCTTCTACCGTACTTAGAGCTTCTGAGGTATCTCCCACAAAAATAGCCTGGTCGCCAGCGTCGATGATGACGCTGCCAGCGTTTCCTGCGCCGCTGGTACTGGCCTGTAGCTGGGCCCCATTGAGCACTTCTAGGACTGTTGTCGTGATCTCGATGTTGCCGCCATCGCCTACGCTGTTTGCTTCTACCGTGCTAAAGGCGAACCCAAGGTCAAAGGTGACGCGATCGCTGGCGTTGATAATAACACTGCCCGCATTCCCCTCGCTCAAGGTACTGGTTGCCAGCCCTGCCTCGTTTAGCACGTCCAGGACTGTCGTCGTGATGTTGATATTACCACCGTCACCCATGCCCTCATCTCCTACCCCACTGGTGGCAGAACTTGCAAACTCGCCATCGGCAGAGGTGCCGGCAAAGGTGACGCGATCGCTGGCGTTAATAATCACGTTACCAGCACTGCCCTCGCCAAAGGTACTGGCAGATAGCTGGGCCCCATTGAGCACCTCCAGAGCTGTAGTAGTGATATCAATGTTGCCGCCATTGCCCGCGCCTCCTACTACCGAGCTAGAAGCACCACTCGCTACCCCGCCATCGGCAGAGGTGCCGGCAAAGGTGACGCGATCGCTGGCGTTGATGATCACACTCCCCGCATTCCCATCACCAAAGGTGCTAGCGGTTAGACCGGCTCCATCGAAAACTTCCAGGGTGGCCCTGATGATATTGATGTTGCCGCCATCGCCCACGCCGCCTGCTTCTACAGTGCTGAAGGCATTACTCACAAAAGCGCCATCGGCAGAAGTCCCAGCCAAGGTGAGGCGATCGCTGGCGTCGATGATAATACTGCCAGCATTGCCCTCGCCTGAAGTACTGGTCTGAAGCTGTGCGCCGTTGAGTACTTCTAGAGTGGCAGTGGTGATGTTGATGTTGCCGCCATCGCCCACGCCGCCTGCTTCAACCGTACTGAGGGCATTGCTTACCAACTCGCCATCGGCAGAGGGGCCGGCAAAAGTGACGCGATCGCCAGCGGTGATGATCACGCTCCCCGCACTCCCCTCCCCGAAGGTGCTGGCCGTTAGCCCGGCTCCGTCGAGGACTTCCAGAGTAGCCGTGGTGATCTCGATGTTGCCGCCATTGCCCATTCCTCCTGTTTCTACCGAGCTAGAGGCACTACTCGCAAGCGCGCCATCGGCAGAGGTGCCGGCAAAGGTGACTTGGTCACTAGCGGTGATGATCACGCTCCCCGCATTTCCCTCGCCGAAGGTACTGGCCGTTAGCCCGGCTCCATCGAGGACTTCCAGAGTGGCTGTGGTGATCTCGATGTTGCCGCCAGTGCCGACGCCGCCTGCTTCTACAGTGCTAAAGGCATTACTCAAGAACATGCCATCGGCAGAGGTGCCGGCCAAGGTGACCTGGTCACTAGCGTCGATGATGATACTGCCAGCGTTGCCCGTGCCTGAAGTACTGGTCTGTAGCTGTGCCCCATTGAGCACTTCCAGAGTGGCAGCGGTGATGTCAATGTTGCTACCATCGCCCACGCCGCCTGCTTCAACCGTACTGAGGGCAAACCCAAAATCAAAGGTGACGCGATCGCTGGCATCAATTATCACACTGCCAGCATTGCCCTCACTAAAAGTACTGGCTC
This sequence comes from Elainellaceae cyanobacterium, assembly GCA_050331615.1. Lineage (GTDB taxonomy): Bacteria > Cyanobacteriota > Cyanobacteriia > CAKZMO01 > CAKZMO01 > JAYKGU01. The sequence continues at coordinate 10,088 of JBHJGR010000100.1, forward strand.
GTAGCTGTGCCCTGTTGCGCACTTCCAGGGTGGTCGTGGTGATATCGATGTTACCGCCATTGCCCATACTGCCTGCTTCAACCGTGCTAGCTGCGGCACTAACAAATCCGCCATCAGCAGAGGTCCCTGCAAAGGTGGCCCGGTCGCTGGCGTTGATAATGACACTGCCAGCATTCCCGTCACCTACGGTACTGGCCTGTAGCTGCGCCCCATCGAGCACTTCTAGGGTTGCAGTATTGATGTCGATATTGCCGCCATCACCCACTCCGTCGGCTTCGACCGTACTGAAGGCGCTCGTTGCAAGCGTGCCATCGGCAGAAGTGCCTGCAAAGGTAGCCTGGTCGCTGGCGTTGATGATCACACTGCCAGCATTGCCCTCGCCAAAGGTACTGGCTACTAGCTGTGCTCCATCCAGTACTTCCAAAGTGGCAGCGGTGATATCGATATTGCCGCCATTACCCACTCCGCTGACTTCGACTGCACTGGAAGCACCGCTGGGAAACGCACCATCGGTAGAGGTGCCGGCAAAGGTAGCCCGGTCACTAGCATCGATAATCACACTGCCAGCATTGCCCTCGCCTCTGGTATTGGTGAGTAGCTGTGCCCCGTTGAGCACTTCCAGGGTGGCCGTGGTGATATCGATGTTACCGCCATCGCCCACGCCTCCTACCTCGACGATGCTCCCGGCATCGCTAAAGTCAAAGGTGACGCGATCGCCCGCCGTAATCAGGACGCTACCTGCATCCCCGTCGCCAAGGGTACTGGCATCGAGCAGCGCCCCATTGAGGACATCCAAGTTTCTGGCAGTGATGCGGATATTGCCACCCGTCCCAACTGCGTTGGTGAAAACGTTATTCAGAACCCCGCTACCGGCGATACGAACATTATTGACGGCGTTAAGCACAATGTCGCCTGCTTGACTGTCGGTACTTCCAAAGCCCGGTGTGATGCCAGCAAACAGGACGCTACCATCCGTCAGGTCAATATTTTGGGCGGTGACGGTAATCTCTCCTCCATCATCACGCCTGACATCAAGCAGCGCTCCATTCGCCAAGACAACATCTGCCCGCTCCAGGTTTTCTGGAAAGGTCAAGCTACCATCCGTAGCGAAGCCAACGGTGCCAACCCCTCCCACAGCTCCAATATCGATCCGTCCGCCGAGAGCGCCTAGCTGACTTCCCACGACAAGCACGTCCCCCCCCAAAAGCAGCAGGTTCTCACCATCAGGTACCTGAAAACCTACTGGTACAACAGAGGTATTGATAATGTTTCCTGGTGGAAGCTGATTAAACAGGAAGGCCGACGGATTGATCGTCAACAGGTCAGACGGAGCTTCAGGATTGGTTGCGCTGAAAAAGCCCTGGTCGCCAAACTGAATGGCGTCGGCAGTGACAGCAGCAAAGGACCCCTGCACATCCAGGCTGGAGTTTGGACCAAAGATAATCCCATTGGGATTCATCAAAAACAAATCTGGAGCCGAATCACCAAACGTGCCTAAAGTTCCCAGAATATTGGATGGGTTGCTGCCGGTGACTCGGCTAAAGATCGCCGCCAGTCCAGCAGGGCTAAAGAAAAAGGCACCCCGCCCTTCATCCACATTAAATTCTCCGAAGCTGTGGAAAAGGTTGCGATCGCGTCGGGCACCGCCTGTGATGACCTCGACCGGCAAGCCGCCGAAATTTTCGATAACCTGCGATCGCTCTCCCCCCAATGTCTCATCCGGCACAATCAAGCTCTGGGCCATTCCAGGCGCAGCGGGCAGCAGTACGCCAGAAACTCCCATCAGGGCTAGACAGAGCAGTTGGGAAAGGTGCGTTAGCTTCATGGCCTCCAGGTCCTCTTGGCTGGCTAAAACTTGAGCAGGTCATCGAGCAGGTCACGAGCAGGCTGCGCTTCCTCCAGGGCAAGCTGATAGTCGCTATAGAGCTTGACCAGCTTGCTCAAGCCGCTGACGCCTGCTTTAAGTTCTTCCAACTCTTCATCGGAGAGCATCTCGCCGTCCAGCAGTTGGATAAGCAGCGGTTTGATGTCGCCGACGTTTTGCCGTGCCTTTTGCAGCTTGTCCACGGTGCTTAGGAGGGTTTTGAGGGCCGCAAAGGTCTCTTCAATCGCCTGGTCGTCGAGTTCAGCTGGTGGTGCTGCTTGAGCCGTCACATCAGCTTTATTTGCCGCATTGGCTGGAGTGGCTACCGGTTTGGCGGTAGTCGCTGATTGGTTGCTGTTGGTTTGTGTCATGACTTGCCTCAGTAACGATGCTTCTGGTATGGGGGACGCAGTGTTCTGCAATGTCGTATCAGTGCAATTGTACCTGTTCTTTCCGCAAACTCGCCTAAGGTTTCAATTAGGCCCTCAGAAAAGTAGCTTTCTGGAGGCATTGGTGAACTGATCGCGATAGAGATACGCGCTGAACCCTATAATAGAGCCGTCACGTCTCCCCTTGCCTATGTCCCAGTCCACCGCCCTTGCCGCTGACTCGGCTGAAGTCGATGGCGTTCAGTGGCCTCCCAGTAACCTTTGGAGTGATGAGCCCCCCTTGGAAAGCGATTTTCACCGGGACCAGATCGATCTGCTGATTCAAATTTTGCGCTGGTGGTGGCGCGATCGCAACGATGTTTACGTCTCAGGCAATCTGACGGTTTACTACAACCAGCAGCAGCTCAAGTCTCGCGACTTTCGCGGGCCAGACTTCTTTGTGGTCCTGGGGACTGAGAAAAAAGACCGTAGAAGCTGGGCGGTGTGGGATGAAAACGGTCAGTATCCCAACCTGATTCTGGAAATCCTGTCCAGATCAACCAGACAGGTCGATAAGGGGCCGAAGAAAACGCTGTATCAAAACATTTTTCGTACGCCTGATTACTTTTGGTTCGACCCCGATACGCTTGCGGTAGAGGGGTTCCACCTGGTGGATGGTCGCTACGAACCGATTCAACCAACGGCGCAGGGCTGGCTCTGGAGTGAGCAGCTAACGCTTTACCTGGGAGTGTATGAGAGTAGGCTGCGTTTCTTTACTGCAGATGGCGAGTTGATTCCGTCTCCAGAAGAGCGAGCGGAGCAGGAGCGGCAGCGGGCAGAGCAGGAACGCCAGCGGGCAGAGCAGGAACGCCAGCGGGCGGAGCAGGAACGCCAGCGGGCGGAGCAAGTAGCGCAGGAGCTAGAGCGGCTGAAAGCGCAGATGCGATCGCAGGGTATGAACCCCGACGCTTAGGTGAAGTCAAGGCTGCTAATCATCTGGTCCAGCACCCGTTTGTTGCGCTCATACTGGTTGTCTGACACGTCATAGGTGGTGGCAATGAACGTGCGATCGCCCTCCAGATTAATCGCGTACTGGTAAAAGCGCATACCTTCGGGCAAAAGCCCCCGTCCGGTGGATTCATTTTCGGTGGCGATCGCCTGATAGCCATCCACCTCGATGGTCTGGCGGGAGAGTTCACGCGCGCTAATGTTGCCCTGGGTCACCCGGTCAAAGGCGACGTTATCGACACGGAGGTGAATGGCCTCGTCGGTGCTTTCCGCCTGCTCAGGTAGCGTGATGGACTGCGGATCAAAAACTCGACAGGACTCGATCACCTGCCCTGGATTGGTCTGCCATCCCGCCGGATAGCCGATGGTATAGCCGATGGTTTCGTTGGTGCAGGTTTGGTCTAGGGCAATGGGAGCGACGCCGTCAGACTGGGGCGGATTGACGACATACTCTGCAGGAATCGCCGGATCTTCAAAGGCGATTTGGCAGAGCGCTGCGGCCATCTGCGACCGCGTGGCTGGATTTCTGGGGCGCATGAGTCGTCCTGCCGCCTCGGGGGGTTGGGTAATGAGAATGCCCTGCTGGAGGGCGGCAGCGAGGGGCGCTTCTGCATAGGCCGGAATGGCGTCGGCGTCGGCGAAGGCGGAGGCTAGCAGCGGCTCGGGGGCAGCGGGGAGAGAGTAGTCCAGTCCGCTAGCGAGGGACACAAAGGCTTCCGCCCGCTCGATGAGGCGATCGGGGCGAAAGGTTTGCCCCGGATATCCCGATAAAAACCCCCGCTGGTAGGCCGTGCGAATGGCCTCCTGGCCCCAGTAGTCATCGGGAACGTCGGTGAAGCTAATCGCCTCTCGCTCTGGCTCCACGGTGGGAAAGGCTTGATTCAGCAGAGCGGCATACTCAGCGCGGGTGATCACTGCATCAGGGCGAAAGGTGCCATCCGGGTATCCGCTGGTCACGTTTTGCTGGCTGAGCTGCTGAATGCAGGATTCGGCCCAGTGGCCCTCAACATCCGTATAGGTTTGCCCATAGGCGGGGCGAGCAGACAGGGGCAGCAGGCTGGCGGAGAGCCCCAGGCAGAGCCAGGCGAGGGGGAACTTGAGTGATGCGGATTCCACCCCAGCAAGCCAGCATCGAAGAACGTTGCGAAGCACAGACTTCCAGGGAGTAAACATGGCATATTTCCTCAAATTATTCAGAAATTAACCGCAAATGAACGAAATTAGAGGTTTTTGATGAAGAGGTTTTTAATGAATAGCTAAAGCAATGTGGCGATCGCCCCGCTACAGCACTGCGCCGATTGTATAAAGAGGACACATCCCCCGCATCTACCACCGGCAATAGTCTGGCTCATCCCAAAGGCGCTCAAAGACGGCCATGGGTGGAAAGTGACATCCTCTCCCGCTAACCGCTAGCGGTATAGCGGGAGCTTCCCAACCTCACGATTGAGAGTTGCTGCATCACAGGCAGGGTATCCCCTAAGCCTCCACAGCCAGAGAACGGCAGTCCAACCGTCCTATAAACCC
>JBHJGR010000101.1:0-2216 GCA_050331615.1 Elainellaceae cyanobacterium
CAAGGCTGGAAGCGGTCTTGATGGAGGCATAGCAATGGTGTCAACAAACTGCGAGCAAGTAGGCGCGTCTGAAAGCAGGCTGGCTCAACCACCCTCAGAGCAGTTCTCCATTCAGCCTAAACCAGTTGGCCAGATAGGGATGATCGCCCGAAAAGCTAACTCACGTCTAATGCGAATTAGGAACCGGATGCCCCGTAGCGCAAGCATCCTGCTTGCTGGCATCGTCACACCGCAGGCTGGAAGCCCGCGCTACGCAAGGATTTGAGATAACTCACATCAGGCGTAACTCAAGTTTGGGAACCCGCCGAATTCTATTCGGGGGAGGCTTCAGTGACAGAGGCACTCAGCTCCACGCTCTAACACAGAGCTTTCTTAGGCCGCAAAGTAATCATACGGATCTGACCGCCCTATATTCGTGCTGTCAAGTCACCAAACTTCGGTAGTCCTCTCGACGTATCTCGCTCTGCTGCACCGCACAATAGGATCAACTTCTGAAGAACGCATTCGAGGAAGCCAGATAGACAAGGGGGCAATTTGTTCGTCTGGTTTCCGATTAAGAAGGCGTCCTTACAGGTAGTGTGCCTGACCTTTTGGGGGCTTATGGGGTCAGGCCATTTCCTCTTTCTAGGCGATCTGGGCACTGCAGGGCGAACGCACCGTGCCCCACCGATGGTCACTGCACCGGGTCCACCCCGATGCTGGCATCGGTTGCCGCCACGCCACCTCACGCCACCTTGGATTGGCGTAACTTGCGAAGAAATTTGGTGTGACGTCAGCTTCTCTTATATAATCATTAAATAATCCTTATATTGTCAGACAATCTCCAGCGACTGCGATAAGGAGACTTCCCTCTACAATGGTAGGAAATCTAACAATCGCACGTTCATGTTGTTTGGTTGAGTCAAATTCCTAGAGGCACTGGTTATGAGCACAGCAGAGACCCAAATTAACGGACATACCGATCAGGAAATGGCAAACGCAGGCGAGCAGGACAACGGCCAGGACAACAGCACCCCATCCCAAGAGAATCAGATCGCCCTTCGGCCTTCTGGGTCAATGCTCAAAAACCGCCCAGTTGCCTCCAGCGCGCTTGATATCGTCGACACCATCACTTCCTCCGGTATCCGCCCCGTCGCGGCTAGCAACATTGAGGTTTATGGTACCCTGATTGGCGGTCGCCCCATTGAAGCCAGTCACCTCGCCGTCATCGATGATGGCACACTGCCTGGCGGTCGCCCCGTTTTCGCCAGCGACCTGACTGTCATTGAAATTGATACCCTTCCCGGCCATCGCCCCATCGCGGCGAGCTCCGCTGACCTCATGACTGGCAGCACCCTCCCCGGCAACCGGCCCATTGCCTCCAACGAAATTGACAATCCGTCAGCTCTTATGGGCTATATCGATTAATCCACTTCTGACCTGATAAGTAGGTGGTCATAAGGAAGCGTAGCCATGGTGGGGTGCGCCTCTCGGCGGGGGGCGCATTCCACTGGTTTTTATCTATGGCCATGCATAGCCCTACGGGCTAAGGTTTGAGTGTGGAACCGCCGCGGCGCGGGGGTTTCACACCTCTTGAATATTTAGCCTAGAGTGAGCGATCTGGTCTGAGGGGCTGGGTCGCTTCTTGTTTGTTTTGACGCTCTCCCCCCAACCCTGTCGGGTATGGTCGGCGATTCCTGCTTCACTGGCTCACGCCTAGATAAACGAGCAAGCCCGAATACCCCCGGTCAGAACGCCTCCACAGGCTGTTTGCTTAATGTCCACGATGCGCCCCACCGCAGACAGTGAACAAGTACAAATCGGTGATCAGTATGTTCAACCTATTACGCACAAAGTTTTACCCCAGCCACGATTCAGGCTGGGAACCCTCTACTTTGTTGTCAAGGTTCAATGTGGGATTGACGCATTACCGTAACTTTTCCCAAAACAATAGTACCAGTTTGCTCGTTTCAGCGCTATCCCCTTCTCTCGCTATCGCATTGTCTAGGGGATGCACTTCAACTCGCCGCTGCTTCACCACCCCCCAAGCCTTCGGCTATGGGCGGAGCACTGCGACGAATCTTGGTAGAAAAGTAAAGTAAAGGTAGACCGTGGGGAGCGCATCGGCGCAGGTGGCAGTTCGAGCTTAGTTTTATCCTTGGTACTCTGATGAACTCTTCGGCGACACTCCTTCCTATGCAGCAACATTCGCTTCGTCAGCCCATCACCCAAATTGG
>JBHJGR010000102.1:0-6124 GCA_050331615.1 Elainellaceae cyanobacterium
ACATCCTGGTCCAAGGTCTGAGCTGAATCGGGACGACCTGCATACCGCTGGTACAGCTCGTCGTAGGACTGAACCCCTCTGGCAGCGCTCTTGGCCAGAGCAAGATACTGCTCGCGGACCTGTTTCCCCTTCTCAGAATCGGGCGCTTTCGGCAGATGAGCGTCACTCATAGGACATCGGCAAACTCATCAAACAAGTCCGTGTCCGCAGGAACCACCGCTGCGGCCTGAGGGGATGCCACGGCAGGCTTATCATTGGAGGAATCTGCCGTTGCAGCCACCGAAGCAGAGGACACCAGCGGCTCATTGGCCAGGCTGGTGGGTCCCACCCCAAGCCCAAACTTCTCCCGCAAATGCTGAATTTGCGCCTCCATCTGCCAGATCGATTGCTGAGCCAGGTCTTTCAGCTCATCTTCGGCATACTCGCCTGTGGCTTCATAGGCAAAGGGGAGCCAGAAAGCCCGAGTGGCCGTCGCCGCCTTCTCTTTGCCGTTGTAGGTGCCGTGAATCAGCCAGGAGTAGGTGATGCCGTTGGGGGACGTGCGGTCTGGCTCGAAGATGAAGCGCACTCTCTGCTTGTGCTTGGAACTGGTTTTCTCCGATGACTCAGACGGCTTCCTGGGCATGGTTCAGATCCGTGGCTATGAATACAACTCGCTCGTGATTTCTTCTCCGTCTCAATTTTAGCGGCCTCAGGCTGAGAAGATGCAGACCGTAAAGGAAGGATTAGAATTTTTTGTCGCTCTAGCTGACCTTATGCTGAAATTCATTCTTCCCTATCTGGTACGAGATTGCAAAAAGCCGAGTGAGTCCTGCGGCCCGGAAGATAGCCGCAGCCAAAGGAAACTCCACCCAGCGCTGCCAGAAGAATTTCCAACCTCCTTTAACAATTCTTAGTACAGCTCGTCAGAGGTAGGGATCGGAAATCATATTGAGATACCTGAGTTGTCCGCTAGTCGAACTCTAACCTCCCTTCTCCGGTGACCAGTATTCAGCGACACAACTATCGATCAACCACTCGACTAGCACTCAAGTGCTCGACCGCTCCAAACTTGTCCAAAGATGTCCAAAAAAGTCTGAAATTTGCAGAGTTGGGTCGGCTTTGAGATAAGGATTGAGATAAAGTTTTTGAGATAACTTTTCTAATCCTTGAAACTTCTCCTGAGCATAGCTTTCAAAATTGAAGGTACTCGATTCGTAATCGAGCGGTCGCGGGTTCAAATCCCGCCATCGGCTTTTCACCAGAATCCCCGGATGCCAATGACTCCAGGGGTTTCCGCGATTCGCTGGTCGAGTGTCAACTAGTACATGCACCCCAAAAATTGGGTGAATTTGGACATTTTTAGGCTAATTTTTGGGGTAAGTTTGGGGGAAGAATTTGCCCTCTATTCCTGGAAATCCATGGCCACGAGTCCCACCTCATCCCCCCGTCGTCCCAAGGCGAAGAAGGGGACCGTCCAGATTAAAATTTCCCACGAACGCCTACAGCTCGTCTTCAGCTGGCAGGGACAGCGATACTACCTCAGCCTGGGTGTCCCCGATACTGTCGTCAACCGCAAAGCTGCTGAGCAGAAGGCCCGACAAATCGAGCTGGATTTTGTTTCCGGCAACTTTGACCCCACCCTCGATAAGTATCGGCCCGAGCATGTCCAGAAGGGGAAGGCCCAGGAGCTTACCCCCATGCGCGCCATCTAGGCGCAGTATCTGGCGTACAAGTCGCCCCACGTTTCCCCCAAAACGATTAACAGTACCTACGATCCAGTCACCGCCCATCTGGACAAGTGCCGAACGGATGGGCTGAAGGACCCGATTAAGTTCCGACGGGAGCTACTGCAGGTCACCACCGAGTCCCAGGCCCGCCGCACCCTGATGCAGCTCTCTGCTGCCTGCAAGTGGGGCATGAAGCACAGACTGGTGGCTGGCAATCCCTTTGAGGGCATGTACCTGGACCTTGCGGCCACTCAGCCCACGCCCCCGATGGCGTTCACCATCGAAGAACGAGATCAGATTATCGCAGCCTTCGAAACGGATAGCCGCCCTGGGATGAACTATCGGCACTATGCCCCCTTCGTCAAATTTCTGTTCTGGACGGGCTGTCGTCCCTGTGAAGCGATCGGGCTGCGGTGGGGCAGTGCGACCCCAGATTGTAGCCGAGTTCACTTCCATGAGAGTATTGTCGAAGTCTCCGGTCGTCTGGAACGGGGTAGCTCAACTGCTACAACAGGGGCCTTATGCCCGGTTTCAACTGGATGTGAAGCGTGTCCCGCGTCAGAGCATTGAGCAGTATGCCAGTGGGACTGTGGCTCAAGTGCAGGCGATTCAAACGTTGCAGTTGGGGCAGTCGCAGCGATCGCCCTACCTCTCCAAAGAGCGATAAACTTGAACTCAATCGGTGGGTCAACTGGCATGAACAAGGTATTTCTGTACGGGCAGTTCGTTCCACTTTTTCGTGCTTTCGAGTTATGCTCGCACACCCGATTCTCGCAATCGCTCCTCTACCCAGGCCCATCATCTTGAGCCAGAGCGGGCTGGAGCGGCTGGTCGTAATCAATCCGCAAGTCAAATCCGGCTCTTTCATACACCCCATCCAGAATCGGATTTAAGTCCACCAGTAAGTCTGGATCTCCTGCCTTGAGTGGTAGCGGAAAGTTGGGAATCGGGTCGCGTAGGGTGAAGGCGTACAATTGTGCCGTGGGACGGCGATCGCCTCGACTGACCAAAATCCGGTAATCGGCCTCAGGCGGTAGACTCTGAACCGGCATGGGCTTTCCTGCCCGCAGCAAATCGATTTCGACCAGATGGGTAAAGCTTGCCAACACTCGCTGCCGCTTGCGCAGGTAGGCGTCTCGCCCCTCTCCAGCCCGCTTGTTCTTTGGGGACAGTAACTCAAGGGTGGTAATCACTGCACCCGTTTTGACCTCCCGGATTTCGAGATACCGTTCTTGTACCTCCTCCATCAACGGCACTGTGACCGTTAGAGGTTCGCTGGCAGATGACAACACAGCCGTTGCGGCTGGTAGTTCCTGGCGATTCGTTGCTGATTTGGAGAAGACTGAGACGTCTGGAACGCTAACTAAAACGCTGTCATCAGGTTCCACCCAATAAGTCCGCTTTTCTACAGCAACGTAATAGTTTGGGCGTAGCGGCAAAGCGATTGCATCGGCGATCGCCACGACCAGACGGCTGTGAACTTCAGACCACAGCTCCGGGTTTTCCAGATAGGGATTCATGCCGGGGAAGGGCGATCGCACGACGATTTCTCCAAAAGCGCCATACTGACAGGGTATCAAGGAATTAGCCATGATGCTGCCCAATGAATCGAGGTTCCAGCTATCTGTCGCGGTTACCGTTGTTGCCGCTTTGAGTGTTGCTGATGCGGGGCGATCGCGCTTCCCATCAGGGAGCGTTGGAGGTAGGGTAGAAGCACCAAGCGGGATCTCCAGAGTAAGAACGGGGCAAATATGGCGTATCTGAATTCAAGCCAGCCACAGGATATCGGATCTGCTCCGAAAACTCATAAATTAATTCGAAAATTACGGGATTTTCGGCGATCCCCTTTGCAGCTTTCTGCCATCAACCTGGCATCTATCGACTTTCATCCTGGTAGAAAGCTCTCGTGATTCCTCCTGGCATCTCTCCTATTCTGACAATCAATCAAGCAACCGCAACCCAGCCTTTAACAGTTTGACGACCTGTTTACTGCGGTTCACTGCCAGCAACTATTGCTTCTTGGTTGTTCATCTTTTCCCCAGGAATAGGAGAGACTGTCATGCTGAATAACGCGACCAGCAACGAATTCGACCTCTTCGACAATAACCTTGGCTATACTTCCATCACGGACATCAAACTCGGTGAATCGTTAAATCAAGTCTTTCAGCGCCATGACACTTTGCTGTCATCCAAAGATGATGAAATCATCAATGATTCCCTGGCAGCGGCGATCGCCCTCACCACCGCCGGACTTGGCCAGCCTGACGATACGCTCACTCAACCCAGTCCGTTGATTGATGCCTTAACCCCATCCACCCACTCACCCATTCACCCATCCACGGGCATCACTGGAGATGCCCTGACTGGATTGGCCCCTGGTCAAGCCTGGGTGGGCGGTGCTGAAGGGGCGATCGCCGTCTTTCAGCAAGACCACTTGAACGGTATGGGAACGATGGGCGGCCTGACAGGTCAAACCCTGTCCACCAACACTACGAGTGGTCAATGGTACATTGTCGAAGGTTCTCTGGAGGCAGACTGGTTTACGGCGGATTACCGCTATGCCTACAACGTCTTCTCAGGAAACGGCAATGTCTACTTCGGTGATGGATATCTTGATACCCTGGATTTGCGCAATCTCCAATATAGCCAAGTCGTCAATTACACACTCACCCCTGTCAATACGGGAGATGGCGCACGAATGCTGGATACTGTCCAGCTCAGCAACGGTGGCTATATCTTCTTTGAAGGTATTGACCGGGTGATGTTTGCTGACCGTACCCTCAATTTATCCGTCACACCCAACGATCCCTATTTCAATCAGCAGTGGAATCTGCACATGATGGGTGTTCATAATGCCTGGCGCTTTACCCAAGGAACGGATGATGTCCTTGTTGGTGTACAAGACACAGGGCTGGGAGTAGATGCGTTTGCAGGGTTTCACTGGGATTTAGACGCTGATGAAACCTTTAGTTACTCGAATAACATCGGAGACGATTTCTTCAGAAACGTGCCTGGCGATCGGTTTGGGCCAAGAGATAACTCCCACGGAACGGCAGTTCAGGGTATCATTGCCGCTGAATCCAACAACAGCGTTGGCATCAGTGGGATCAACTGGGAGTCGGATGTCTTTGCCATTGATGTTCTAGGTGCCAATGCTGGCGACCAGACCCTGGCGGAAGCAACTGCGAATATGATTGATTTTGCTCGCAGTCGCGGTCAAAGATTGGTAATCAACATGAGCCTGGGGGGCGGTGGCCTTGATCCCGCCCTTGAACAGCTTGTCGCTAGCTCTCAGCAAGACACACTATTTATCATTTCTGCAGGCAACGAAAACTTGGGTAGGTTGAGCAATCCAGCCTCACTGGCGAGCAGGTATAGCAATGTCGTTGCTGTCGGTGCCTCCTGGGGTACGGAAACTGAAACAGGAGTGCCTGTTAGCCCTGGAACTCGAATTTCCTATAACGGCGGGTGGGGATCTAACTATGGATATGGACTCTCTCTGATGGGACCGTCTGAAGTGCTGACGACCGATGCAACCCCCAATGGCTTTACTTTTGACTCGAAGTTTAGTGGCACATCCGCTGCCGCTCCCAACGTGGCAGGGGTGGCGTCCCTGGTCTGGAGCACCAACCGGAACCTGTCGGCAACATCGGTGAAAAATATTTTGATGGAAACGGCCTACGACTTGGGTGCGCAGGGTTATGACACAGTGTATGGTAGTGGCTTTGTCAATGCCGATGCTGCTGTACGTCGGGCGATGGCTCTGGCATAAAGTAGGTTAACGGCATTCGTGGCTGAGGATTAATTCCCCATTAGGCAACTGGTAGACCCCGTCTGGCTCGATGATGGGGTCGCCCGGTTGCCAGGATTGGGAATCGTCGGGGATGGTTTGCACGTCTCCGGTGGGATAGGGCGAGGGAGCCAGGTCACCAGGACGGAGGGGCAAACCCCCTGGGCCGGTGATCACGAAGGTGCTGCTGCCGTCTTGGTTGCGGGCGACGCAGCTATTGGCGATCAGGGCTTCGGTGTTGATGATGCCGGCGGGTAAACCTGCGAGGCTGTTTTGGATGAAGCTGATGTCGGGCAGGGTGACAGTGCCGCTGAAGGCTCCGGTGGCGTTGATATCGACGCGATCGTTGCCGTCCAGTTCGTCGGGGTCGGCGTCGAGGGAGAGGAGGGTGAAGCCCTCACCAAAGAAAGCGGGTGTGTTCACGGTGATGTTGCCGCCCTGACCATCGGCGGCAAAGGCAAGGATGTCGCTGTCGTCAAAGGCAAGGATGGAGTCGGCGGTGAGGGTGATGTCGCCGCCGCCCTCTGCACCACTGTTGACGAAGGTTGTGATATCGGCATCGCCAAAGAGGCGAATGTCTCCGGCTCGGATGGTGATTTCGCCTCCCGCAAAGGCAGTAGCCTGA
>JBHJGR010000103.1:0-6199 GCA_050331615.1 Elainellaceae cyanobacterium
TCAGCCCTTCCGCGACATGATCGCCGGACAGCGGATGGATCTCCACCGCAGCCGCTACCAAACCTTTGAGGAGCTAAATCTTTACTGCTACCGGGTGGCGGGCACGGTGGGGCTGATGTCAAACGCGGTCATGGGAGTAGATCCCTCCCAGTCAACCACGCCCTGGAATCGCCCAGACGACCAGTACAATCCAGAGCAAGAGGCGATCGCCCTGGGCATTGCCAACCAGCTCACTAATATTCTGCGGGACGTGGGAGAAGATGCCCGCCGGGGACGCATTTACCTCCCCCTGGAAGAGCTAGCCCTGTTTGACTACACCGAGGCGGACTTGATAAATGGGGTGATTGACGACCGCTGGCGGGAGCTGATGACCTTTCAGATCAACCGCGCCCGCAAGTTCTATGCTCAGGCAGAGCAGGGCATTCGTCGCCTCAACCCCGACGCTCGCTGGCCCGTATGGGCCGCCCTCATGCTCTATCGCCAGATTTTGGACGAGATTGAGCGCAACCAGTTTGACGTATTCAATCGGCGGGCCTACGTTCCCGGCTTCCGCAAGATGTTGACGCTGGCGATCGCCCGGATGCGGGCCGAGGTGCTCTAGCGCCAGGGATCTCCTGTCAACTTTCCGCTAATCTGGAGACAGTTGCTCCCACCTGTCAACCTCCGCCGATGGCACTCACGACTCGACAACTGGTCCAATTTAAGCAGCAGGGCAAGCCAATTGTGGCGCTGACCGCCGCCGACTATACCACGGCCCGTCTGCTGGATCGGGCCGGGGTGGATCTCATCCTCATTGGGGACAGCTTGGCCATGGTAACCCTGGGGTATGACACGACCCTGCCTGTCACCCTAGAGGAAATGCTGCACCACGCCAAAGCAGTGCGGCGGGGCGTACAGCGAGCCTTGCTGGTATTTGACCTGCCGTTTCTGAGCTACCAGGCGAGTTTGCAGCAGGCGGTAGAGGCGGCGGGGCGGGCGCTGAAGGAGGCCGGGGCGCAGGCCGTGAAGCTGGAGGGGGGCCATCCCGCCCTGATTGAGACGGTGACCCTGCTGGTGCAGGTGGGCATCCCGGTGATGGGACACGTCGGCCTCACGCCCCAATCAATTCATCAGTTTGGCGGATTTCGGCAGCGGGGGCAGTCCACCGAAGCGGGCGAGCAGATTTTTGCCGAGGCGATCGCCCTGCAGCAGGCCGGTGCCTTTGCCATCGTGCTGGAGCATATCCCCAGCGAGCTGGCTACCCGCATTACCCAAAAACTTTCTATCCCCACCATCGGCATTGGCGCTGGCGGGGGCTGCGATGGTCAGGTGCTGGTGACGGCAGACGTGCTGGGGCTGTCGGAACGGCAGCCCCCCTTTGCCCGCTCTTACGCTAACCTGCAGGAAACCATTACTCAGGCGGTGCAAACCTATGCCGAGGACGTGCGGCACCATCGGTTTCCCTGACCAAGCAAACCTGTGACTGAGGGAATCCCGTGAGCGAGCTAGACCATGCCATTGTTCACCAGAGCTTTGCCATTATTGATGCCGAGCTAGGCTCCCACCACTTTGCCCCTGCAGAATACGCCATCGTGCGCCGCGTGATTCACAGCACCGCCGATTTCGAGTTTGCCTCCCTGCTGCGCTTTAGTCCTGATGGGATTAATCGGGCGATCGCCGCCCTCTCCCATCAAACTCCTATCATCACCGACGTAGGCATGGTGGCCCAGGGCATTCGCTCAATGGTGGCGAAAACGTTTCAGAATCCGATCCATGTTGCAGTGGAGCAGGTACAGCGAGCCTATCCTGGCAAAACCCGCACCGAGTCAGGACTGCTGGCTTGTCTAGACGCCTATCCCGATGGTATTTACGTCATTGGTAATGCGCCCACGGCGCTGCTAGCCCTGTGCGATCGCCTCTCCCCTGCTCTCGATTCCCAGCTCAATGCCCCAAGACCGGCGCTGGTAATCGGTGCCCCGGTTGGCTTTGTTGCCGTTGAAGCGGCGAAGGCGGCCCTCGCTCAGACAGCGGTGCCCCAAATTCGGGTGGAAGGACGCAAGGGGGGATCGCCAGTGGCGGCGGCCATTCTCAATGCCCTGCTGGTGCTGGCCTGGGAAGAGCGATCGCCCAGAGCATCGGTGCTCAAGCACAATTAAACACAGCCTGTAGGAGTGTGCGCCCCCAAGCAAATAATTGTGTTGAACTCCTTAGCAGAACTCCTTAGCAGAAAAGATTGGCGAAGAATGTTTGCGGAAGATTTGAGGATGTGATATACAACACACGCCTTTTTACGCAAACTCCGAGAAAGTATTGGTAGTTTTGACAATTACCATCCGGGTTTCAATCCTGAGGTGGGTTTGTAGTTCCCTGAAGAAACAACCTGAACCGAAACTTACCATGCTGTATCAAGAAAGGCTCAAGACTTGGGCGATCATCCGCTCGCTGCCCGATCGCAAAATTGTGGTTGATCGGTTCCGTACCCTCTCGGATGCGGAAGGCCACCTGAAACTTTTGCGCCGCCGCATGCCAGACGACAAGCTGGTCATTATTTTTGAGCGCCCGCCCGAAGAGTAGGCGAGCCTAGGAGCCAAAGAAGGCAATAGTTTAGCACCAATTCCGCTGGACGTCGCCAGCTACGGGACCATTCGCAAAACCTTTGAAAACAAGCAGAGACGGGCTTTGTGAACTCTTAACGGTCTCTAGAGCAGGTTGTCCTGATCGGTTTACCCCAGTTCCGTATCAGGGTATAGCGACTTCTCGACGGAAATCTCTATGCTAACCGGCAAGTTCTACGCAGCGGGCATCATTCTCGCCTGTCTTCTGGCCTCCAATCTCTCAGCAGTTCTATCCTCACGATTCAGCGTTAGCAGCTTAGGGCGTGACCTGAATGAGGTGGGCGATCGCTTTGACCGCTACCATCTGGTTCACCGGGGCAGTGGTCGACGCGATGCCGGACAGTGCGTCACGACTACAAGCTGCACCTAGTGCAGCATCACGGTTAAAAATTGGGATAAATCCTGGCAGGGCTTTACGGCGTTACGCTTTCACGTTAGGCCATTGAGGAGGTGTGGAACCCGCGCGTCGTGGGGGTTCCACACTCAAACCTTAGCCCGTAGGGCTATATTTTTAGTCTTGACAGACCACCAGCGGCTATCGGGCTCCAGTGAGCTTAATTCGCGGGTCAACCAGCTTGAGCAGCAAATCTGCCAATAGGTTACCTAGAATGAGCATCACGGCACCCATCATCAGCCCCCCCATGACTAGATAGAGATCCTGGGCCTGGACGGCCTGCAGCAACAGCAGCCCCAACCCCGGCCAATCAAAAAAGGTTTCGGTGATAAACGCCCCTCCCAGTAGCGCGGAAAACTCAAACCCCAGCAGTGTAATCAGGGGGTTCACCGCATTGCGGAGGGCGTGGACGTAAATGACGCGGTTCTCCGGCAATCCCTTAGCCCGAGCCGTTTGGATATAGTCCTGCCGCAGCACGTCGAGGAGTTCGCCGCGCATAATGCGCTGCAGCCCCGCATAGCTGGTGATGCTCAGGGCCAGGGTCGGCAGGATCAGATGCCAACCAATGTCCAAGACTTTGCCGACCGGGGTGAGATCGGCGTGGTCGATGCTGGTCATGCCGCCAATGGGGAATAGGGGAGCCACCTGCTGGGCAAAGAAGAGCAGCAGCAGGCCGGTGATCAGGGTGGGCATCCCCTGACCCAAGTAGCTGACAACCCGCAGCCCCCGGTCCAGAGAGCGGTTCTGGTGCACGGCGGCAATAACGCCGAGAGGAATGGCGATCGCCCAGGTCACGATAATAGAAGAAATGGACAGCAGCAGAGTAGCGGGGATGCGCTCCAACAGCAGGGACGTAACCGAGCGCTGGTAGGCAAAGCTGAGGCCAAAGTCGCCCTGGGTAATGATTTGGCTGAGCCAGCGGAAATATTGCTCGGCAACCGGCTGATCCAGGCCAAACCGCGTTTCCAGGTCTTGAATGGTTTCAGGGGTAATGCGTGGGTCCTGCCGCAGCACATCTAGGTAATCGCCAGGAGCTAGCTGGATGATGAAAAAGCTGAGGGCAGAGGCCAGCAGGAGCGTCAGGAGGGCCTGCAGCACGCGCTTAACAATGAAAACGGACGTTTCGCTAGTTACCAGCGACCGGAATCGATTGGTAACCGGTCTAAGCTGCTGCGGATTGGGGGAAACAGACGTTGACATAGGTTCGTGAGGCAGACTTCAATACGCCACTAGGGATACAACGGGAACGTCGGGGGGTAGCTTTTGTCGCCCGCCCAGATCGGTAAGTTCCACGATAAAGCCAAATCCCACTAATTTGCAGCCCGTCTGCCGCACCAGAGCCGCCGTTGCTGCTGCCGTGCCGCCCGTTGCAATCAGGTCATCGACAATAATTACCCGGCTGTCAGACGCAAAGGCGTCTTGGTGGACTTCGACGCGATCGCTCCCATATTCCAAATCGTATTCAACCGCATGAACCGCGGCTGGCAGCTTACCGGCTTTACGCACCGGCACAAAGCCAGCTCCCACGCGGTAAGCCAGGGGGGTCCCAAAGATGAAGCCCCGCGATTCGATGCCCACGATATAGTCAATGCCCTGATCGGCAAATTTATCTGCCAGGCTATCGACGGTGTATCGCAGGCCATCTGGGTCTCGCAACAGGGTCGTAATGTCTCGGAAGAGGATACCAGGCTTAGGAAAATCGGGGACATCACGAATCAGGGATTTTAGGTCCATCTTGTCAGGTCGCTGAGTCAG
Organism: Elainellaceae cyanobacterium; assembly: GCA_050331615.1. Taxonomy (GTDB): domain Bacteria; phylum Cyanobacteriota; class Cyanobacteriia; order CAKZMO01; family CAKZMO01; genus JAYKGU01. The sequence continues at coordinate 4,744 of JBHJGR010000103.1, forward strand.
GGCAGCAAGCATCTGTAAATCTTAACCTGGAAACTGGACCAAAACTGCTTGAGGACGTGGAGTTTTCCCTCAGGGAGTTCCACCGGGATCGGTGTGGGCTTCGATGACGGCCTCTGCCTGATGGGCGATCGCCCGCAACTGATCCACCATCTCCATCTCTACCTCAGACCACAGCCCCCGCTGGTGGGCCTCCAGCAGCCGCTCGGCCATATCCCGCAGCGCCCACGGGTTCTTCGTCTGCACAAACTGCTGTACCTCGGGGTCCAGCAGGTACGCCTGGGCCAGCCCCGCATACATATGGTCCGCCACGCAGCGAGTGGTGGCGTCATAAGCAAACAGATAGTCCACCGTGGCGGCCATCTCAAACGCGCCCTTGTAGCCGTGCCGCATGACGCCCGCGATCCACTTGGGATTGACCACCCGCGATCGATAGACCCGAGCAATTTCTTCTCGCAGTTGGCGGATGCGGGGATGGGCGGGAGTCGCGTGGTCGCCAAAATAGACGGTGGGGTTCTGGCCCTGGAGCGATCGCACCGCCGCCGTTAGCCCCCCCTGAAACTGGTAGTAGTCGTCAGAATCCAGCAGGTCGTGTTCGCGGTTGTCCTGGTTGTGCAGCACCACCTGCATCTGCCGCAGACGCTGCTCAAAGGCTGCGGGAGCCGATCGCCCCTCGCCCGTGCCCGTGTAGGCATAGCTGCTCCAGTTGATGTAAGCACAGGCCAGGTCAGCATCGTCGGTCCAGTTCTGGGCTTCAATCAGCCCCTGGAGTCCGGCTCCGTAAGCTCCTGGCTTGGAGCCGAAGATGCGGTAGCGCGATCGCCCCACGGCCTGCTCCAAAGTCAGCCCGGCAGCCTGCCACTGCTGGCTATCTCGACACACCTGAGCCGCCAGGGGGTTATCGGCCTCGGACTCTTTCAGGGCAGACACCGCCTCTACGGCCCGATGGAAGAGGTCAATTAAATTCGAGAAGGCATCGCGGAAAAATCCTGAAACTCTCAGGGTCACGTCCACCCGGGGACGCCCCAGTACAGAAATTGGCAGCACCTCAAAGTCCACCACTCGCCGGGACGCTCCATCCCAAACGGGCTGAACTCCCAGCAGCGCCAGAGCCTCGGCAATGTCGTCGCCCCCCGTCCGCATGGTCGCAGTGCCCCAAACGGATAGGCCCAGCGTTTGGGGGTATTCCCCGTGCTCCTGGGTATAGCGCTCAATTAGGGCTTCAGCAGCGCGGCGGCCCATGTCCCAAGCAATTTCTGTGGGAATGGCACGAATATCCACCGAGTAGAAGTTCCGTCCGGTGGGCAGCACCTCAGGTCGTCCCCGAGTGGGTGCCCCCGATGGACCGCTGGGTACGTAGCGTCCGTCGAGGCCGTACAGGAGGTGGGTGAGTTCCTGGGGGGTGTGGCGCAGGGCGAGGAGGAGGTGGGTTTGGAGCCAGGTGAGGGATGGTGAGAGG
>JBHJGR010000104.1:0-6205 GCA_050331615.1 Elainellaceae cyanobacterium
GCTGAATTTGGCCTCCTAGTTGGGGTTGTCCCGCGCGGTTAGGGGAGCTGACCCGAAGCTGGAGTCCAGGTTTGGGCTTTGCTTGCAGCTCTTCGTCTTCCTCTGCTGGTTGGCGCTGGAGGGATTTCTCTGGCGATCGCCTCCCCACTTGAGCAGGGGAATTGGGGGAAATCGGTTGGCGCTGAATTGAGTTCTCCGATTTCATTTGGAGATCCTCTTCTTCCTCCTGGGGCTGTCGCTGGAGGGTAGAGGTGTCGATGCGCATTTGGAGTTCGTCGTCCTCTTCGCTTTGACGCTGAATGGAGTCCTCTGGCGACCTCTGGAGTTCGTCGTCTTCCTCGAGCCGCTGTAGCTCTTTGTCCTCTTCTTCTGGCATGGCTTCCCGCTGCACCGACTGTTCTGGCGAACTTGTGATCTTGGCAGCGGTGCGGGCGGCTTCTGGCTTGTGTTGATCTCCGTGTAGCCCAATTCTAATATAAAAATTGACAGATGGGGGCGCAGATTCTGCCGGGATCGGATCTCCAGGGCGGTGGAGGGGAATGGTCGTTAAATTCTGAGGGAAAGGCAGGCTTGATTCGGGAGAAGCCTGTACGGCTGAGTCTGCTGAATGTTGAGACTCGGCATTTGGCTCCTCGAAGGGACGCGCCGGAAGCCGGGTACTGGATGATGGCGCGTGGGAAAAAGCAGAGTTGGGCTTGCGGGCGATGGGGGCGGGGCTTCGCATCATAACGCAACTCTTGGTAGAGAAATAGAGATTGACTCCAGTTTCTCATGGCGATCGCGATTTGCCGCATTGACGATCTAAAACGTTAAGATTCTTTTGGTGAATCCCAAAGATGCTCGCGAGATGCTCAAAGTCTCTCCGGAGATACTCCAAGATTCTCGCGAGATATCTAGAGACTCTCCCGTGATACTAAAGTACTCTCGCGAGATATGTAGAGACTCTCCCGAGACACTCAAAGACTCTCGTGAGATATCTAAAGACTCTACCGATACACTTAGTCGTCCTCTACCGAGAATTCTCGGATGCCATGCAGTAGCCCGAATCTCACTGGCTAGCACCCTGGAATCTAGAGCGCAGGGTTGCTAGACCCAGCCCCTAATTTCTGCTTCAGTGAGAGGAAGCTCTAACTTGCGATATTCGCTCCGGGCAGCAGCCAGTAAATGCTCCATTTTCACGGGTCCATCGGCATCGGCGGCGATAAAAGCGGCATTTAGGGCGATGTTGCGGATGTTGCCCCCCGCCACATTGAGTCGGGCCAGCTTCTTAAAAGACAAATCCTCAGTGGGGGTTTGGGGCGGAAACATGCGCTGCCAGATTGCCACGCGATGTGACAGGTCGGGAAAGGGAAACTGTACGATGAAGCGGATGCGTCTGAGAAAGGCGCGGTCGATGGCGTCGGGCAGGTTAGTGGTGAGAATGGCTAAGCCCCGGTAGGTTTCCATGCGCTGGAGCAGATAGCTGACTTCGATATTGGCGTAGCGATCGTGGCTGTCCTTGACCTCATTGCGCTTGCCAAACAGGGCATCGGCCTCGTCAAACAGCAGAACGGCTCCCCCTGCTTCGGCGGCGTCAAACACCCGACTCAGGTTCTTCTCCGTTTCTCCGATATATTTGCTGATGATGGCGCTCAGGTCGATTTTGTAGAGATCGAGGCGCAGTTCCTCAGCCAAGACTTCAGCCGCCAGAGTTTTGCCAGTGCCGCTAGCTCCTGAGAACAGCGCCGTAATGCCCAATCCCCGTTTGCTCTTGGCCCCAAAGCCCCAGTCCTGATAGACCCTAATCCGCTGCCGCAGGTGAGCGGCGATGTCTTTCAGAATGTCTTTTTGGGCATCAGGCAGAATCAGGTCATCCCAGGTGGAACGAGATTCAATGCGCTGGGCCAGGTTTTCCAGGCGCGATCGCGTCTGCACCCGGCAGGCATGCCACAGCAGCGACTCCAGCTGGCTAGTTTCGATCAGGAAGTCGGGACTGGCGATCGCCTCTGGATTCATCTGCCCCAAAACGCTTAGGTACGTGGAGCGAATCATCTGGGCATTCAGGTTAAACTGGCCGACCAGTCGCTGTACCTGGTTATTAAGCTGGTCGGGGGAGCGCTTCAGGGTTGATCCCCAAAGCTGCACCTGCTCCTGTACCGTCGGCAAAGCCACCTCAAAAGTCACAAGGTCGCGATCGCCCACAGTCTGCCGCTCTCGGCTAGAAGTCAGCAGGGGCGCATGGATCGCTTCGAGAAACTGGGAGACGACGAACTCCCGATTTTGACCGGATGCGGCGTACTCTTCCCACTCCAGCAGCAGGGCACTCTGACTCAGCATGGCCTCCCGCTGCCACCGCCGCGCCAAACGATTGATCGCGACTGCACCCTCAGGCAATGCGGCGATCGCCATCCCGTGCAGCTTCAATCCCGCCTGGTCACAGATGGTTGCAGCAACCGCGCGGCGATCGCTGGCCTCCCCGCCGCAGAGCTGTAGAACCGGGAACGGCTGGCTCTGGGTTTGGGCATACATCCAGGTGTTGATGGCCGCCTGAACGACCGCCTGATGAGAGGTGACCAGCGAAGCGGGGGTTGAACTGTTGGGATCATGAACGCGCAGCGGTTTCACCAATCCGACGAAGGCTTCATCCAGATGCTGAGCACCAAAGAGAAACGCCAGCACCCGCTCGTCAATCCGCAGGGGACTGGCGGTGAGCGATCGCCCCGCGCCAATTTCAATCAACTGCCAGTAACGCAGGGGCGCGTCAGGGGTCAGGGCAGACCAGTAGGGATTTGCAAGGTAGCTGAGGGCGAGGCCCAAGGTGGGGTAGTTGCGCTGGGAGTCGCCCTGAATAAGGGCTAGCAGCAAAGCAAAGGCACTGTCTAGCTCAGTGCCCGTGCACAGCAGCAGCACCTCCCGTTCAAACTCGGATAAGCCAAACAGCGTCGATAGCTGGATCAATGCAGGCGGTGTCGATAGCTGATCTTCGAGGGTCTGGAGCGATCGCTCAATTTCTGCCACTGGCTGCACAGAAGCCATTAGCCGATCATTCAGCGTCTGCCCCTGTTTAGCAAGACGTTCAGCGAGGATGGACTTGGTCCGTGCAATCGCCAGAGACAAATACTTTTGGTTGGCAGCGGTCCAGTCCATGCCGCAGGTGCCCCTAAGCATCGATTCTTAAAGACGGGCCAATGTACTGCTCAAAGGTGGGACTATCGCTGCTGGTATCCACCTCCAACGGACTTTCTGCGCCATTAATCTGCACCCGTACGAGATAGTCGCCCTTGCGAATACTGGGCAGGGTAAAGGTAAGCTGATTGGTCGGGGAAGGGCGGCGATCGCCCCGCACGATATGGGTACCGTCATGGCCGGGGCGCGATTCTCCGTTGAGCAGCAGAAACACAGGCTGGTCAGCTCCCACCCTTAAATCTACCTGCACCGTGATTGTGACCGAACAAAAGTCCTCGTCGATTTCCTCCACATCCGATAGAGTAATCCCCTGGCTACCGTTGACGATGATGGGACACAGCACGATGGGTAGGACATTGGTGGCGATCGCCGTGTCCAGTGCTGTAGGGGATTCGGGGCGCGGCAGCAGAATTCGCAGGCCCTGCACTCCAGCCCGCAGCCGTTCCCGTTCATGATTGGCCAAAGTTGCCAGCGTGATTTCAACTTGGGTATTGGTTGCAGCAGACGGCGTGAGGTTTGCCTCGCCAATTTGCACACGATTGGCTTCTCCCTGGAGCTGATTGCCCCGAATCACCAGATGACTATCAATAGTGATCGGATCCCCAGGCGATGCTTGATGATCGATTTTTTCAATGGCTGGTAAGGAAGGCGAAGTATAAAATCGACGGCTGCGGACGGGGAGGGGCGCTTTTCCGGGCTTGCGTCCCTGAATCAGCACAGCGGTTGCTTGATAGGTGAAGGACAGGGAATAGGGGATTTGAAAGAAGATGGACCACATCCGTGAAAGTTCTTCACTGGTGAGTTCGCTGGGCAGAAATTTGACCGACTGCACCTGCTCCCCCAACGTAGAGTCGACCAGCTCTGGGACGTTGCCGCTGGCGATGGTGTCGCGGATCATCTCCTGAGATAGAACGGGGTGATCTACCAGGGTTTGCACAGTACTCCCCAGCAGCCTTTGCGGCTCCAGCCGCTGCTCGTTGCCGTAGAAAGTAAAGATATAGTTCAGGTCCAGTCCAGCCTGACCATGCTTAACCATTTCGCCCTTGGGGCGGCGGGTGCGCAGGTCGGCATTGCGCCAGGCCGGGTTAGGGGTGGCGCTGTAGAGAAAGACGTTGACGCTTGCGCCGGAAACGTTGCCCCCCGGCGCTTCTGGACGATTCGTAGTGACCTGTGCGCCGGGAACGTCCTGACTCACCCCCGCCTGGATAAGGCGCTTGAGGACTGCGGTAACGGTGGCGATCGCCAAATAGTTGCTCATACGCGAATTGGATCGACCAAGACAAACTTAGTCAGAACTGATTCAGCAAGCAACATGTTGAACATTGCTTTTTCTTTAAGACTGTGAAGAAACGTAAAGTTTTGCGAGATTACGCAGCGATCGCCGTGAATAAAAAAAAATTCTTGAATTGCCATCGCATTTTGGAGAATTTGCCCTTAGAATTAGCATAATCTTAGAGCGATCGCGGAAACTTATTTCTTTGGGCAGTTGCCTGCCCAGGTCTGCCCTCAATTTTCTTACAATTGCTTTCGCAAAGGCAGTGTGGCCTGTGCATACCCTAGCTTTAAATCGGCAGTGTACGTTTACATACACTCGAATCGAACTCAATAATTTGTCCCCGTTATAAGACTTCCTGATTGAATCGTCTGCCCCCAAGAATCCTCAGGAGAGGCCAACTATGGCGCGTTTAGATTATTTTGCTCCCGGCGTTTATGTCGAAGAAGTCGAGCGTGGTAGCCGTCCCATTCAAGGCATTAGCCTCAGCGTTGCTGGCTTTGTCGGCTTCACCGAAGACGTCCGCGGCGATGCCGAGGTGTTTGAGCCCACGCTGGTTACGAGCTGGCAGCAGTATTTAGACAACTTCGCAAGCATCGGCTCAGACGGGATTGCGGAATTCCGGCACAACGGCGAGAAGGTCTATCCCTACCTGCCCTTTGCGGTCAAAGGCTGGTTTGACAACGGCGGTGGGCGCTGCTGGGTGGTGAGTATTGGCAAAGGTCTGCCGCTACCCAACACCACTGCGATCGAGGAAGACACCGTTCCCCCTGCCCTAACCCCCGTCCGCACTTCCGGTAATCGCCCATCCCTAGAAATGCGCCTGAAGCCGGATAAGGAGTCTATGGGGCGCTTTCGCGTTTTGGTTGAACCGGACTCTCCCATTCCAGACCCTGAATCGGAGGAAGACCCCTTCGACACGGGGGAGTATTTCAAAATCAAGGTGCTGTATGGCGGCGAGGTGGTGGAAGGCGAAGAAGAACCCCACCAGTTCCGCCACTTGACGATGGACCCAGCGGCTACGGGCCAGCCCGCTGGAGGGCATTTTGTGGAAACGGCCTTAGCGTCGTCAGAATATCTTGACATCGAGCTGACGGCAGAAGAAGGGCTGCCTCTGGCCCGACGTCCCGCCAACGGCACCTACGAAGTCCGTCCCAGAGACATTCCGCTGCACACTCAGCGCTGGTATCAAAACACCTATGGCAACCAGGCCCGGCGATCGGGAGTGACGGGGCTGTTTGAAGTAGACGACGTGGCGATGGTGGCCTGTCCTGACCTGATGTTTGCCTATCAGCACGGGTTCCTGGATCTTGAGCAGGTCCACGGGCTGATGGAGATGATGATTACCCGGTGCGAAAACGCTGCCCCCAGCCCGGCCTACCGGATGGCTGTCCTTGACCCACCGCCGGTTCGTCCCCGTCGGGGCAATGACCCGGCCCGTCCAGAGCAGCAAAAGCCCCAGGATGTGGAAGCCTGGCTGATGGATAGCTTTGGTCGGCGATCGCAGTTTGCAGCTCTCTACTATCCCTGGCTCAAAGTACCCAACCCAAAACAGGCTGGCAAGGCACTCACCGTCCCCCCCTGCGGCCACATGATGGGCATCTGGTGCCGCACCGACGAAACTCGCGGGATTTACAAAGCCCCCGCCAACGAGATCCCCAAGGGCATTGTCGGTCTGGCCTACGACACCAACTTCAGGGAGCAGGAATTGCTGAACCCCAAGGGCATCAACTGTATCCGCAAGTTCCGCAACCGGGGAACCCTGGT
>JBHJGR010000105.1:0-32308 GCA_050331615.1 Elainellaceae cyanobacterium
GTTTCTGGCGGCGATCGCCCCCGTGCTTCTATTCCAGCACTCCCGCCCGTTTCATATACCCCCCCCCCAGTCCTCCCAGGATCAGGCCAACGCCTCCCCCCCCCGCCTGCCCCTGCCCTTCTGGTTTTACTGGGCCACCCTGTTCTCCGGCGTCTCCATTGGCTACTGTTTGTCCTACTGGGGGGCCGATTTCTTAGAAACGGAGGTGGGCCTGGCCAAAAGTGACGCCGCCAGCACCATGAGCGTGTTTCTGTTCGCCGGGATGATTGGACGGCTGGCTGGCAGTCGCCTGAGCGCCAAAATTGCCAGCGAGTGTCTTGTAGTGGGGGCGATCGCCATTACCACGGTGGGCTTTCTGCTGTTTTGGCTAGCTCCGTTTCCCTGGCTCAACGTGCTGGGCCTGCTCATCGCCGGGCTGGGAGCCGCCAACTTCTACCCCCTGCTGCTCTCCACCGCCGTCGGGACCGCCCACCGGCAGTCGAACCAGGCCACTGCCCGCCTGTCCATCGGGGCCGGAGCGGCAATCTTGATCTCCCCTTTCCTGCTGGGCTGGATTGCTGACCATCTGGCCCTGAAGCAAGCCTTTGGTCTGGTGGTGGTGCTGCTGGTGGCGATTACCGGGCTGCTGCTGGTGGCCCGTCACCTGAAGAAGAAAGCAGAGCGCAGCCAGGCCCAGGAAGCATAGAGTCGCAAATTTGGTTCCCAGGAGTGAGGCCAGCCGGGCGATCGCCCTTTACCGTGAAACCGTTGCAGTTACCCGGAAGACCTATGGCAGATGCTTCCCAACAGGCGATCGCCCAAACCCTGATCCGCCAATACGGCCAGACCTTTGCCGAAGAGCTGGAGATCGACGTGGCCAAGAACTCCCCCGCGCCGCTGTTTCAGCTTTTGTGCGCCACGATGCTATTTAGCGCCCGCATTAACCAGACCATTGCCACCCAGTCGATGCAAGCCCTGCGCGATCGCGGCTGGAAATCGGCGGACCGAATGGCGGCCTCCACCTGGGAGGAGCGGGTCGAGGCCCTGACGGAGGGAGGCTATACCCGCTACCGGGAGCGCACGGCCACCATGCTGGGCGACACGGTGGAGCGGCTGATGCAGGAGTACGACGGCGATTTGCGCCAGCTTCGCTCCAGAGCCGATCAGCAGCCGGAGGAGGAGCGATCGCTGATCAAAGAATTTAAGGGCATTGGCGACGTGGGCGTGGATATCTTTTTCCGGGAGGTGCAGCTTGCCTGGGAGGAGCTGTATCCGTTCGCAGATCAGAAGTCCCGCAGCGCTGCCCAAAAGCTCGACCTGCCGGATGAGCCTGAGGCCCTGGCAGAACTGGTGGACCGCTCAGACTTTGTCCGGCTCATTGCGGCCCTGGTGCGGGTGAACCTGGACGATGCCTACGGGGAAATTCTGCAGGCGGCTCGGGGCGGGTAGTGGGGAATTGGGAGTTAGCGCCCTGCTGAATTCTGACTCCTGGATTCTGGCTCCCTATCCAGCCAGGACTTCCCGGCTTAGATGGATACCCTGCCTGCCGAGTCCTGGGTTCTTGGGAAAAGCGCCAGAATTGGGGAGGATTTGTGGGAAACTAAGGGCGATCGCCCATACTGCGATTGCCTGCTGGACTGTGTTCGCCTTCTAAGCTGTGTGTGAGGATTTCTCAGGCTATGGTTATTTTGCACCTGATTCAATCGGCTCCTGATCTGCTGGCGGTCATGCCCGATTGGGGCACCCTGACCCATCCCGCCGGTCTTCATCTGGCCCCGGCAGACTGGAGCCTGCTGGCCGAGCAGTTTGAAACCGATGTGTTTGCCGATGCGCGAGCCTGGTTCGCTAACTTCATCGAGTCGGGGCAGATTTGGGCGCTGATCATTGGCATTATCATTGGCTATCTACTGCGGGGCTTGACCACCTACGGTTAAAGCGTTTTTCAGGAAAAAATTTGCCTCGGTACGCGGCGGTGGGGCAAGTGGCCATTTGTCCCTACTGCGTCTTTACCTCTAGAGCCGTCTTATATTCTCTTCGACCCACCTCTACCCTGCGCCCATGAGTCAAACCCCGTCCCAAACCTGGAGTCAACGCTTCGAGTCAGCCCTGCACCCGGCGATCGCCCGCTTCAACGCCAGCATTGGTTTCGACATCGCCCTGATTGAATACGACCTCACTGGCTCCCAGGCCCATGCCCGCATGCTGGCCAAAACCGGCATCATTTCCTCCGAGGAAGGGGAGGCGCTGGTGGCGGGGCTGGAGCAGATTCGCCAGGAGTATCGCCAGGGCAGCTTTCAGCCCGGCGTTGACGCCGAGGACGTCCATTTTGCGGTGGAGCGGCGGCTGACGGAGATCGTGGGAGATGCGGGGAAGAAGCTGCACACGGCGCGATCGCGCAACGACCAGGTGGGTACCGACACCCGGCTCTACCTGCGGGATCAGATTAATCGCATCCGGGACCAGCTCCTGGAGTTTCAGGCGGTGCTGCTGGAGCAGGCCAGCCAGCACGTCCACACCCTGATTCCGGGCTATACCCACCTGCAGCGCGCCCAGCCCCTCAGCCTGGCCCACCACCTGCTGGCCTACGTGGAGATGACCCAGCGGGACTGGCAGCGGCTAGGCGAAATCTACCAGCGGGTGAACCTCTCGCCCCTGGGGTCGGGGGCACTGGCGGGCACCACCTTTCCCATCGATCGCCACTACACGGCAGAGCTGCTGGGGTTCGGCGGCATCTACGCCAATAGCCTGGATGGGGTGAGCGATCGCGACTTTGCCGTTGAGTTCCTGGGGGCGGCCAGCCTGATTATGGTGCACCTGTCGCGCCTGGCGGAGGAGATTATCCTCTGGGCCTCGGAGGAGTTTCGCTTCGTCACCCTCACCGATAGCTGCTCCACCGGCTCCAGCATCATGCCCCAAAAGAAGAACCCCGACGTGCCCGAACTGGTGCGGGGCAAGACGGGGCGCGTCTTTGGTCACCTGCAGGGCATGCTGGTGCTGATGAAGGGCCTACCCCTGGCCTACAACAAGGATCTGCAAGAGGACAAGGAAGCCCTGTTCGACAGTGTGCAGACGGTGCAGGGCTGCTTGGAGGCGATGACAATTCTCATGCAGGAGGGGCTGATGTTCCGCCCCGATCGCCTCAACCAGGCAGTGGCGGAGGACTTCTCCAACGCGACGGACGTGGCCGACTACCTCGCGGCCAAGGGGGTCCCCTTCCGGGAAGCCTACAACCTGGTGGGCAAGGTGGTGAAAACCAGCCTGGCGGCGGGCAAGCTGCTGAAGGACCTGAGCCTGGAGGAGTGGCGATCGCTCCATCCCGCTTTTGAGGCTGATATTTACGAGGCGATCGCGCCCCAGCAGGTAGTCGCCGCCCGCAACAGCACCGGTGGCACTGGCTTCGACCAGGTGAACCAGGCCCTACAGGCTGCCCAACAGCGGCTGGCCCAGGCCCGTTCTGTGTCCTAAGCGTTCATAATCTTGGGTACTTTGAAAAACTCGTCGTCCCGGTCAGGCGCACTGCTCAGGATTGCTTCCTGGTCGGTCCACGGCTCCAGCGTATCGCTGCGAGTGATATTACTGACGTCGATTGCCCGCGCCGTTGGCGACACGTTGTCGGTGTCTAGCTCGTTGAGCTGCTCAAAGTAGTCCAAAATGTTGCCGAGCTGGGTGGTAAACCGCTCCTCTTCCTCAGGGGTCAGGGCCAGGCGGGCCAGGTAGGCAACCTTACGAACCTGTTCACGTTCCAGCATCGATTTTGCTCTCTTTAACCTTTGGTTGACTGTTGGTTGACTGTAATCTCTAGAAAAACTCCACGTTCGATCGCCCAGTGGTCTTCAGCCAGTTTTGCGCCTCGATGTAGTTGTTGGGGGCCATGCGGATGGCGCTCTGCCAGTACTCGGCAGCCTTGTCGAAGTGGGCGTCTGCTTCCTCCTTGCGCTCTTCGTCCTTAGCCCGCTCACCCAGATAGTGGTGGATCACGGCGATATTGTTTAGCGCCTGGGGCATGCGGGGGTTTAACTCTAGCGCTTCGTGGTATCGCTCCAGGGCCTGTTCATGGACACCGTTGCTGGCGTGGATCAGCCCCATGTTGTAGAGGATATAGCTGCGATCGTAGGGATCGTCCTCTAGCTTGAGTGCTTCTTCATAGTTCTGCATGGCCTCAGCATATTCCCCATCTGCCTGGGCAGACATGCCATCACGGTAGTAGGCAAACGCTTCTTTGGACCGCTGCTGCGTCGGCATCAGCTTCAGAATTAGGTCGGCCATGACCGTGAAGGACTTATCGATAAAGTTATCGTTGCGTTGAGTTCTAGGCATGATTTTGGCACCAGAGCATTGCAGAAGTTTGGCTCTGCCCTCTAGATTAGCAGTTTGCTGGGGGCGGCCAACTTCTCAGTATCTTATCGAAAGCTTAATACTGCGGTGACGATGGTCATGGAAATTCTTCGTAATCATCACGGTTGACGGGCTAGCGCATCACCGGGTAAGCAAACCACGATCACGCGCCATGGCGGGCGATATCACGGAAAATCTCGCGGAAATAAAAAATACTGGGGCATCCCGTTCCCACTCTTGATGACCAATTCTCGTGTGTCTAGCCCTACGGGCTGAGGTTTGAGTATAGAACCTGCGTTGTTGGGATTCTATACCGCTTGAATGTCCTAACGCGAAAGCGTAGCGCTGTAGAAAAATAGAGGAGGAACTAATGCCCCATTCAATTCGTGACAGGATTTGCGGCTGGTTATTTGGCGCTCAGGGGGAGCAGGTGGTTGAGCGATCGCCCTCTACGTCGCCATCCATATCACCATCCACTGTGACCCGAGATATTGTGGCAGTGTTTCCTGAAGGATCGGTGATCTGGTCCACTGAGGCTGAGGCTGGAGCCGTTGCTGTTCAAACCCAGGAGGCCAGCAGCATAGAAGAGCATCCCCATCATCGCCAACTTGAGGCCGAGACGAGTTCCCCGTCTGCCGTGCAGCACCACTATCACTACTATCACTACCACTACCTGGGGGGCACTCGCTGGCTATGGCTGTGGCTCTTCATCGGCATGACTGTCGGGCTAATCCTTTTCCTCCGCTTTGATGAGTCTTCCAAGCCCGAAGCGTCCCCCGCTGGCGCAATCTTGCCGAAAGCTTCCCTAAGTCAGGCAGGGGTGAGGGTACGGTAGCTCGACAGCGGTCCTCCATCCGAATGCCCTAGAGACGGATAGCCGAACCGCGGGAATGCCCCGACCTAGAGAGACGCTGTGCATTCTTTCCCCGACTGGGGGCTAAATCCATGCCCGAAAGCCACTGCCTGACAATGGAAAAGCTGCTGGTGTAATTGCCTCATCCCCCGCTAGTCAACTCAGTTCTTATACTAAAGACAAGAGGTTATCCGAAGGTAGGGGAAGGCATGGCTCCAAATCCCAGTGTAATGAAGGCGGTTGAGGCCCTTGACTATCGCGTAACGCCTGGCGACGTGGCTTCCCAGGCTGGGCTAAACGTGCGATTGGCTGAGCGAGAACTGGTGGCGCTGGCATCGGATGCGGGCGGACATTTGCAGGTAGCTGAGTCCGGCGAGATTGCCTACCTTTTCCCTAAGAACTTTCGCGGTGTGCTCCAGAGTAAGTATCGCCGTCTCCAGCTCCAGGCGGCCTGGGAGAAGGTCTGGAACGCCCTTTTCTACCTCATTCGCATCTCCTTTGGCATTTTTCTGATTCTCTCTATCGTCATTATTCTGGTGGCGATTACGGCGCTGATCGTGGTGCTCAACTCCCAGCAGGGCGATCGCGACAACGACAACGGCTTTGGCGGCGGCATGATCTTCATGCCCCGATTCTGGTTTGGGCCAGATATCTTCTGGATCTTTTATCCCGACTACTACGACCGGCGGCGCTATCGCTCCTACCGCCAAGGTGGGCGGCGGTCGGGGCGGCGGGCCGACGATGCCCAGAACCGCATGAACTTTCTGGAGGCAGTTTTCTCCTTCCTGTTCGGAGACGGCAATCCCAACGCTGACCTGGAAGAGCGGCGCTGGCAGGCGATCGCCACGATCATCCGCAGTAACGGTGGCGCCGTCGCTGCTGAGCAGGTTGCGCCCTATCTAGACAACATCGACCCCAATAGCTGGGATGAAGAAGACTACATGCTGCCGGTGCTGACCCGCTTCAACGGTCGCCCCGAGGTGAGCGACAGCGGTCAGATCATCTACCACTTCCCTGAGCTGCAAATCACCGCCTCTGAGGGTCGGAATCGATCCATCCCCGACTATCTCCACGAAACGCCCTGGCCCTTCAGCGAAGCGGGGTCGAATCAGCTCACCCTGGCGGGAGGACTGGGAATTGCGAATATTGTGGGAGCCATTGTCCTCGGTGGTCTGCTGCGGCAGGTTGCTGCCGATCCGACCCTACAGCTAGGGGCGTTCCTCAACTTCGTGTCGGGAGCCTATGGGTTTCTGCTGGTTTATGCGATCGCCTTCCTCACTGTTCCCCTGCTGCGCTGGCTGTGGCTGCGGCGACACAACCGCCGTCTAGAAGCCCGCAACCAGGAGCGGCAGACACGGGTGGCGGTGCTAGACAATCCCACCCCTGAGCTGCAGCATAAAATTGGCTACGCTCGCCAGTTTGCCGCCACCACCGTGGTTTCTGCAGAAGACCTGGCCTATACCACCGAGAGCAGCCTGCTCGATCAGGAGGCGGCCCAGTCAGACCGCATTGACGAGGAATGGCGGCGACGCATTGAGCAGTCTAGATAAGATGGCAAATTTTCCTAAATTGCGCTTAAATTCTCTTAAAATCTAGGCGTAGCAATTGAGTCTCAAGCATGAAGAACCGATTTTTGCTGTCAAAGCCCCTGGCGATCGCCCTGTTTGTCTGCTCAGGAAGTTTGATTGGCTTCTCCGCCGCTGCCAGCCCTGCCCCGCTGGCGGAGACTGCTCCTGCTGAAGTGCTGCTAGCCCAGGACGCCAATACCATTGTCGATGTTGCTGCCGGCAGCGATGATTTCGACACCCTGGTCCAGGCTGTTCAAACCGCAGGTCTCGCTGATACGCTATCCGGCGAAGGCCCGTTCACCGTGTTTGCTCCCACGGATGCCGCCTTCGCTGAACTCCCTGACGGGGCGCTCGAAGCCCTGCTAGAGCCCGAGAATCGGGACCTGCTGCAAGACATTCTGACCTACCACGTCGCCCCCGGCGAGCTCACCTCGGACGAGCTGGAAACTGGAGCAGTGGATACCCTTAACGGAGGCGTGGCGGTGCGGGTATCTCCGGACGGCGTCGTCGTCAATGATGCCAGCGTTGTTAACCCAGATATCCAGGCCAGCAACGGCGTCATCCACGCGATCAACCGGGTGCTGATTCCCCCCCAAACGCGGGCCGAGCTGACCCGCCGCCTACAGGCCGCTGAGCCCCAGCCCATTCCTGCCCTCTGGTAGGATCTTTCCCGTCTTCACACTCCGAAATCAGAAAACCCTGGTGGGGGCAAATGGCCAGTTGCCCCCATCAGTTGCCCCCATCAGTTTAATACCCACATTCCCATGCCCCTGCCTGTGTTAACGCTCGTGCACACGCCCCTACACGCGTGATTGGTAGTGGGAGCAGCCTTCACAAGGGCCGTGGGGGTTGACGGCACAGCGCAGGTAGCTAGAGCGGGCGTTGAATCGACAGGAGATGTCGCCGACTACATACCCCAAACCATCGATATACTGGCGATCGGGGTAGAGCATGAGGTCGGGGAATTGGCTTCCTCCGATAGAGTCCATAATCAAGCGCAGCCGCGCCTGAATGCGGGAGTCTTCCTGGCGCAGCACCCAAATCGAAAGCAAGGAGGGTGTTAATCCCAGGATAAGAATGAAGAGGGTGATCAGTATGGTCATGCCTGTGCTCCTACTCTCGGTCGTCATCACTGGCTTTATCAGCGGCGGCGCAAGAGGCCGTTGATTGCGCTGTATGATGTCTTCAGGTTATTCAATAGAGTAGTGGATATTCCCAGGTCCTTCAGCCGCACCCGTCGCCAGACCGTCTCTTTCCATTCTCTCTCTTACCGCAACCCCCATTCTGCAAAGCTGCCAATGGAATGGCATATCACAGACGCTCAAAGCTTGAGAATTATCGATCGCGAGATTGGGGATCACGCCTTTTCTCCATCGGAATATGAAATTGTTCGTCGGATCATCTACGCCACGGCTGATTTTGAGTACAAGACCCTCATTCGATTTTCAGACCAGGCCCTACAGTCGGGGGCGGCAGCTTTAGCAGCCCGTAGCACTATTGTGGTTGACGTGCCAATGGTGCAGGTCGGCATTGCTCCGATCATTCAGCAAACCTTTGCCAACCCGGTTTACTGCAGCATGGATGCCCTGACCCGGCCCCAGCGCGAGAGAACCCAGGCGGCCTGGGGTATTGAAACTCTGGCGCGGCGCTATCCGGAAGCCATTTTCGTCATTGGGCAGGCCCAAACTGCCCTGAAATCCCTAGTGGAACTCATTGAGGCCGAGGAGATTCGTCCCGCCCTAGTGATTGGCACACCAGCAGGGTTTATCGGCCTAGACGCCATTGAAGACCGTCTCCGAGATTCGCTGGTCCCCCATATCCACACGACGGGACGGAAGGGCAGTGCGGTGGTTGGGGCCGCCATCATGAACGGATTAGTGGATTTAGCCTGGCAGGCATACGGTCGCGAAAGCAACGGCATAGCCTAATAGCCTCCCCCCAGCAGGCGCTGCCGCATTCCTTCGGCAATTTTCTGCCCCAGATATTCGGGAATGAGGCTTTCGTTAGGTCCTAACAGGTAGAGAATCAGCCGAGTGCGCCCCCGCCACACCAGCAGGTTGGCGTTGACGACCAGCAGATCCTCCTGCCAAATGGCGTACATTACCTTGTAGAATAGGCCGGGCTGATTATCCGCCTCGATCAGCAGAGCAGGCAGGTGAAAGACCGGGTCAACGTAGAACTCGGTTTCCACCTCCTCCAGCCCGGCGTCTAGGTTAAACTCGACGGCGAGCATTTCTTCTACCTCGAAGCGCCCTGCCAGCGCTTCACGAACGGCACGAGCGACGTTGTCGGCGGTTTTTTCGACGAGGGTTTTGCCGCCCCGGGATACCACCAGCTTGATAAATACCAGCATGGGCGGGTAAATCTGGCCGTAGAGACTGAGGCTGTGAATCGTCAGGCCATAAGCTGCCAGCACTCCAAAAATGTCGCTCAATAAGAAGGACTGATTGCGATAGGCAAAGTGGAGGGCGCTTTTGTTGCCCTCGGGCTTAAGCTCAATGACTGCCTGCCGCGTTTTATAAAGCTGATAGGCGAGCCTCAGGTTTTGGAGCTGAATCTCGCTACTGACAAACTGCTCATAAAACTGGGGAAAAGCTCGATTGAAGCGCTTAAGGAGATCTAGCGTAGACGACTTTAGACCCAGAGCCATGTTGGAGGATATCACTTGAATACCAGGCTAACAGCGATGATTGCGATCGCGTTTCATGTTTCTAGAAAACCCTAACCCCACGGTTAACCCCTCAAATTAGAGAGAATTCGCCCGTCAATACAGCACTTTTCAGGTGCATGAGGTACGGACTTTTTGTTGGAAGCCTCGCAACGCGCGACTTCCAACAAAAAATCTGATTCCATCAGAGCGCGAAGCGCTGTAAGTGTCTGGACACAGATAACGCAAGTGGGGTGTGGCCCCCAGCGGATAGGTTCTTATGATTTGTAGATGCACCAAGCATATGACCATCAATAAAGCCAAGCCAGTGGGATGCGCACCCCACCATAGCGTCATTCACTGATGGCTGCTGACTTAGCTGACTTGCCTAGGCGATGCGCACGTCACTCCCTGATGTTGCCCCTGGTTTCTATAGCGCTACGCTTTCGCGTTAGGACATTCAAGAGGTGTGGAGCCCTCGCGTCGCGGGGGGTCCGCACTCAAACCTGAGCCCGTAGGGCTATACCAGTCCTTGAAGCGGATACGGGAAATATACTAGCAATATTCCATGCTACAGCGGGAACCTGGAATTGACACTCCCCATAGCTAAAAGCTAGGGGATTCTTGGTTCATCCACCATCCATAATCGCGGGAACCTGAAAAGTAGCGATGCGCTGACTTAAGCGCGATGCGAGTTGCTGCTCGACAGGCGTTAGCATGGGGACTAGACTAGGATATTATTCCAGAATTGATAAACCCCCGATTAGATCCGTTAACCCTACCTAGAACCATCGCAGTTTTGAACCCGCCAGACCATCATGCGTGACGTTTTCTCCGGTTCCTCAACCCAAGCTGACTCTGCTCCCAACGCTGCCGAGCCCCCAACAACTGCACCTACCGATAACGCTCCGGCAGTCGTGCCGATGAACCTGTCGCCGCACCACAAAAGCCCCGTTCAGGCGACGGGGGCGTTTGCGCTCATTGACAGCCTCAGACGGCATGGCGTTACCCACATCTTTGGCTATCCCGGTGGGGCGATTCTCCCCATTTACGACGAGCTTTATCGCGCCGAAGCCACTGGCCTGATGCAGCATATCCTGGTGCGCCACGAGCAGGGAGCTGCCCATGCCGCCGATGGCTACGCCCGTGCAACGGGAAAGGTCGGCGTTTGTTTTGGCACCTCTGGACCAGGGGCTACCAACCTGGTCACCGGCATTGCTACCGCCCAGATGGACTCGATTCCAATGGTGGTTGTGACCGGGCAGGTGCCGAGTCACGCCATTGGCAGCGATGCGTTTCAGGAAACCGATATTTTTGGCATCACTCTGCCCATCGTTAAACACTCCTATGTCGTCCGTGACCCCCACGACATGGCTCGGATCGTCGCCGAAGCGTTTTTCATCGCCCAAACGGGGCGGCCTGGTCCGGTACTAATTGACGTTCCTAAAGACATTGGCATTGCTGCCTGTAGCTATGTGCCTGTAGAGCCTGGGTCCATCAAGCTTCCCGGCTATCGCCCCACGGTCAAAGGCAATCCCCGCCAGCTGATCCAGGCCACTAAGCTAATCCGCGAAGCCCGCCGTCCCCTCCTTTATGCGGGGGGTGGGGCAATCACCTCCGGTGCCCATAGCGAGATTCGCCTCCTAGCCGAGCGGTACAACATTCCCGTGACCACTACGCTGATGGGGAAGGGGGCATTTGACGAGCACCATCCGCTGTCGGTGGGGATGCTGGGAATGCACGGCACTGCCTACGCTAACTACGCCGTGAGCGAGTGTGATTTGTTGATTGCGGTGGGGGCGCGGTTTGACGATCGCGTCACGGGCAAGCTAGACGAATTTGCCTCTCGGGCCAAGGTGATCCACATCGACATTGATCCGGCGGAAGTGGGTAAGAATCGCGCCCCGGATGTGCCCATTGTTGGCGATGTGCGCAAGGTGCTGAGCGACCTGCTCCACCGCGATGCCGATCAGGGAGTATCGGTCAATCCGCACCAAACCCAAGAATGGCTGGCCCGCATTGACCGCTGGCGGCGCGACTATCCGCTGACGGTGCCCACCTACCCCGACGTGATTTCGCCCCAGGAGGTCATTGCCGAGCTGGGACGCCAGGCCCCCAACGCCTTCTACACTACCGATGTGGGGCAGCATCAGATGTGGGCCGCCCAGTTCCTTAAGAACGGCCCGCGTCGCTGGATTTCCAGTGCCGGTCTAGGAACAATGGGCTATGGGATGCCTGCGGCTATGGGGGTGAAGGTGGCCGTCCCCGACCACGAGGTTATCTGCATCAGCGGCGACGCCAGTTTCCAGATGAACCTGCAGGAGCTGGGCACCCTCGCTCAGTATGGCATCAACGTCAAGACCGTGATTATCAACAACGGCTGGCAGGGCATGGTGCGCCAGTGGCAGCAAACGTTCTACGAAGAGCGCTACTCGGCTTCCAATATGGAGGTTGGCATGCCTGACTTCGTCGTGCTGGCCCAGGCGTTTGGGGTCAAGGGCATGATGGTTCAGGTGCGGGAGGAGCTATCCGAGGCGATCGCCGAAATGCTCACCCACGACGGTCCCGTGCTGATGGACGTGCGGGTAAAGCGCGACGAAAACTGCTACCCCATGGTGGCCCCCGGCAAGAGTAACGCCCAGATGTTAGGGCTGCCCGAGCGTCCCCAGACAAACCGTGTGCCCGAGACCGTTATCTGCGGTACCTGTGAGGCAAAAACCAGCTCCCAGAGCAACTTCTGCCCCAACTGCGGCACTAAGCTATAGCCCTGCGAGAAATCATGGGCAGGCTTGGCTTAGGGTGTCGGCCAGCTTATCGGCGATGCCTGCGATCCAAGCCTCGTCCTGGTTGGTGTAGCTGCGGGGGGCATTGGCACCTAAGATTAGGGCTCCCCGCTCCCCCATTGGCTGGCAGATGACGCCCTGGGTGTTTTCCGGCAGGTAGTCAAACTCCACCCGCCCCGGATAGAGGCTGAGGCTAACCAGATAGACTGGAACCTGCTTGGTTAGCACTCGCTGGAGAATTGCCCCTGGCTTGACTTCTGGCACCGGCCCTAAAACGCCGCGCCGCAGCAGCACGCGATCGCCCCACCAAACCACCACCGACTTGGTCACCGTATTTGTCAGCAGTAAATGGGAAGCCCAGGCCAGCTCGGTTTTCACCCGATCGGGCACCTCCTCGGCTAGTTCAAAGCCCTCCTCCCCAACGAGCTCTACGGCTTCTGGAGGACGGGGCTGCACCTGCTGCCACAGCAGCCCGGTGAGAATCAGCACGGCACTAATGATGACGCCAACGGCGTCAGAGCGAGCCTGGGAGGCAGTAATATCGGGCGTTAGGAGGCGGTTGATCATGAGCAGGGTGCCGGCGATCGCCCCCACTGCAATCGGCAATCGCCGCAGGACCGCATTTGTGTCTGTCCGGGTCACGACTGAATTGGTTTTGAACTACGCTAATACAGAAGGGACGGTCGTCCCTAAGACTGGTTGATGCCAATTCTAACGGTTTCAAGCGGAGGCAACGTGTGTTCGAGCTAATCAGTGCCTGGTTGCTATCCCTATGGGCCACCTCTTCCCCTGATCTGCAGGAGCTGCGGTCGGCCAAGCTAGCTACCTGGGTCCGCCAATCTCAGGTACAGCAACTGATGCAGCCCCAGCATCGCCCCGATCCGGCAGCGGTGGGGCTAGTGAAACAGTATCTGGCCGGGTTAAAGATTCAGGGGGTCTTCCCGGAAGATCAGGGGATTTGGTTTCAGTCGGGCCGGGAGGTGCTGGCAGCCAATCAGGGGACAGTCCCCCTGCCCGCTGCCTCCCTCACGAAAATTGCTACCACCCTGGTTGCCCTGGAGTACTGGGGCGGGGATCACCAGTTTGTTACATCGGTCGGCATGACTGGCCCGATTCGAGACGGAGTCCTGCAGGGGGATCTGGTGATCCAGGGCGGCGGCGATCCCCTGTTTGTGTGGGAGGAGGCGATCGCCCTAGGAAATACCCTACAGCAGGCTGGCATTAATTCTGTCGCAGGGAATTTGCTGATTGCGGGCAACTTTGCCATGAACTTTGAAGCCGATCCCCTGATTGCGGGCACCCTACTGCGACGGGCTTTTGACAGCGACCTGTGGCCCAACGAAGCCCGCGAGCAGTACGCCGAGATGCCGCCCGGTACACCCCGGCCCCAGATCCGCATCGATGGCTTTGTTCAGCCCGTATCTGGGAACGAGCTCGCCTCTCGGCAGATTGCCCCTCTGGTGCAGCACCAGTCGCTGTCCCTGGCCCAGATGCTCAAGCTGATGAACATCTACAGCAACAATTTCATCGCGGATGCCCTGGGCGAGGCGATGGGGGGCGGTGCTTACCTATCGAGCCAAACCGCTCGGCTGGCCAATGTGCCGCTAGAGGAAGTGCAGCTCGTCAACGGTTCGGGCCTGGGGGTCGAGAATCGGCTCTCGGCTCGGGCCGTTTGCGCCATCCTGACCGCCCTGCAGTCGCGCCTCGCGGGCACTAACCTCACCGTTGCCGATCTGCTGCCCATTGCCGGGTTGGACGTGGGCACGCTGGAGGGGCGGAATATTCCTCGAGATGCCGCCGTCAAAACGGGAACTCTGGCAGACGTGAGCGCGCTGGCTGGAGTATTTGCGACGGGCGATCGCGACCTGGTCTGGTTTGCCATTATCAACCGGGGGCTAGACCTAGACGGTCTGAGAGAGCAGCAGGACGACCTGCTACAGGCTCTCTCTGGGGTGTGGCGGGCGGCTCAGCCTCGTCCGGCTGCCATCGCGCCAAAGCAATCGGCAATTTCCGTTTATGATCAGCTGGGGGCATCAGACCGCAACCAACTTGTTCTCGATATCCTCCCATAAGTGCTTGAGCAGCTTTAATAACATTTTCTTGGGGGAGTGCCCCCCGCGGAGGGCACTCCCCCAAGAAAATAATTTTTTCAACTACTTAGGTGCCTGTCTGAGCCAGTATTCATTTGGGTAGAACCATGACCGTAGCGTGGACGCTAGACAAGCGAGATATTCGAGCCTTTGCGATTCTGGGCATTTTCTTTAGCCTGCTGGTGGCGATCGCCGCCCTCTTTATTGCCAACCGCACCGCCAAGGCTGAACGCATCGACCGGCTTCTGACCACCCAGGTTTGTCCCCGCTGCGAGCTGGATCGGGTCGGGCTGGAGGCGGCTGACCTAGCTAACGCCAACCTAGAGCAAGCCAGCCTGCGCAACGTCAACTTTATCAACGCCGATCTCAGCGGTACCACGCTGACGCGGGCAGTGCTGAGCGGCACCAACCTGACGGATGCCAACCTGCATCGGGCCGATCTCGGCGATGCGGTTTTGAGTGGGGCAACCCTCACCAGCGCCATTCTGATCGAAGCTAGTCTGCGGGGAGCCTACCTCGGAGACGCGGTGCTGGAAAACGCCGTCTTGGACAGCGCTACCTTGGGGGATGCCATCCTGATCCGTACTGACTTCAGCGATGCCTACCTGCTGAACACCGACCTGCGCCGGGCCGACCTCGCTAACGCCGATTTGAGCCGTGCCCATCTGGGCAGCTCTAACCTGGTGCGGGCCAACCTGGCGGAGGCCGATTTGGGCAGTGCTGATCTGGCCCAGGCCGATCTGCGGCGGGCCGATCTGCGGCGGGCCGACCTCAACAACGCCACCCTGCGTGCGGCTAATCTGATCGACGCTAACCTTTCCGATACAAATCTCTCGCAAGCGGACCTCGCTAACGCCAATCTGGTGCGGGCTTTCCTGCGGGATGCCAATTTGACTGGGGCTTCTCTCCGGGCTACAGATTTAACCAACGCCACCCTCACTAAAGCCAATCTGGAGCGGGCAGATTTACGGGGGGCTAATTTAGCCAATGCCAATCTGCGTAAAGCCGATCTGACGGGAGCCGACCTGACGGATGTCGACCTGAATCAGGCTCAGCTATGCGGGACCATCCTGCCCAACGGTACGGAATCCAATCGCGACTGCGCCAAGTGAGCCGGCAGGGCAGCGGGCTGGCTCCTCCCAGCGGTAGATCCCCCCTGCACTAGGATTGGTCATGCTAACGTCAGCAGCGTTGAAGCCGATGGCACCTGTTATCGTGTTTGGCAGCATCAATATGGACCTGGTCGTGCGCACCCCCCGCTTACCCCAGCCGGGGGAGACGGTGGTGGGAAACGATTTTGCTACCGTACCCGGCGGCAAAGGTGCGAACCAGGCAGTGGCGGCGGCACGGCTGGGTGCGCCTACCGACATGGTGGGATGTGTGGGGGGCGATCGCTTCGGTACTGATTTAATTACAGGGCTCAAGGCAGCGGGGGTTAACTGCGATCGCGTCCGCATCGACCCGTCTACCTCATCTGGAGTCGCCATCATCGAGGTGGATGCCCAGGCCGAAAACCATATTGTGATTGTTCCGGGGGCAAATGCCGCCCTCGACAGCGCCGATGTGGAGCACCTTGCCAGCAAGCTGTCCATTTTAGGACCAGGCCCGTCTTACCTGCTGCTGCAGCTCGAGGTGCCGCTGCCTGCCGTCGTGACGGCGGCCCAAGCCGCCCACAGCCGTGGGGCAAAGGTTATTCTCGACCCAGCCCCAGCTCAGCCCCTCCCAGAGGATCTCTATAGCTTAATTGACATCCTCACCCCCAACCAGGTAGAAGCCTCCCAGCTCGTTGATTTTCCCGTGCGTCGGGCCGATGATGCGGCACATGCAGCCCAAATCCTGCAACAACGGGGGGTCCAGACCGTCATTATTAAGATGGGTGAGGCTGGGGCCTATGGTCTTGATCCCGCTGGAGACTTCTGGATTCGCGCTTTCCCGGTTACGGCGGTAGACACGGTGGCTGCTGGCGATGCCTTCAACGGGGGACTGGCAGCCGCCCTAGCAAAGGGATTATCGTTGAGGCAGGCAGCTCGCGAAGCGGCAGCTGTGGCGGCGCTCTCGGTTGCCCAGCACGGAGCCCAGCCGTCTATGCCCAATGCCCAGATGTTGCGGGACTTCCTGGCCCAAAACTTGTAGACATTGGAGTTCCATCGTATGGTTTGAATGTTCGGATACTTTCCCTTGCCCATCTCGGGCATCTTAGGCACACCTATACGCAGTTATACCGATTTGTACCATGCTAAAAGTTTTTCAGCCAAAAGAATTTCTTACCGAAGTAAATGCATTCGAAATTCGTGACTGGGTTCAGGAAAGCCTGAGTGCTGGAGCCACTCACCTGCTCATCGACCTGCACAATGTCAAGTTCATCAACAGCAGTGGCTTGGGGGCACTGGCAGTCGCTCTCAAAATGATCCGAGAAGCAGACGGCGAGTTTGCTCTCTGCAATTTGAACGACCAGGCCCGGATGACGCTGGAAATTTCCGGAATGGACCAGGCGATCGCCATCTACGACCGCTGTGCTGATTTCGAAGCAACGGTGCCTAACCGTCTGCAGCCTGAAACTTTAGCAGCATCGGGTGAGTATTAGGACTGCCTGAGTCCTCTCCAGGTGTAATCGGGCGGGCCTTGCTCGCCCGATTAGCTTTGCGGTCAGACCGTCGATTGGTCTGGAGCAAGAAACTGAGTAGGGGTGGGCTGTTCAGCGGTGGGCTCAGTTTGGGCGATCGCCCACCGGCGATAGTCTGCCAGCAGTTGGTGCATAAGCCGCTGTTTGATCGTCATCAACACGCTGTTCAGCAGACCATTTCCGGCCTTCTCGATGATGGGTCTTGGCGTCATTTGTAGCGGCAGGGGCAGCTCGACCTGGACGCTCAAGTCGGCGCGTCCAACCAGGTGAGTTTTCTCGCCAACCAGCTTGGGCACGAGCTTTCCCGCTAGATCGAGGTGGAAGCGCCGATTGATGTACTCGGCTCCGCGAATTTCGCAGCCGACCGAGTTCAGGCGAATTGTGCCATCTGATTCGGCCCAAATGTGCATGTCTACGGTGGGCTGGACGCTTAGCATCATGAACCTCAGTGGTCGCATCTTAAGGCGAAACACTTCGGGACTGAGTTGCTCAGTGCGGCTCAGGTCGACCAAAGCCCCAATGAGGCGATAGGGCTGCCGTAGGTAGTGCTGGATCGGAACAGGCTGGTCAGGCACAGTGATGTCGACCGATTGCGAGGCAGTGAATTTGGAAGTCATAGAATAGATTTATCAACTTGCACCAAGGAAAGTCCGGCGCTTTATGATTTTCCTTTATTAAATTTAACAATTTTTTCAGTAAATTGACTTTGACCTTTCAGAGTATAAGGCGCTATGTCGCCAGGCGTAAACCATTCCCCCCACGAGTAAATAGGTAGCCACAAGTGTGGTGCTACGCATTGGCGTTAGGACGTTATTATGAGCGAATCCCCCGCGGCGCGGGAGATTCGCTCACAAACCCAAGCCCGTAAGGCTATAAATGACGCTATGGTGGGGGGCGCACCCCATTAGCTTTGTCTGTGGCCACGTACTTAGTAGCCGAAATAGGTGATTTATGGCTGTCTCGATCGCCCACCTGGGTCCTGCAGGAACCTATAGCGAAGCGGCTGCCCTGCGCTGGGCAGAATGGTGGCAGCACCACACAGGCGAAGCAGCGCAGCTGGCCCCCCTTCCCAGCATTTCCAAAGCCCTTCAGGCGGCTACAACGGGGCAGGCACTGCTGGCCGTAGTTCCGGTGGAAAACTCCATTGAAGGCAGCGTCGCCATCACCCTCGATACCCTCTGGCGACTGGATGACCTCAGGATTCAGCAGGCGCTGATTTTGCCCATTTCTCACGCCCTGCTGTCCTGTGCCCCAACGACGGCTACCCTACAGACCATCTACTCCCACCCCCAAGCGCTGGCTCAGTGTCAGGGATGGCTGGAGCGTCATGCGCCCCATGCCCGCCTAGTGGCGACCCAATCTACAACTGAAGCACTGCAGCAGCTTGAGGCTGAGCCTACGGTAGGGGCGATCGCCTCTCAGCGGGCCGCCCAGCTTTATCGCCTGCCGGTTCTGGCCTATCCCATTAATGACCAGCCCGACAACTGCACCCGATTCTGGGTCGTCAGTGCCGCAGAGCTTACCCTTCCCCCCAGCGGCACCCATCGCTACGCTTCGCTGGCGTTTAGCTTGCCGCAAAACGTGCCGGGGGCCTTGGTCAAGCCCCTCCAGATTTTCGCCCAGCGCAACATCAACCTTAGCCGCATTGAGTCGCGCCCGACTAAGCGATCGCTAGGAGAATACCTGTTCTTTATTGATATCGAAGCCAACTTAGAATCCGCAGGGGTGCAGTCTGCTCTAGCTGAGCTGAGAGACTGCACCGAAACGCTAAAGATCTTTGGCAGCTACGCTATTCAGGCCATGCCGATGGGCTAATGCAGGCTAGCCAACCGGGTGATGCGTCGCGATGGGCCTCAGGTGAGGGCTTCCTTGAGGGCGGTGCGGGCAGCCAGGTGGTTGCGGGTTGAGGTGAGGATTTCGGCCTCCCGCTCCAACCGTTCGGCGGTGCTCTGCATCTCAAGCAGCACCTGCTGCTCAGAGGGCACGCCGTAAAGGTTTTGGGCGACCCAGTAAGACAGCTCTAGCGGTAGCTCGGGGATATCGTTGGGCAGCTCGATATCTTCCCCGGTGAGCTTAGCAGAGAGGTGGACGGCATCCTGCAGTAGACGGCTCACCTCAGCCGCCAGTCCGCGCAGATCCCGGTCGGTCGGGTCGTCCTCAAACCACTCCACTAAGCCGACGTAGTAAGGCTTTTCGCGAACGAACTCCAGGACACGGAACCGCTGCTGGCCGACGGTGGCGATTTTCATGTGGTCGTTGGGCAGACGCTGGTGCTGCACCAATTCGGCACAACAGCCAACTGACGCCACCTTGCCTCGATTGGGATCATACATGAGTACGCCAAAGCGGCGATCGCTCTGGAGAATCGTATTCATCATGATGCGGTAGCGAAACTCGAAGATGTGAAGCGGTAGGGGCCGACCTGGAAATAAAACGACACCAGGCAGTGGAAACAGCGGTAGTTCTCGAACGGCAATCGATGAAGGAAATGTCATTGCACTGAGGGTCCCGAGGAAAGAACGGCAGGGTATAAAAAGTTACCTTAGCAGCTGATTTATCTGACAATACGTATATTTTAGATTTTAACTACACAGATGTTAATAAACCTGTCGTCCTTAGTCTATCGCAACCGCTGCTCGTCTTATGGAAGTGTGCGCCCCCGGCAAGCGCGCACACTCCCAAGAACACACTTTTGTTTATAGCCCTACGGGCTAAGGTTTGAGTGTAGACCCCCCGCGTCGCGCGGGGTCCACACCTCTTGAATGTCCTAACGTGAAAAATTAAGATAAGCTGGCGGCGGAGACACTACCTGGGCGATCGCCCCGACCTGATGCAGCTTGCGCCCCTCTACCCGGTCCTCTACCGCGTTTTACATCCCCTCTTCCCGGCCTGCTTATGGGCTGGGCCAACTACTGAGCGAGTGGTCGCCCTGACGTTTGATGACGGTCCCCATCCCGACTACACGCCTCCCCTGCTGGACGTGCTGGAGCGCCACCGGGTGACCGCCAGCTTTTTTGTCTTAGGACAGCGGGTTGACCGCTACCCCACCCTCATGCAGCAAACTTATCAGCGGGGCCACTGGCTGGGGCTGCACGGCTATTGCCACGAGAGCTTTCCCCGGCTATCGTCCCAAGCTTTGCGGCAAAGCCTACTGGATACTCAGCGGGCGATCGCCCAGGCTTGCGGGCTGGAGCTGACCGATGTCCATCGTCGGGTCCGGGATGTGCGCCCCCCCAATGGTCTGTTTACCCCCTATACCCTGCGTGATTTAGCACGGTGGCACTATCGTCCGGTGATGTGGAGCGTTGTGCCAGAAGATTGGCTAGAGCCGGGGACTGAGGTGGTGCTAGAGCGCATTCTGCAGCAGGTGCAGAACGGCTCCCACATTGTGCTGCACGACGGCCACTATGGCGGACGGGACGTGGCCGCCACCGTAGAGCACCTGATCCCCGCCCTAACCGACCGCGGCTTCCGGTTTGTGACCATCGGCGATCTCTGGCAGCGGATGGCGATCGCGCCGTAGCCGCCCGTGAGAATTAAGCGGAAGTTATCAATGATAAATCCTATTTATATATCCCAGCCGTTCCCATTCCTTGGCTTTATGAATACACTGGGGTCAGAAGCGGAAGGAAAGCTCATGTTGAGCACTGATGCAACCCAATAGTTAACCAAGGATTGAACTAATCAGGAGGATCATTTTTATGCGGACTTCTATCAACGCCCAACCCCAGACTCCCAGTCTCCTCGATCCAATTCGTCAGTGGTTGGACAGCCAGGACGTTCAGAATGCGGCGATCGCTCGCCTGCTCTGCCGTCTCATTCCCACCCAATGCCCCTTTGAGCGCCGGATCTACCTGTTCAACCAGGAGATTGGCTACATTCCGCCCCTCTGTCACCTCAACCCGTTCTATGAGCAGGTGGTGGGGCTGCGGTTTCGCGCCCTCTGCTATCTGGCCGATCAGTGCGGTGAGGATGTGGGCCGCTACTGCTAGTCTATTTGTTAATGATCAATTAATATTTGATTGGCTAGTGCTTTGCTGTCTGCACGTCCGACGTCAACCCACCGCTGCCAACCAACGCTTTGACCCAAATAGGGCAAATCCATGAATCGACTACAGGAAAAAGTATCCGGGGAATGGTCAGTCCAGGTCTATGATGGCGATCGCCGCCTAGTTTGCTCTCTCTATCCCTCCCATTGCTGGAGCGCCGCCGCTGGGTTCTGCCTGGGAATATTGCTAACCGCCTCCGCGATCGGCTGCTCCCGGCAAACTGCGCCATCCGTCCCGTCTTCAGAAACCGGGGCTCCGGCGGAGACTCCGCTAGTGGCTCCCCTGTGGCTGGATTAGTCTCAGCAGGACGAGGTCTTGAGTGTTGCAGCGCATCTAGTTGCCCCATCGGCCCAACCCTACTCTCCAGGTAGAGGAAGCCGTAACGGTAATCAATGTAACAACTTGATATGATGTTGGCACCTTGAGTCAGGCATCACTCCCCGGCTCGGGTAAGTCGTATCAAAACGGGGCAATTATCAGGACGCTGCATGGCCGCTACCCTTCAACAAATTGCTGCATATCTGGAAAACGGTGGCTTGAACTATCGCATCGACGAAGAGGAGTCCCGCATATTGACTGGGGTTTACGCCGATCATGTGGAAAACTTCCTCATTGTGGCGCAGCTTGAGGAAAACGGCGAGTTTTTCAAGCTTTTTGCCCCCAGAGTGCTGGCCGGGGTGAAAGACCATCCCCACAAAGAAGCCATTCTACAAACCATGCTCAGCATTTCCTGGGAAACCAAGATGCTGCAGTGGGAATATGACCCTTCCGATGGTGAGATTCGCGCCATCATCGAGTTTCCTCTGGAGGATTCCACCCTGACGGAGCGCCAGTTTAACCGCTGCCTGCACGGGCTGGTGCAGATTGTCGATGAAATTGCCATGCCCCGCCTCAAGACCGTCATGGATACGGGAGAAGATCCATCCGACCTGGCGATGGGGGAGCGGCTATTGCTGACCCTACAGGAGGAGGCTCCCGGTCTACTCGTCATGCTGGAGCGGGCGATGGAGGCCCGCAAGCGACGGGGCCAGTTCCCCAGAGACGATGGAGACGACTGGCGAGAGGAATAGGGTTAGGCTCGGGTTTCCCAGGATGAACGATTGGGGCGATCGCCCACCCTACAGCCCTGGGGCTACCCCCAGCCACTGAGCCGAAAGGGTGAAGGCCGCTGCCCCCATCTCGCTCTGCACATCTGGGATGGAGACAATGCAGGTGCTGCCTGCCTCAATCCAGACGCCCGCTATCGTCTGCTCACCTAGCGTTGCGGCACAGAGAAATGGGTCAAACCGCAGCACAGTTAGCAGCACCTTATCGTCTTGATCCGTTTCATCCTGGTCGAAGATGCGCACGGCTGCCTCAACCGAGTGCCCCGGTTCCAGGGGGAGTCGCTCTTCAGCAGTATTGATCACCCATTCTGGAAAGATGCTTTCGTTGATTCGGGGCGTCGCCAGGGTCGGGGTGATAACGACATCGGTGCCGAGGGTCAGCTCTGCATAGAGCACCGGGCGTTGGTCATGGGGCGGGAGGTCGAGGGCGGGCTCACCGAATGCCTGGTTGACGGCTAGCTGCAGATAGGCGGGGGCGACCCGGTAAGCCGATGCGGCATCAGCAACCCCCAGCCCCAGGATGAGCGATGCCGGCATTAAGTAGTTAAGCAAAACTATTTTTGTGGGGGTATGCGCCCCATGCGTTGGAGCTAACTGTGCTTGAGCACTTAGCAAATCGTGTAGAGCAGGCATAGGCTACAGCAGATTCAGGGGGTCGATGTCGAGGGTGAGACGAACGGCTGCTGGACAGCGCGATCGCAACTGGGCCAATTCTAGCTGGGCAGCAATGGCCTGAGCCGATCCAGCGGGACACTTTAGCAGTAAGTGCCAGCGGTAGCGCCGCGCCACCCGCAGCACGGCTGCCGGAGCGGGGCCAAGGAGTTCGCAGGCCAGGTTATTGGCCTGGAGGGTGGTTTGGATGCTGGCAGCTAGGGCTTCGGCGGTGCGGCGGACCGCCGCTGCATCGGGGCTACTCAGCCGTAGCAAAATAATTTGGCTGAAGGGAGGGTAGTGCAGCGCCCGCCGCTGGGCCAGCTCGGCAGCAAGAAAGCCCACGTCGTCTTGGGCCTGAACAGCCTCGATGACCGGATGCTCGGGGGAGTAGGTTTGGATGATGACCTGCCCTGGCTCGTCTCCCCGGCCTGCGCGCCCCGCCACCTGGGTCATGACCTGAAAAGCCCGTTCGCTAGCGCGGTAGTCAGCCAGGTGCAGGAGGCCATCCGCTGCCACAATGCCCACCAGCGTCACCTGGGGGACGTCAATTCCTTTGGTGAGCATCTGGGTGCCCACGAGCACATCTGCCTCCCCCTGGGCAAATCGGGCCAGCAGCGCTCGATGGGAGCCCTTTGTGCGGGTTGTATCGCTGTCATACCGCAGCATCCGCAGGTCGGGAAACTGCCGCAGCAGCTCCTGCGTGACCCGCTGGGTGCCGCTACCAAAGTGCTTAAGGTAGGGCGAGCCACAGTCGGGGCACTGGTCGGGGTGCGATCGCCCAAAGCCGCAGTAGTGGCAGCGCAGATGGGGGACGGCGTCTGCGTGCGTCTGGTGGTAGGTGAGGGAGACATCGCAATGGGGGCACTCCATGACAAACCCGCAGCTGCGGCAGGAGACAAATGTGCTGTGCCCCCGCCGATGCATAAACAAAATGCCCTGCTGCCCCCTGGGCCGGAGCTGCCCCAGCGCCTGTTGCAGAGAACGGCTAAAAATTGATCGATTGCCCGCCTGTAGCTCCTGTCGCATGTCGATCACTCGGATCGGCGGCAGGGGACGGGCATGGACACGGTGAGGGAGGGAGAGGCAGAGGGGACGTAGCAACCCCGGCGGCAGGTCTGAGGCTGGGTGGTGGGTGACCCAGGTGTCGAGGGATGGGGTGGCAGTACCCAGAATTAAGGGGCACCGAGCCTGCGCGGCCCGCCATTGGGCCACGGTACGAGCGTGATAGCAGGGAGCGGGCTGGTCTTGCTTAAAGCTGCCGTCATGTTCTTCGTCAAGGACGATTAGCCCTAGCTGGGGCAGGGGCGCAAAGATGGCCGAGCGGGTACCAATTACCACTTGGGGGGTATCTTGAAGCATCAGCCGCCAGGTGTCATACCGCTCGCCAGCAGACAGAGCGCTGTGATAAACCCGCACCCGTGACCCAAACCGGGCCAAAAAGCGATCGGTGAGCTGGGGGGTGAGGCCAATCTCAGGCACCAGCACCAGCGCGGATTTTCCCTGACGGAGGACGGGGGCGATCGCCCGCAGATAAACCTCGGTTTTGCCTGACCCGGTGACCCCGTGCAGCAGCACCTGGCTGGCCCCTTCTAGGGCAGCGATCGCCTCTACCGCTTCTGCTTGGGCGGCGGTTAGCGTCTTGGGGACATCGGGCATCACCGGGGCCAAGTCTGCCCGCAGTACCTCCCGATGCTGGAGGATGACAGCACCTTTGGCGGCGATCGCTCGCACGACCGATGAGCTGGTGCGGCAGCGCTGGAGTAAGTCCTGTAGCCAGAGGTCTCCCCCATGACGGCGCAGGACATCCACTACTTCCTGCTGGCGGGGGCTAAGGGGGACGGTGGACTCCACTAGGGTCACCGCCAGCCGCTGCTTGGGGCGGATGTGGCTCGGCGGCTCTAGATAACTCTCTACCCAGCCCCGCTGCAGCAAATCCTGCAGGCCCCGCTTGGCTCCCCGGATATGGCGCTGCAGGTAGGTCCAGGTGTAGTCGCCCTGCTTCTGCCCCTGGAGCCGCTGCAAAATGTCGCGGGCGGCTGGCTGCAAAAACGCTTCGGCCCCCGGTGGAACGGCGTCAGGCTTGAGGCGAATGCGTCGCTGCGATCGCCCCAACAGCCCTGGCGGCAGCGCTACCCGCACCACCTGCATCAGCGGGGTGCAGTAATAGTCGGCAACCTGGCGCAACAGCGACCAGTAGCCTGGCGGAAAGAACCCCCGACTGACCACGTCATCGATGGGACGAATTGTTGCAGCGTCTAGCCCTGGATCTACAGTCTGCGTGATCTGGATGGCGACGCCGCCGACCTGCTGGCCACCAAAAGGCACGCTGAGGATATCCCCTGGCTGCACCTCGATGTCGGCGGGAATTTGGTAAGTGTAGACCCCCTGCGCCCCTGGGCAGTCAACTAAAACCTCGACCCAATTCGTGCAGTTGGCGCTATAGGAGGAAGTTCCTTCGGCACTGAGGGGCGGCGCGATCGCGCTCAAATCTAGATCAGCCTGAGAAGCAACTTGAGGCATACAGTCAGAGGCACACTACCAGAGTCCAACCACCTTAACGCGAAGCTAAGCCAAACTCAACCAAATGTTCGTCACCAAATTTTCACGTAAAGTTGGGATTTAGTGATTCTCCAGGAAGAGCATACCTGCCGTAGGTGCCGCTAGCGAAGCATAACGCACCGCCTGACCGGTAGTTTTACTCCCAGAAATCACTATTAACCACTTAAGGAGGTGGTCATACTTCACTTTAGTACAAGGATACCATCAAGCGCTTTTGTGGTCAATGCTGGTCTCATCGGCATCGAGCCGAATCGATAAGCGTGGGACTCATCGCTCCCCAAACCCCTCCATCGCTCATTGGGGTCTGATGAATCCGCAGATGACGCAGATGGGCGCAGATGGAAAATCGGCAGTGGAGGGGCGAGCTTTGTCTTTTCACCTGCTGAAGAGGGATGCTCTGTTAAAGCAAGAAGTTTGTTGTTTTAGTCGGGAAAGCTGTGGCTTTGGGGGAGAAAAGTGTCTTTTGCAGCGAGAACGTCCTCGCTTTAAGCAAGAAGTTTGTTGCTTTTGTCTGGACCATTGCCGTTTTGAACAAAGTCCGTCGCACTCTCCATCCTCGCGTCAGCAGGGTGGAGTCAAGACGGGGCAATAGAAAGGGTTCGATGCCCTCTCTATTGCCATCTAATTGTCATAGCCTTGCTCCTCAATGTATTGTTTCAACGTCTCTAGCGATGCACCCCCGGCACTGGCTGAGCAATATCCTCGTTGGGTGGGCAGTGCCCACCAATCAAAAGTTTGACGCGATCGCCCTAAGTCTTGGCAACCGTGACGGGTCGGACGCGCACCTCTCGCTCAAAGACAAACCGGGGCGTCAGCACGATCTTGAAAATGAGCCAGAGCGATCGCAGTTCTCCCGGTGAGCAGCGGTTTTTCCACTGACCGGGGCGGCAGTACAGGATTTGCACCAGTTGGCGCATCTGTGGCAAATCCAGCGGCTCAAACTTGAGACGAATCTGAGGAAATTCGCCCTGCTCCTCTCGGGCAAAAATGATATGACTCTGTAGGGATAAGCCTTCATCCAGCAGGTCAAGCTTCACCTGCTGGGACGGTAGAGCCGGCAGAGGAGTTGCTCCCACATTAGTCAGGGCCAGTTCTGCCCCAACCTCCGACATCATGGTGGTGTATCCCCAAATTTCCCGTCCGTCATCCAAGGTGAGGCGGGCTACCCGCTGCAGGTCAAACCACTCATAGGGGCTCGGGCGGGGGGCATCCAGCAAAATCAGCAGGGCGATGCCCAGCATCAGCAGGTTGTAAGCGCTCCAGATCCAGCCAATGCCCAGGCCCTGGATGTGCGCCACCGGGTTTTCCAAAGCTTCCATCGCTAGGCACTGGCCCAGGTTTAGCCAGAGACTAAAGGCCGTGAGCACAAAAGCGACAATTAAGGGCCAGGCTAGCTGCCAGTTGAAGACGTAGCGATCGCTCGCCGTCCCTTTGGGCGTCACTTTGAAGCCCTTGGCGAAGGGCTGAATCATCACCCGCAGCACCGTCAGCGCCAGGGGAAAGGCCAGCACCAGGGAGTACACGTCCGACAGCAGGGCAGAGCGGGAGCGGTAGTTGAGCCAGGAGAAGACCGTGAGCTGCACTAGGTAGTAGGGCACAAAGAAGTAGAGGAGTTCCTGCCCTGTCGTCGTCAGGGGGATGATGCCCAGGGGATAGACCAGCGGCATCACCAGAAAGCCCACGCGAGCGATGCTGCTAAACCAGTGGAGCAGTCCTTCTAGATAGGCCAGGCGCTGCATGGGCTTGAGGCCGGGAATGGTCAGCGGGTTGGACTTGATAAAGAAGGACTGGAGGGTACCCTGGGCCCAGCGAATCCGCTGAACGGCGTGGGAGGCGATGTTTTCCGCCGCCAGCCCGGCACTCAGCTTTTCATTGAGATAAATCAGCCGATAGCCTTTGGCCGCTATCTGAATACCCGTAAAGAAGTCTTCACTGACGGCTTCAGTAACGAAGTAGCCCACCGCCTCCAGGGCCGATCGCCGCACCACGAAGGAGGTACCGGCACAGACGACGCCACCGGCTCCGTCGCGCATCCGCTGAATCTGACGGTAAAACACTTCTTCCTCAGGGGTGAGCACGTTTTCCATGCCCAGGTTGCGGGCGATGGGATCGGGGTTGTAGAAGGTCTGGGGGGTCTGCACCAGGGCCACGTTCGGGTCCTGGAAGAAGCCCACGGTGCGGGTCAGGAAGTTCTCAGTGGGAACAAAGTCGGCATCAAAGATGACAATTAGCTCGCCGCTGGTCTTAGGAATGGCGTGGTTGAGGTTGCCCGCCTTGGCATGACGATTGTCGGGGCGGGTCATGTACTTGCAGCCCAGTTCCTCGGCCAGGGCTTTCATCTGGGGTCGCCGGGTATCGTCTAGCAGGTAAATCGTCTTGGGTTCATAGTCCAGCGCCTGACAGCCAATCAGGGTGCGCCGCACGATGAACTCCGGTTCGTCGTAGCTGGGTACGAGAACATCCACCGTGGGGCGAAACTGACCGCTGGCCACGTCTGCCGCCACCTGATCGGCCTGCTGGCGGCGATCGCGCGCTTTCAATAACAGAAAAAGCTGAATAATGCCGTTGACCAGAATCAGCAGCTCCAGGAAAAACAGCCCCAGGCTAAAGACGCCATTGAGGGGAGTGCTCAGGTTCAGGGTGGAGAGCGATCGCCACAGCAGATAGCGCACCGTCAGCACCCCGAGAATGCCCACAACGATGGTGCGCGCCCAGATGGTGGGCCGGGGCGAGATCCGCATAATCACCAGCACCAGCACCATGAGGGACACGGTCCAGAACAGAAAATACTCCCCAATCATCATCGGGGTACTGACCCACACGGGCGGATTGGACTGGATTTGGTCGAGGCGCAAAAAGATGTCGCTAATTGCACCCACTCCGGCAAACCAGGCAGTGGCGATCGCCCCCGCTGCCAGCACTACCCCTAGCAGAATTAGGGTCGTAAGCTGGGGACGAATTGAATCATTGTTGAGCTGTGAAGTTGTCATCGCATGAGTCCTCCGTGGCAGGACGGGTGGCTAGATGCCGGGGAAATTGTGTGAGTTAAAAACGTGAGTTATTTATATAGAGACAGGTTCCGAGAGCCTTTCAGACTTCCAGAACAACGCGATCGGTCTTGGGCTTAGAAATGCAGATCAGGACCGAGCCCTCATCCGGCGTTCCCGTGGGCGGCTCCTCATAGGCCACCTCCCCTTCCTTGATACGGCACATGCAGGTGAGGCAGATACCAGTACGGCAGCTATAGGCGGGCTCTAGTCCTTGGGCTTCGGCAAATTCCAGCAGGGTACCGTCGCCAGGATGCCAGGTGGCCACTTTACCCGACTCGGCAAAAGTCACTTCCGCCGCCGCTACCTCCTGAGAGCCATTGGTATCGGCAGCGGGAGCCATGCCCTTGGGCTTGGTGTTATTAAAAGATTCAAAGAAGATGCGCTCCTGGGGCACGCCCTGCTGCTTCAGCCCGTCTAGCAGGGAGTCCATAAAAGCGGGCGAACCGCAGAGGAAGTAGTCGGCATCCTTTGCTCCGGTGCGCTTTTCCAGGTCGGGGGCAATCACCTGTTGCAGCATCTCTGGATCGACATAGCCCTCGCTGTGGTAGCGGCCCTCATCCTCGGGGCGGGG
The DNA here is from genome assembly GCA_050331615.1 of Elainellaceae cyanobacterium. Taxonomy (GTDB): domain Bacteria; phylum Cyanobacteriota; class Cyanobacteriia; order CAKZMO01; family CAKZMO01; genus JAYKGU01. Next base: position 28,868 of record JBHJGR010000105.1, read on the forward strand.
GCGGCTGTAGCGGTAGTAGACGTGCAGATGGGGATACTGCTGGGCCAGGGTGGCGACTTCGTCATAAAAGGCGTGGGATTCTCCATCACGGGCACCGTGGACAAACCAGACGGGGCGATCGCCCCCCTCTTGTGCGACGGCTTTGGCCATTGCCATCATCGGCGTAATGCCCACGCCGTTGCTCAGCAAGATTGCCGGGCGTGAGCTGTGCAAGTCCAAAACGAATCGGCCATTGGGAGGCTTGGCGGGGATGACGGTACCCTCCTCCACCTGGTCGTGCATATAGTTGGAGGCCAGGCCAGGAGGCACATCGAGGTTTTTGGGGGCGAGTTCGCGCTTGATGGATAGGCGGTAAGCATTGGCGGCGCGATCGTAGTCGGATAGGGAATAGGTGCGGATGACGGGGCGGGGCTGGTCGGGAATGTCTAGCTTGATAGTGAGAAACTGGCCCGGCTGAAAGTCGGGGAGGGAACCGCCGTCCTGAGGCTTGAGGTAAAAGGAGGTGACTTCGTTGCTCTCGGAAACTTTGCGGGATACGACTAGGTTGCGCCAGTCTCGCCACCGATCAGGAGCAGTCGTTTCGGGACGGGAAACGGTTTTGGCGGAACCTGCCGCATCGTGCTGCACCAGACCGTAGACTGCGCCCAGGGCAGTACCTGCGATCGCCCAATACCCCACGGCCCGGAAGTCAGCATCCTGTTTCTCTGGCTTGAAGCCGATCACGGCTCCAGAAATCATGGTGGCGGCAGTGAAGCCCACCCCGGCCGCGATCGCGACCCGAGCCAGCGGATTGCTGACTTTATTGATCCCCTCAAACATGTATCGCCCTCGTCGACAAACGATCGTCTCACGTCATCTGGTTAACACGCTATCGCTCCCGCATTAAAGAAAGATTAATTTGATCTGAATCTAGTGCAGCGTCACGGTTAAAAATTAGGGCAAATCCCTGTGGGATTTGCCCTAATTTTTAGTCTTGACAGACCACTAGTCTTCAATCAAGGGGCGATCGCGCGTCAGCAGCCAGGCTCGCAGCAGCTCCGCTACGCTCCACGCCTGGGCAAATGCCCCGCGCGGCGCATGGGGCGGCTCGGCGTCAAAAATCTCGCTTACCGTGCCCACACAGCCCGATTGCAGTTGATCAGCGAACGGCAGCAGAAACGTGCGGGCTGTCGCCGGGTGCTGATGGACCCGCAGATGGGCTTCCACAAATGGCCCGATCAGCCATGACCAGACCGTTCCCTGGTGGTAGGCTCCGTCGCGCTCCTGGCGATCGCCACCGTAGTAGCCCCGGTAGTCGGGGTGACCGGGGGCAAGGGAGCGCAGTCCAAAGGAGGTGAGCAGTTGACGGCCCACCGTTTGCACCACGGCGGTTTGTCGCCCGATGGCGAGGAGGGGGGCCTGGCGATAAGCCTGCTCGAATGGCAGAGAGACGGCAAAGATCTGGTTGGGGCGCAGGGCGGCATCGTCCCCCAGGGGGGTGTCCAGCACGTCGTAGCAGTGGCCCTCGGCATCGTTCCAGAAGCGCTGGAAGCCCTGGCGCGTTTGCTGGGCCATTTGCTCATATTCCTGCCCCGGATAGCCCAGCCGCTGGGCAAACTGCACCATGCACTGGAGGGCGTTATACCACAGGGCATTCACCTCAATGGGCTTGCCGATGCGGGGCGTCACCACCCAGTCCCCCACCTTGGCATCCATCCAGGTGAGCTGAAGTCCCGCCTCTCCGGCGTAGATTAATCCGTCTGCGGCATCCAGGTGAATCTGGTGGCGGGTACCTTTTTTATGCCAGTAGATGATGTCCGCCAGGGCAGGATACAGCTCCCGCAGCAGCCGATCGTCCTGGGTGGCGGTGTGGTAGGCCCGAATGGCCTCGAAGTACCAGAGGGTAGCATCCACCGTGTTGTAGCCGGGAATTTCGCCCTCATCGGGGAACATATTAGGCAGCATGCCCTGCTTCAGGTAGCGGGCAAAGGTGCGCAGGATGGGAGGGGCAATTTCGGGGCGTCCGGTGGCGATCGCCAGTCCCGGCAGACTGATCATGGTATCCCGGCCCCAGTCGCCAAACCAGGGATAGCCCGCAATCACGGTTTTGCCTACGGGTTCGTTGGGCAGGGGGCGATCGACGATGAACTGGTCGGCGGCCAGCACCAGTTGCTGAATCCAACCCGGCGCTGTTGTCTCCTCCAGCTTATGGGCCGTCCGCCACTGGTGCAGCAGGGCGGTTTCGTAGCGGTGGCGATCGCCCCTGGCCGCCATTCCATCCAGTAGGGGCTGCGCCGCCGTGCTGGCTACCACAGTGATAGATTCCCCCACGCTGAGGGAGGCTTTGAAGGTGGCGGCATGGAGGTGGTCTTCAAAGGTGCCCGTGCCGCGATACTGCTCCACCGCCAGGTCAAAGTTGTGGTACCACTCCCGCTCCACCGCCACGGAACCGCGATCGAGCATGATGTAGAAGGGCACCGCCCCGCCATAGGCCGTGATCCGCACTCCTTTGCCGGTCTCCGTAGCGTGGGGCTCCACCTGCCAGTTGCCCAGGGTTGAGCCGCCGTGGTGGTTGCGGTAGTTGACCAGGGACCGCAGGTGCAGCATCAGAGAGCCGCTGCCCCGCTCCAGGATGTATTGGATGTAGGTAGTGTTCTGGCCCTGCGTCATCCAGATGCGTTTGGTAATCAGGGCGTCGGCGACGGCAAATTGCCAGACGGGCGTGGTGCCTTCCAGGAAAAAGCGCTCAATGTGGCGATCGCCCTCCGGATTCACCGAACCATCGGCCCAGCGGTTGGCGCAGAGGGGATAGATGCGGTTGCAGTAGATGGCGGTATCGTCCAGCTTGGTGAGCAGCAGCATCCGACCCACGGGCGGGTTGAGGGCCGCCACCAGCAGACCGTGGTAGTGGCGGGTCAGCAGTCCAGCCACGGTGCCGCAGGCATAGCCGCCGATGCCGTTGGTGACTAGCCATTCCCGCTGCTCGGCCAGGCGCAGATTGCCGCAGATTTCTCGACCAAACTGAATGTGCATCCGTGCCGCCCTCATCACTGCTGAACTTTATTTTAATGGCGAGTTTCTGGAAGGGGGCATTTTGCCAGTACACGGCGAATACGCCAGTGGCAGTTGACGTACTCCCCCACCGGAAACCGGGGTTTGTAAGGGGTGGTCGGGGAGCCGCTGGCTTCAGACAGGGGGAGGAACGCCCACCCCTTACACAGACAGTCGAGCGCATCAGCGAGTCATTTGTTAGCTGCAACCCATTTCTGGTTATCAATGTATTGCCTAACGATGGCAATAGGAGCACCCCCAATCGTGGCAACAAAGTAGCTGTTTGTCCAGAGACTCGGCAGCCTTCGCTTTAACCAGGGAAACTCACTCCGCAGCAGCCGGGATGAGCGACCTTTTAACTGCTTGACAATCCGGTGTATCCCAAACTGTGGGTCGCAGTCAATAAGCAGG
>JBHJGR010000106.1:2500-4108 GCA_050331615.1 Elainellaceae cyanobacterium
GGTAACACCCACTGGAGGACCGAACCCACGTTTGTTGAAAAAAACGGGGATGACTTGTGCCTAGGGGTGAAAGGCCAATCAAACCGGGAGATAGCTGGTTCTCCGCGAAAACTATTTAGGTAGTGCGTTGTGTATCACCCTCGGGGGTAGAGCACTGGATGGATGCGGGGGGCGCGAGCCTTACCAATTCTAACCAAACTCCGAATACCGAGGAGTGTCAGCACAGCAGACAGACGGCGGGTGCTAAGGTCCGTCGTCGAGAGGGAAACAGCCCTGACCACCAGCTAAGGTCCCAAAATTGTCTCTAAGTGGGAAAGCATGTGAGGCGGCCAAAACAACCAGGAGGTTGGCTTAGAAGCAGCCATCCTTTAAAGAAAGCGTAACAGCTCACTGGTCTAACAGCTGCCTTGCGGCGAAGATGTACCGGGGCTCAAGAGACATACCGAAGCTGTGGGTTCAGTTGTCAGTTATCAGTTATCAGATGTCAGAACCGAAGGGGCATGATGGGTGAGAGCAGGCCGGGATCGTTTGGCGATCTGCAGGTCTTTCAGCGCGCCTATCGTGTCTCGCTCGAAATCCATAAGGCCAGTCTGGTCTTTCCGAAAGAAGAGCAATTTGCTCTGGCCGATCAAATCCGGCGGTTGTCGAAATCGGTCTGCGCGTTGCTTGGTGAAGGCTTTGCCAAGTGGCAGCAGTCCGATGCAGAGTTCCGGCGCTATGTGGTGATGGCGCTGGGCTCGGCGGACGAGACGCGGGTCTGGCTGCGCTATTGTTTGGATTTGGGATATATCTCAGAGCCGCAATGGCGGGCCTGGCAGGCATCCTATGGCGAGATCGCGCGGATGCTGCAGGGATTGGCGTGGCGGTTGAAGTCGAGCAGGTCTGACAACTGACAACCGATAACTGACAACTGAGCGGTAGCGGAGCGTTGCCTAGGCCGGTGAAGCGGGATCGTGAGGTCCCGTGGAGGTATGGCAAGTGCGAATGCTGACATGAGTAGCGATAAGGAGGGTGAGAGGCCCTCCCGCCGAAAGTCCAAGGGTTCCTGCTTAAAGCTAATCTGAGCAGGGTGAGCCGGCCCCTAAGGCGAGGCCGACAGGCGTAGCCGATGGGAACCAGGTTAATAGTCCTGGGCCTGGAGATGTGTGACGGATGCTGGTCATTGTCTGTCCTTATCGGATTGGACAGGCAGTCAAGGCGTCCCAGGAAACAGCCCTCCATAAAGACCGTACCCGAAACCGACACAGGTGGACTGGTAGAGCATACCAAGGCGCTTGGGAGAACTGTGCTGAAGGAACTCGGCAAATTACCTCCGTAACTTCGGGAGAAGGAGGCCCTTGCCTTGGGCAACCAGGGTGAGGGGGCACAGACCAGGGGGTGGCGACTGTTTACTAAAAACACAGGGCTCTGCGAAGCGGTGAACGCGACGTATAGGGTCTGACGCCTGCCCGGTGCCGGAAGGTTAAGAGGAGATGTGCAAGCATCGAATTGAAGCCCCGGTAAACGGCGGCCGTAACTATAACGGTCCTAAGGTAGCGAAATTCCTTGTCGGGTAAGTTCCGACCTGCACGAATGGCGTAACGACTTCCCCACTGTCTCCAGCACAGA
>JBHJGR010000107.1:0-2481 GCA_050331615.1 Elainellaceae cyanobacterium
ATTTAATTTAGATTTTTTAGTTTGGTAGCTAGATATTTGATTATATATAGTTTTTGCAAGATAGATGATTATTTAGCTATGAAGTAAGATCGAGTAAGGAAGATCGATGAAGGAAGAGCGAGGAAGGAAGAGATAGCGATCGCCCTTTGTGAATGTTCCTTTAGCTAGATATTGGCAAAAATAGCCTTGATAATGCCCTGCGGGGGTATTGTTAAGCAGTGAAATATTTGAAAACAATGTAAGCAATAACTTCCAGATTTCCCAAAATTGCAGTTTCAGTTCAAAAGAATTCATGAAAAGGTCAGCACTCTTATTAGGAGCCGGTTTACTGGCAGCAGCTACCACCGTGGGCTGTGGCAATCAAGACACTGCCGAAACAAGTGCTCCGGCGGAGACCGATACCCAGGCCCAGGCTCCAGATTCAGCCGAGACGGGAACGCTGGAACTGGTGGCTAACGGGGAAGACTTTGTGCGCCAGGGCTTTGTCACCAGAGACGGGTGGCAGGTTGATTTCGAGCATGTTTACGTCAACCTGAGCGACGTGACGGCCTATCAAACCGACCCGGCCTTTGACCCCGATTCTTCTGAGGAACTGCAGGCTACCGAGGAAGTGACCCTGCTGGCACAGCCGCAAACCGTCGATTTAGCCGAGGGGGGGGAAGATGCTGCCCCCATTTCAGTGACTACTGAACAAGCCCCCGCCGGGACTTACAACGCCCTTCATTGGGAACTGGTGGAAGCCGACCAGGGACCCGCCGAAGGGTCCACAATTTTGCTGGTGGGCACCGCCGAGAAAGAGGGGCAGACCGTTGATTTCAACCTCAGCTTTGACCCAACCCTGGAATATACCTGCGGTCAGTATGTGGGAGCTGAGCGCAAAGGCATTTTGCAGGGAGATGAGGCAGAAGTCGAAACCACGTTTCACTTTGACCATGTCTTCGGCGATGGGGAAGCCCCTGCGGATGACCCGATTAACACCGCAGCAGTGGGCTTTGATCCCTTCGCAAATCTGGCCCAGGATGGCACCCTCACCGCTGATATGGCCGCCCTCGAACAACAGCTACCTAGCGACCAGTACCAAACTTTGCAGCAGACCCTGGCTGGGTTAGGCCATGTAGGCGAAGGCCACTGTCGGCTGGAGGGAGACCTGGCTCAAGCAGATACGACCCACTCTCCAGAATAGGCAAAACTTCAAGTCGCTCTTTTCTTTCAGCTATGGCATCTCAATTTTCTCTAAAGACCTTCCCACTCTGGCTTTCAGTACTCCTGGTTGCGGCGGTGGGATGGTCTCCCAGGGCAGCGGCCCACAAAACGGAACTGGAGTATCGCAAAACCCAGGCGGTGCAGGTTGAAGCTGCCTATGGTGGTGGTCAGCCAATGGGCAATGCCCAGGTCACGGTCTATGCTCCCAACAATCCTGCGGAAGCCTGGCAAACGGGCATGACAGATGAACAGGGACGCTTCACGTTTGTGCCAAATCAGTCGGGAACGTGGGAAGTGCGGGTGCGCAAGGCGGGGCACGGCAATTTCCTGACGGTATCTGTGGAAGAGGGGGAGACAAGCGCGGCTGAGGCTGAGTCAGCATCTACCGGTGGGGATAGTTGGCTGTCAGCAGGAGGGGATACTTCAACAGCGAATCAGGTGTTTTACAGTGCCGCTGGAGCGTGGGGTTTCTTGGGCACTGCCCTCTTCTTTGTGCGGCGGCGAAAGGACGGTTAGCCATGCACATTCCCGACGGATTTGTTTCTCCCGGTGTGAGTATTGCGGGCTATGCGGTGACGGGTGGTGCAACCTGGTATGCCCTCCGGCGCATTGACAAAGATCGCAATCCCCAGGCCAAGATTCCCAAAGCGGCCCTGATGACGGCGGCTTTCTTTGTGGTCAATCTAATTCATATTCCTATTCCGCCATCCAGCGTTCACCTGGTTTTGAATGGCCTGATGGGGGCAATTTTAGGATTTTATGCCCTGCCAGCCATTGTGATTGCCCTCTTTTTTCAGGCGATTATTTTTCAGCATGGCGGCATTACCACCCTGGGCATTAATGCGGTCATTATGGGTCTCCCTGCCCTCCTGGCCTACGGCATTTTTGAATTGCGTCATCGATTCAACTTTGATGAGCAAACCCGCACAAAGCTCTTTGGGTTTCTGGCGGGGGCCAGTGGCGTGATGGTTTCTGCTGCCCTGTTTTCGGGAATTGTGATTGCGGCAATTCCGGCGGACATCAGCGCCCAAACCGAACGTCGGGCCACGTTGATTGCCCTGGCGTTTTACACCATTCCTGCGGTGATCGAGGGCATTGCAACGCTGATGGTGGCGTCATTTTTGGATCGGGTCAAGCCGGAACTATTAGAAAGTCACTATTAAGTACATGGCCATCAATAAAAGTCCGTGGGGTGCGCCCCCCCCGGGGGGGGCCCCCCCCCAAAGCTACGGGGACTATTGAACACATATTTTAAGTTACTCAATTTAAATTGGGCTT
>JBHJGR010000108.1:0-11308 GCA_050331615.1 Elainellaceae cyanobacterium
GCCCAATACCTAGATAGTTTGACCATTTTGGTGCGGCTGTTTGGTGAGGGGTTGCGGAGTTTGAGATAAAACTCTCAGATCAGTTTTAAGGATGGTGGATGAACCAAGAATCCCCTAGCTTTTAGCTATGGGGAGTGTCAAACCAACCCTGAGTGGCGATTACCCAGTATTTCCCTGAGCAAAGGCGAGCTATTTGCCCTTACCCTGGGGGCGCGGATGCTAGAATCCTATGCTGGGTCTGCCTATGCTGCTGATCTGCGGTCGGCGATCGCCCGTCTGGCTGAGCGATTGCCGGAGCAGACCTGGGTAGACCTCCAGCAGATCGCCGACGAGCGCATCATCTTTCGGGCCGGAGCCGAAACTAATCTCAACCCAGAGATATGGCACCAGTTGGAGGAGGCGTGTCAAGCGTCAAGACAGGTCTGGATGCGCTACTACACTGCCAGCCGAGATGCCACCTCAGAGCGCGTGCTAGATCCCTATCTGCTGCACATTTATCGGGGCACCAATCCTTATGTGATTGGCTACTGCCACAGGCGGGAGGAGATTCGCTGGTTCCGAGTGGATCGCATCAAAGAACTGAAGCTGCTGGAGGCGACCTTTAAGCGCGATCCCAGCTTTGATGCTAAGGACCACCTGGAGATGATCTTCCAACATGAGGTCGGGGGCGTTCCTGTAAACGTGCAAATTTGGTTTGACCCGCCGACAGCCCCCTATATTCGTGAGCGGCGTTGGCACCCGACCCAGGTGTTGCACGAGCACTCGGATGGCTCGGTCATGCTTCAGATGATGGTGCGCGGGTTGAATGACCTGAAGCGGTGGGTGCTGGGATATGGGAAGGGGGCGATCGTGCGGGAGCCGCCGGAGCTGAAGAAGATGGTGGCAGAAGAAGTAGAACTTATAAATTATAACGAATGAGATAGGAGCCGTTTGAACACGAAATATGGGGAGTTAAAAGATGGATTTTCTTGAAATTCAGTTTGCACTTAGGGGAAAGACACTACCCGCTGATCATGGCTATGCACTGTATTCGGCGGTAAAAAAGTCTCTGCAAGACGCAAGCAATGCTGCTTTACCCTCAGATTTGCCAGAGGAGATTCACATATGCACGATTCCCGGTATTCCGGATCGGGCGGGAATGATCTACCTCAATCGAGGCTCTCGCTTCCGCTTGCGATGTCCTTCTGACCAAATGCAGCTTTGGTATCGATTCTTCCAAAACCAGGTGTTTGACATCCAAGGGCATTTAATTCGACTCATTCAACCCAGAATTACGCTGCCGGAAGCAGGTCATACTCTGGCCTCTAGGTTAGTGACCTTTAAGCTCAAAGAGATCGACCATGCGGATGTGCCGCGATACTTTTTAGAGTCCTGTCAATCAGGTCTGGATCGTCTAGAGATCAAGGGGCAGGCGTTTATTCCCAGTGATCCAGACGGGGACTTGGCGCGACGAACTTTGCAGATCAAGGACAAGAAGGTGCTCGGTTTTAGTGTCGTGGTGGAAGGGCTGAGCGATGAGGATTCGCTGAAATTGCAGTGGCATGGTCTAGGCGGTCGGCAGCATTTTGGTTGCGGATGGTTTTATCCGCCAAAGGAGGATATTCATGCCGCCTAAGTTAGATCCTGATCGCTTGCTTGCAAAATCTGTAAAAGGAAGATGGAAGGGATCTTACAGCTTGGTAGGACATACTGCCGATGTCGTAGCAAGAGTCTCGACGCTCGCAGATGTTCTCGGCAATAGGTTGATTGAGCAGTTTAATCTGAGCTACAACCTTGACCATTTGAGAGCGACCGTGAGGCTAGCAGCATACATCCACGATTGGGGTAAGGCGAATGATCACTTTCAAGGGGTTGTTCGCAAGGATATGCCAGGAGCTAGCCCAAAGAGATATCCACTGCAAACTCCACAGCTTGTGCGTCATGAAATTTTGTCCTTGCTGATAGCGTGGGAATTTCGGGAATGGTTAAGAGAGGCAGATGGACACTTTGAAACAGCCCTAATTGCTGGGGGCGGGCATCATCTCAAGTTGGGCGGGAAAGCTGGCAAGCAGCTGGATTACATTGATGAGACAGTTGTCCGCCCTTGTGGGGATAGTTCTCTTTCTCTCTATTTATGCCATCCTGACTTTAAGCGAATTCTCAGGTTTGGAATTAAACAACTCGATTGCCCAGAAAAAATCCAACTTTCGCACAAACCTGCTACTGAGCTGTCTGTCAAACACATCAAGGAGTCACTCAGCAACGTGCTGTTTGATGAGCTGCCAAAATTTGAACTTGACCCAGTTCTGGCTGCGGTTTGCAAAGCTTTGATGATCTGCGGTGACTCGATCGCCTCAGCCACACCTTCAGTGAATGTTGCTATTGATCAATGGATTGAAGAAGAAATTAGTCGCACTTTGAATGAGGAAAAGACTCAGAAAATCATCGACGCCCGTTTACAAGGGCATCAGTTGAGGGATTTCCAAACCCAACTTGCTGGCAGTAGAAAGCGTGTCACCTTGGCGAGAGCAGGGTGTGGAACAGGTAAGACCCTCGGAGCCTACGCTTGGGCAAAGTTCCATGCTAATGGACGCAAGCTATTTTTCTGCTATCCCACCACTGGAACCAGCACAGAAGGGTATGTTGATTATGTCCATGGGCAGGCGGATGCAGCTTTGCTGCATTCACGGGCTGGCGTCGATTTGGCCCGATGGGAAGAAGAACAGAAAAAGCGAACTCTGAAGGATCTCTACATCACTGGTGAAGAGGAGGATGCTGGGGATGGTAGCGATAACGAAATTGCCAAAAAACTGGAATCTTTCAAAGCTTGGGGCCGTGAAGTAAGCGTCTGCACGGTGGACATGGTACTGGGAATGCTCCAATGTAATCGGAGGCCAATTTATTGCTTTCCCGCGATCGCCAACGCGGCATTCGTTTTTGATGAAGTGCATTGCTATGACGACAAGCTGTTTGGCGCATTGCTACGATTTCTAGAAACGGTCAAAGCTCCGGTACTGTTGATGTCAGCCTCCTTTCTACCTTGGCAGCGAAAGGCGATTAGACAAGCGATTGGCGAAGAAATTGCTAATGAGGAAATTGCTGAAATTAAAGGGCCAGAGGATATCGAAACTAAACCTCGCTATCGATTTGAATATCGCGAGTTCCCCGACTGGGAACGAGTCGAGCAGGAACTAGATCACGGCGGTAAGGTTCTGTGGGTATGTAATCAGGTCAATACCGCTATCGAGGTTTATCGGGAAGCCAAGCGACGGCAACTAAATGCTGTCGTTTATCACAGCCGATTTCGTTACGAGGATCGGGTAGAGCACCACAGAGCTGTAGTGAATGCTTTTAAACCTGAACAAAAAGAGCCAGTTTTAGCGATCGCAACCCAAGTCGCTGAAATGTCTCTGGATCTCTCGGCCACCTTGCTCGTCACCCAAATTGCCGACCCAGCAGGCTTAATTCAACGCCTGGGGAGGCTGAACCGCCACTACTGCGGTCATGTTCTAGATGCTGTTTTCTATCCCGACGAAAAAGAAGGATATCCATACAGCTCGAAGAATTTGAAAGATGGCCTCGATCTAGTGCAATCGTTTGCTGGTGAGGTCAACCAGGCAGAACTCGCAGCGTGGTTAGAAAACGCTGAACCGCGTGCTAGCCCGACCTGTAAAACGGTCTTACTGGATGGCGGCTGGCGTACATACCCGGCATCGCTTAGAGATGAGGGGCACAACGTCACGGCCATCCTGGAAGAGGACTTGGAAACCGTCAAACAGTTACCAAACAAGGAATTGCCTCGCTATACGATTCCGCTTCCCAACCAAGAGCAGCGGAAGTGGGCAAAAGATAAGTACAAGTTTTATCCCATAGCTAGTAATCAATTTTGGAGATACTCAAAAGAGGAAGGAGCCTATGAAATCTGAGAAACAGGTTCTCTGGCGCTATAGTTGGAATGCACTGCCCATGCCAAAAGGCGTTGTGCACGAACAAACGGCACGTTGTAAGCACATTTCGTGCTGTCCAACCACTGATGCCATAAGGCGATCAACTCCGGTGACGCACGTGCCGTTTGTTCCATTCCAGAAAAATCTGCTATCTTGGAGCTACGTAAATTGTTCCAAGGAGATATTAGCAGCGAAAAACTCAGACTTTCGGCTTCTTGAAGAAAACGTTCAGCAGTTGTGCAGGACTGTTCAATCTCTCCGGCAACAACTCGACTCAGTAAGTGAACAAGTCGATGCTGTTGACATTGAGGTTCGGCTTCGGTTGTCAACGGCTCTTGAGGAAAACCAGCTTTTGCAATTCCGGGCAGATCCTTATTCGTTAGAAGGGACACCTCTTGGTGACGTTGACGATTTCTGCGCCTAGCAATGCTTGAAATTAGAGTCTTGCGCTAGCTGGTATGTGCCCCAATTCTTTTATGCACTCGGCTTATGTCAGAATACACTCTCTCTATTTTTGACCCCAACACACTCCTTCCTCACAGAGCTGGTATTGCAGGTTTGGCTCTAGCATTGTCTATTCTGAATGCAGATGAAGCGCCCCTGAGTTGGGAAGTGACGGAAGATGCTGTGCATCTCAGTTGGGAATGCAGCGATCGCGAGGCTGTCCAATGGGTGTTGGAGCAAACCTACCAGGTCAAAGATGGCTATCTTGATGTTCCAGCATTGAATTTGGCTGATGCCCAGAGTCAGTACACATTTACCTCTGGAGTAGCGACAACGTTTTTGCAGCACAGCCAACAACGCAAGCAGGGGGCTGCTGTCACGAAATCCTTTCCGATTGAGGAAGGGCAACCAGAAATCAATATCAGCTTTCGTCCGATGTTGGACTGCTATTACACAGGCGACTTCAAGGAAGCCTTCAGCAGTAAAGGGGTATTCAAGAAGACGATCCCACTGAAAGGGCACCATTTACCAGGACTAGTTGAATGCTTTGCAAATGGTGCTTATCAGGAATCGCGGACGGGGTATTTAGCACTGCTGTTTCTGCCGCTCGCCTGCGGCTATTACCAGCTACCGGGCTATCGCTCCGCCGTCGTAATCCCGGAAGTAACCAACTTAGGACAGTGGGTAGAACAACGGCAACGCCTCTCTGGTCGTGTTTCTCAATCTCTGACATCCCAACAGGCTAAACTGCTCGAACGCTCCTATGTCAACTACCGAGCAACCGGGGCTGCTGAAGCTGCTTTGTACTTTTTACTTCAGGAAAGAGTACTGGAGGACTCTCAAATCTTTCGGGTAAATTACTGCGAGGTTTATCAACTCGGCAAACAGCCTTGGGATGGGAACCAGTCGTATCTCAAGCAGGCCGTCTATCGAGTTAGTGTTGATGACCAGGTTTTAGAGATTTATCAGTCTGCTTACTACTTATTTCCCTCGCAAATTAGAACGACTGATAAGGGTGAAACTTGGCTAGCAATGTCTAAAGTGCTGCCCTGGATCGCTGGCAACCTAGTTGCTGGTAAACCCTGGTATACCAATTTTTTCGAGTTTCGTAAAGCAAATGAATTGTATGAACGCAAAGGATTAGTGAAAATGACCGAACATTTATCACAAGAGGAGAAGCTTCTCTTCGATTCTGTAAGTGGAGCTTTTGGTGAATTTAGAAGAAAGCAATTCAAGGCTCGCAAGGATCAACTCAAAAGAGAACTTAGAAAGGAAGAGATCTGGGATGTCGTGAGCAGCAGCGCTGATAAAGCGATCTATCAGTTACAGCGCCCTAATACCCAACGCGACTTTGCCAAAGCTTTAGTTGATTTTTTGAGTCGCCATCGAGGGCAAGCAGCTCTGGGAAATGGTCTGACGATCTATGAGTGGCTTTACAAAAATGAGCAGAGCTGGCGACAGACAAGAGATCTTGCCTTACTCGCGATCGCGACCTATCAAAGTGAAAAGAAGCAGGATGGCAGTGAACCCACTGTTCTACTAGATGACAGTTCTCAAGAAGCAGAGAGTTCCGAAGAAGGAACTTACGAGATTAATGCTTTTGCCTAATTCCATTATTGTTTAGGAGAAATCAAATCATGGCTCAACATTTCTTTGCCACAGTCGTTACGCCTACTGCGATTGCAGCCAATAATCGTGGAGAAGGTGATGGTAGTACTCTATCTACCCTCCAAAAAGTAACTCGTGGAAATGAGGAATACACAACGGTAAGTGCTGAGGCGATTCGATGGGCTTATCGTGAATATTTCCAAAACTCTAGACCAGACGAAACCAATAGAACTTTTGATCCTGATAAAGACCAATATAATTTCAAGGATGAACGTTTTGATCCAAACAAGTATATTGACGACGACTTGTTTGGATACATGGATGCCAAAAAAGGAGAAGGCAGTAAAGACGCCACTACCAAGCGGCGAGGAGCCTTAGAAGTAAGCCGTGCAATTAGCCTAGATCCTTTTGAGGCAGATATCGTTTTTGGTTCAAAAGGTGGGACTAAAAGTAATACTTCAATCCACCATACTGAAGTGCATCTTACGGCTTATCAATACTCCTTGGCACTTACCCCCGAGAGTTTGAAAGATGCTGACCGGGCTAGCATGGTGATTGATGCTATTTCGGGAATTCGTCACGTTGGTGGCAACCACTCGCGTTTCCTCTACGAGTTTCGCCCAGAATCTATTGTGCTAAGAGTAACCGAAGATCCAAGCCCGTGGATCATGGGTTGCTTTGAGCGGGTTACAGATACAGCCGTGGGATGCAGTAAATTGGTTCGTTTGGTAGAAGTGAAAGATGTCAATGCTAACGAGTTAGTTGTGGGTGGAGCGATTGCCGACACTCCACATGGCAAACAACTAGAAGCAATGTGTGTCAAGGTTTTTCGTGGTGTTAAAGAAGCGATCGCTCAAGCCAAACGTCAGTTAAGCGTTCGTCAACCTGCTTAGTTTTGGAGTCCTAGTTCCATGAGTTCCCTTACCGTCTCTAGTGAAGTGCTTGCAGGTATTTCGGCTTTAGCTCAGCAGTTCAACTTGTCCACAGAGGAACTGCTTACTTGGATAAGTCAAGGCAAGTTAGCCATTATTGACGCTGAAGAGTTAGAGGATTTGCTGGATGTCACGGATGCTATTGCAGCGGAATCTGATCCTGAAAACCAGGAACGAGTTCCCTGGGAAGTGGTGAAGCAGGAGTTAGACCTGTGAGCCGTTATCGCATTGAGTTTTTGAAAACAGCAAAAAAGGAACTTGCCAAATTACCCAAGCAGATTCAACAGCGAATTGCGACTAAAATTGACGCTCTGTTGCTCGATCCTTATCCTCCAGACAGTAAAAAGCTCAAAAATGGCAATGGACGCTTTCGCATACGAGTCGGAGACTACCGCATCGTCTACCGCATGGAAGACGAGCAATTGGTCATTCTAATCATCAAAATTGGTCACCGCCGCGACGTTTACAAGTAAAAGACTATGCAGTTGTATCTCGATTGTCCATGCACTAGCTTTCCCCGTAGCTTTGCCAGGGACTATAAAGAAACCTACCGCTATCCCCCGCCATCAACGGTTTACGGTCTACTCCTATCCCTAGTGGGCGAAGTCGATATGGAGGTTCATCGCGGGGTCAAGATTGCGATTGGCATCATTGGTGAAGATCCACCTATCTCCCGCATTGTGCGGAAGCAGCGCCACCACAAGTTCAGCAAAACCCACATGGGTACCTACCCCACCAGTAAGTTTTCCAAGCCCAATCAACATGAGCTTTTGACGGATTTGCAAGTGGCTGTCCAGATTAATTCTGGAGAAGAGGCAGCAACCGTGAAGCTGGTTGATCGAGTGGCGATCGCCCTCTCCACCCCATCTCAAATTACTCGCTTTGGTGGGTTAAGCTTGGGAGAATCTTGGGCAATGATTAATGGCATCCGAGCTTATCGGGAGAGTGACGGTACAATCCGCTGGCTAATCAAGAACAACCGAGGATTGATTAGTCTGCCTGTTTGGATTGATCGAAATACAGGGCAAGGAACATTCCAACGATTTGATTGGAGTGATGAATTTTGCATAGATTGTCTAGTAGAAATTCCCAAGTTGCCCGTCGTCGAGAAAAATCTTAAGAAGACGAGGCGCTCCAACAAGAAAAGTTGACTATCGGGAATTGAATTTTGAACCTTGAAAACTGAATACAAAACCTCTACAGGCAAGAGGTAACACTGCGCGATCGCTCCCCACCTCAGACCTCAGATGACGTCAGGCGTTTTGCTTCCCTTACAATAGAGCCATCCCAGCTAATCAAGAGCGATGTTAACGACTGTTCCTGTCAACATCCCCAAAACCCTGCGTATCACCGACGAGCAATTTCTAGAATTCATCAAAGCGAATCCTGAATTGCGGCTAGAACGCGCTGCCACTGGAGAACTGATTGCGATGCCTCCTACTGTAAGTGAAAGTGGAAGCCACAACTCTGAACTCATAGCCGATGTAGCCCTATGGAATCGCCAAGCAAGATTAGGCAGAGTCTTCGACTCTTCCAGTAGCTTTCGATTACCCAATGGAGCTATCAGATCGCCCGATGTGGCGTGGGTAGAACGGGCTCGTTGGGATGCCCTGACCTCAGAGCAACAGCAGGGATTTGCTCCCCTCTGCCCTGATTTTGTGATTGAATTAATGTCTAAAACCGACACTTTGGAAAACATTCAGCAGAAAATGGCGGAGTATCTCGAAAATGGCTGTCGCTTGGGTTGGTTCATCAATCCTAACACTCGGACGGTTGAGATTTATCGACCTGAGCGAGCCGTTAAAACTCTATCGTTTGATCAACGCTTATCTGGAGAAGACGTGTTGCCTGGATTTGAGTTAATGCCAGTCAAAATCTTTACCGCATAAAACACTTCTTGCTAATTTCCAATACAAGTAAACTATCGAATATTTGTTCCTTAGAAGAAACACCAAAGTACATAGATTCATCTAACAACAAATAGCAACTAATACGGAAATTTTCGATCGGCAATAAAATCGCAGAGTTCTGTAGTCATAGTTGGATTATTCCACACCGTTAGGAAGTTCTCAAAATGACTATAATCTCTGCTGAGGCTGTTGTTGAACCTCAAGAAACAATTCGAGTCAATGCTCTCCACGCACTCACCTACTGCCCTCGACTTTACTATCTTGAAGAAGTAGAAGAACTCTACACTCAAGATGCGGCAGTCTTCGCAGGGCGGCGGCTCCACGTTGAGCTGGAGAAGGATGAAGACGGCGAGTGGCAGCAGCTTGTCCTGGAAAACCAGCAGCTGGGGCTACGGGGCAAGGTCGATGCTTTGCGAACTCGGAACGGACAAACTATACCCTACGAGCACAAGCGGGGTCGGCCTTATCGCGATCGCAACAATCGCCCCCAATCCTGGGAGAGCGATCGTATCCAGGTGCTTGCCTATGCCTGCCTGATTGAGGCCGAGCTAGGCATTACGGTGCCAGAAGGCCGCATTCGCTACCATGCCGAGAATGTGCTGGTTCACGTTCCACTAGATGAGGCTGGACGGCAGGATGTGCAGCGGGCGATCGCCCAGGCGCGGCAGCTTCGGCTATCCCCAGAACGTCCACCTGTCACCACCAATGAGCGGCTCTGCGCCCGCTGCTCCCTGGCTCCGGTTTGTCTACCTGAAGAGGCTAGACTGGCTCAGGGCAAGACTGACCAGGCACTCCGGCTTTTTCCTGAAGATGATGAGCGCAAGGTTATCCATGTCACTGAGTCAGGTACTCGTGTGGGTAAAAGCGGGGAGCAGTTGAAAATTACGAAGCGGGACAGCAGCACAACGACTGTTCCTGGCCACCAAGTAGGGCAGCTAGTGCTACACAGCTATGTCCAGCTTTCAACCCAGGCGCTCTATTTTTGCTCTGAGCAAGACATTGGCGTTCACTTCATCTCTGGAGGCGGTCGTTACCTGGGCAGTTTTGACAACCGCCAGGGCAGTATTCAGCGCCGGATAAGACAGTATAAGGCTCTCACAGACCCAAATTTGTGTCTTAAGCTAGCCGTTCAGTTGGTGACCTGCCGGGGGCAGAGCCAGCGGAAGTTCCTCATGCGAGGGCAGCGTAACGCAAGTACTACTACTGGAACTCTCACAGAAGTTATTGAGCAGATGCAGCGGACGCTGAAGCAGGTACCTAAAGCAGCTTCCCTCTCGTCATTACTGGGGCTAGAGGGCAACCTGGCAGCTCTTTACTTCCAGGCTCTTCCCGGCTTGCTCTCTGAAAGTGCCCCTGCTGAATTCCAGTTCTCAGGGCGAAATCGCCGACCTCCCAGGGATCGGTTCAATGCCCTGTTGAGCTTTGGGTACTCCCTGCTGCTCAAGGACGTTATGAACGCTATCCTCACCGTTGGGCTAGAGCCTGCTTTGGGGTTCTACCACCAACCAAGAACGCAAGCGCCCCCGTTGGCCCTGGACCTGATGGAGATCTTTAGGGTGCCCCTGGTCGATATGCCTGCTATGGCTTCTATCAACCGTGGTCAGTGGAATGTAGGTACTGACTTTGAGGTAACGGGTAGCCAGGTGTGGCTGAGCGATGACGGCAGACGGAAGTTCATCAGCCTCTATGAACGGCGAAAGGAGGAACGCTGGAAGCACCCCGTCACTCAATATTCCCTCACCTACCGTCGCCTGATTGAGCTGGAGGTGCGCCTGCTGGAGAAGGAATGGATGGGCGAAGGCGGTTTGTTCGGTCAGTTGGTAATCCGATGAGGTTAATCTAATGGCTGAGAGCAAAAACTACTACATGATTTGCTACGACATCCGTGACCCAAAACGATGGCGCAAAGCCTATGAACTTCTGAAGGGGCATGGTGACAGGCTACAGTACTCCATCTTTCGCTGTCGGCTCAATCAGCGAGACCGGGAGCGCCTACGCTGGAAACTAGAGCAGATTCTGGCAGAGGAAGACAGCCTACTGATTGCAGGGTTGTGTAACCGCTGTGTTGAACGCCTCGAAGCCTGTAACAGGCCGGAGGCTTGGAAGGTGGAACATGATCTGCACCAGATCTTCTAATGCAAGGATCTCTGCTTGTCGGGAATCAGTAACGAGGGTAATCCCCCGAAGCTCTGTTCCAGTAAGCAAAAGAGCTGTATCTGGCGAGGTCAGAGGAGCTTGCGAAAGTTGAAACCTTTGATGAATAAGGGCTAAACGCTGGGAAGACCAAAGTATAATATAGTTATGAGTCAGCAGATAGGGATCTGGGTTTTAACCTTGCAAATGTCTCTAGAGATGGAGATGTCATGGGCAATTCAGCCCCCGGCCTGCCAAACCTCTGATGCCGTAAGGCGTTGAGCACTAAGTTGTTGACCAATCCCCTGGAGGATGCCTTGCTGCCAAACCTCTGATGCCGTTAGGCGTTGAGCAC
>JBHJGR010000109.1:0-12424 GCA_050331615.1 Elainellaceae cyanobacterium
TGAGTCAGTTGCTAACTTTGACGCGAATCAGGGAGTAGAAATGGACGGCACTGAGCTAGGCGATTTAGACGACCTGCTTGAGACCCAGGATATCGAAATAAAGGATGTTCAAATCTCGGAAGGCTCCGATGAGTTTTTCGCATAGTTTCTTAGAG
Organism: Elainellaceae cyanobacterium; assembly: GCA_050331615.1. Lineage (GTDB taxonomy): Bacteria > Cyanobacteriota > Cyanobacteriia > CAKZMO01 > CAKZMO01 > JAYKGU01. The sequence goes on from JBHJGR010000109.1 coordinate 156, forward strand.
CTAATTTCTAAAGTAAACCTTAAGCTGCTTTGCGCCGTAGCATGAGGCGAATGAGTGCTCCGTAAATCATGGCTTCGCTGGTGTCGGTGTACACCTCATAATCTTTGCTCAAGCGTCGGTAGCGGTTCAACCAGCCAAAGGTGCGTTCCACAATCCAACGTTTAGGTAAGACTTCAAAGGTCTTCGAGGAGCGTTTGATGACCTCAACTCGCACTGAATCTCCACATACCTGGCGAATCACTCGAGCAAAATTCTCCCCCGAATAGCCTTGATCCACATACACCACTTCTAGACGAGATAACTTGTCGCGTGCCTCATGAAACACGACAACGGCCCCTAAGCGTTCTGAGGCATTCGCTTCCGTCACCAACACCCCTAACACGAATCCCTGGGAATCGACGACGATATGGCGCTTACGGCCCTTAACCTTCTTGCCGCCATCAAAACCGTAGACTGCCCCCTTTTTTCCGTCGTTTTGACGGATTGAGAATCGGCAATGGCCATACTGGAGTCAGTTTCTCGCCCAAGGTCTTCACGAAGTTCACCCCGCAACTCATCATGGATCGCCTGCCAAATCCTTTTGCGTTGCCACTTCTGGAAGTATTTGTAGACGGTCTGATGGGGCGGGAAGTCATGGGGCAGCATCTCCCACTGGCAGCCCGTGCGTTGCACATAGAAAATGGCATTGAGAATCTCCCGTAAGTCCACCTCACGAGGATGCCCAAAGCCTCTGGGAGCGGGCAACTTTGGCGCAATCACAGCCCATTCTGCATCACTCATATCACTGGGATAAAGTTTGCGAGTCGGATTGGCAACATCGGGGAGACGGCTCATCGTAAACGGTAGAATGCAACAGATTCACGATAAAAAACATTATGGTCTCGCGTGGCATCTCTTTAGATTTTCTTTAGAAATCAGCTCTTACAAACCCCGATTTTCGGTGGGATCACCAGCAGGCATCTCAATCCAAAATCGCTCATCTAAGAATCCAAAATCCCCTGGGTCGACATACCGCAAAATTTTGTATAAGGGAGATAGGCTGCTTCATCTTTTCTTCATCACTGCCATGCCCGATACCTACCGCCACGACGAGGTGCAGGAGATTTTGCATCTGGCGATCGCCCGTCAGACTACCTCCGAAGAACTGTCTCGCACCCAGCTTCTGGAAATTGCCGATGAGCTGGGGCTGTCGCCCACGGATATCCAGCGGGCCGAAACCGAGTGGCTGGCCTTGAAGGAAGACCACCAGGAGCGGCGGGTCTTCATCCGCCAGCAGCGCTGCCAGTTTCGCCAGCACGCCATTCAGTACTTGATTGTGAACGGCTTCCTGATGCTGTTTGACTTCCTCACCTTTGGCGACGGCACCCGCACCCTCTCCTTCTCCCTCTACATTGCCCTGATCTGGGGCATGTTCCTCACCCTGGACGGCTGGAACTCGCTGCAAACAGAGGGCTTATCCTTTGAGCGCAAGTTCCAGCAATGGCGGCGGCGACGGCGACTGCGGCGATCGGTGGGTACGTTTTTGAATCGCTGGCTCAAGGTCCTGTAATGGGAACAGGCGTAGGGTGGGCAATGCCCACCAGTAGGTGTAGGGTGAGCATTGCCCACCAGTCAAAAAATTGACGCGATCGCCTAGTCCTGTAGGGCATATCATCGCGCAGCGTAGCGCACTAGCCTGGTGGGAACAGGGGTAAGGTGGGCGATGCCCACCCTACGTGATGCTACGTGATGCTATTCCATCAAATTAGCTGTGTCAGACCACTACATCTCATCTAGCTTGATGCCGCGAATGGAGTAGTCCAGCAGCCGCATGGGGTGCAGGATGGGGAGCGATCGCCCCTGACGCTTCAGGTGGGTTTGAATTTGCAGAGAGCAGCCCGGATTGGAGGAGGCGATGACCGTTGCTCCCGTATTTACCAGGTTTTCGGCTTTTTGCTGTCCCAGCTCCTCTGCCACTTCCGGCTGAAGCATGTTGTAGACCCCGGCACTGCCGCAGCAGAGAGCCGCATCCACAGGTTCCTGTAGCTGCACCCCCGGAATTTGCCGCAGCAGTTGGCGGGGCTGGAGGCTGATTTTCTGACCGTGGAGCAGGTGGCAGGCGTCCTGATAAACCATCGTCAGCGGCTCATCCTGGAGCGGCTGGAGGGGAGCCGTCAGCCCCACCGCCATGAGAAATTCCTGCACGTCTTTGACGCTCTCGGCAAAGGCTTGGGCTTTGTCGCGGTAGAGCGGATCGTCCTGCAAAATGTGGCCGTATTCCTTGAGGGTGTGGCCGCAGCCCGCCGCGTTGATAATGATGGCATCTACCCCCGTGCCCTCAAAGCTGTCGATCATCTGGCGAGCCAGCGCCTGGGCCTGGGCCTCCTGCCCCTGGTGGCAGGGCAGGGCCGAGCAGCAGCCCTGGGATTTGGGAATCACCACCTCGCAGCCGTTGGCCGAGAGCACGCGCACCGTGGCTTCGTTCACCTCCGAGAAGAAGACCCGCTGCACACAGCCCAGAATCACCCCGACCCGGTAGCGCTTCTTGCTCTGGGCGGGAACAACATCCGGCAGGTTGTCCTGGAACGATCGCCCCGTTACCGCAGGCAGCAGGGATTCCATCGCCGCCAGCCGGGGCGACAGCCGCTTGAGTAGGGGGGTTAAGCGCATCAGGGCCTGAAGTCCCGACTTCTGGTAGATCAGCATGGGGGCCAGCAGCAGCCGCAGCCGATCGGGATAGGGAAACAGGGAGAAAATTAGCGTGCGGAAGAGGCGATCGCCCAAAGTCCGCGGCTGGTTGCGCTCCACCTGAGGCCGGGTGGCGGCAATCAGCTTGTCGTACTGCACTCCAGACGGGCAGGCGGTGACGCAGGCCAGACAGCCCAGGCAGGAATCGAAGTGCTGTGCCGCAGAGGCCGCCAGGGGAATCTGCTGCTCGTTGATGCCGTCCATCAGGTAAATGCGCCCACGGGGCGAGTCCATCTCGGTACCCAGCACGCGATAGCTGGGGCAGGTGGCGAGGCAGAAGCCGCAGTGGACGCAGGCATCAATCAGCTCGGGGTCGGGGGGATGGTGGGGGTCGAATCCCTGGTGGGCGATCGCCTGGTTTGCATTCACCGCAGCCGGGGAAGCGGGCGGCGTCGTGCCGCTGGTGCCGTTGGGGGCAAGGTTCTCAAGCATGTTTAAGGAGATACACTCATAACTGCATAACTGCGTGGTGGCGGGATGGCCATCAGTGAAGTTCGGCGCTTACAGTCCATTCACAAATCGGCCTGGACTGAGCAACCCCTGGGGGTCAAACTGGCGCTTAATCCCCTGCATCAGGGAAAAGGCATTCCCGGCATAGCCCCAGATATCGACCGACTGCTTCCACGGCGTCGAAGCCGCCAGCACGGAGAAGAAGCCGCCCGCCGCCTGACACACCTGCCGCATCTGGGCCACCAGTTCGGGCGAAGCGTCATCCACCTCCACTCGGATTAGCCCCAGGCCGCTACCCGCCTGAATTTGACCGAGGAGGGGGGAAGGGGCGATCGCCACCAGCTGGGTCAGGGCCACCACTGCCTGGGCCGGAACTACTCCTATTTTGCCGGTTAGACGGGTACCTTGGCCGGGAGATTCCATTCTTTCTTGCAATCGTTGCCATAGAACCGTGTCCGGCAGGCCATCGGCAGCATCGGCGGACGGAACCGTGGGCGTAGTGACCGTTAAGGAATAGGAGGCCGCCAGTTCCGTCAGTTGAGCCACCTGCTGCTCCACGCTGATGGGCAAAGCCTGGAACCGCACCAGCAGCCCCAGGGCAGACGTATCCGCCAGAGTAGCGGTGAGGGCTGGGGAGAGGAGGGCGATCGCCGTGGGAGCCAGGGCGGACTTGAGGAGTTGAGTCACCAGAGACTGAATTCCGTCCTCGCCGCCCGTCAGCAGCACCGTCTGGGAGGCATCCGGCAGGGGATAGACCCGAAACGTCACCTGGCTGAGAATGCCCAGGGTGCCCCAGGAGCCAGTCAGCAGCTTCATCAGGTCATATCCGGCGACGTTTTTCACGACGCGCCCACCCGCGCGGGTGATCTGACCGTCCGATCGCACCAGAGACAGGCCGATGAGCATATCCCTCACGCCGCCGTAGCGCTGACGGCGAGGGCCAGCATCGGCGGTGGCAATGATGCCCCCCAGGGTGGCCGCGTGGGCATAGCTGGGGTCGAGGGCCAAAAACTGGCGCGATCGCCCCAAAATCCCCTGGAGATCGGCAAACCCCATCCCCGCCTCAGCGGTCACGGTCAGGTCCCCCACCGCATGGTCAATCAGTCGATTCAGTCGCGCCGTACTGATGACCACCTGCACGTCCTGCGCTAACCCGCCCCAGTGGAGCTTGCTGCCGCTGCCGCAGGGGAGGACGCGCCAGCCGTGGCGGTGGGCGCAGGCCATCACCGCTGCCAGTTCTTCTGGGGTGGCAGGGTAAACAATGCAGTCAGGATGAGAATTGGGGGCGATCGCCTGGGCAACCTGATCTTGCAAGGGCGGCTCGATTTGCGCCCAGCCTAGCACCTGGTCGGCCCCCACGATTTGGGCTAGCTGTTGAATTTTGCGCTGTGCCTGTTGATGGCTTTGAATCATGCCAATGCCCCCGCTCCCGGCCATTTCTGCCTAATTTACCAAGACTCGCAGCACCCCACCCAAAATTATGACGAATCTTCTCACCCGTAAAACGGCCTCTGGTCGGCGCGATCGCCCCGATCCACTGCACCTGGCGAATCAAATCGACCGGGTTCTAATCATCGCCTACAAAGAATCCACCACCCTGCTGGAGCAAAGCCTGAACCAGGCGGGACTGCCCTGCGAAGTCCTGCGCCAGGAGGACCGGCCCGAATATCGGGGCTATGCCGCCATCTACCGCTGTCTGCTCAATCACCACCGGGCCTGGGAGCGAGCCGCCGCCGCCGATCGCCCGACCATGGTGGTAGAAGCCGACTTTGTACCGGTGGCCAATATTGGCGAACTGCCGCTGCCGTTTGATCCGCATCAGGCTGACGTGGGCATGGCCTGGCTCTATACCTGCGCCCCCCAGCTCTACAGCGTCACGCCCCAGGGCTTTGGCGAGGGCTACTCGGCCTCCACCGTGGCCTATGTGGTGACGCCCCAGGGGGCGCAGCAGCTTCTGGATCTGGTGGATAGCGTCACCCAGATGGACGGTACGGATTACTCCAACTTTGACTCCAGAATTGACCCGTTTTTGCGCGATCGCCACTTCAAGAACTATATTCCCTTCCGCAACTACGGCGAACACGGGGGCCGTCCGAACCCAGAACACCGCCGCCACGGCATGAGCGGCATCCATCGGGCGGATGTATTGGCCGGACGGCTGGCCTTCCTGCCCCTCTATGCCTTCGCCGACGAGGCGCTGGCCGCTGCCCCTGCAGATGCCCTGCCTGAACCGACCTGGGCTGATTGGGGACGCTACCTCCAGGCACGGGCACAAGCCCGCCTCAAAGGCTGGGGCCGACTGGCCTGGGGCAAATTTCTGCGGCCCAAAGTGGTGCGGCGATCAAGCGTGCCGCGGCGGCTAGTATGGTTTGCCCTGGCCCGCCAGTTTTCCCGCCACCTTTGATGCCTGATCCAGCGATGCCTGCCGCCATTCCTCGAACGGACGGAGTAGGATAGGGGCGGACGATTTCCCTACAAATGGGCGCTGGCTCGCCAGGTTCGCTGTGACGCAAGACTCAGATCGACTGACCTTTGAAATGCAACGGCCAGGGTTTGCCTGGTTCATGGGGAGATATGGCTGGCTGCGGTGGCTGGCGATCGCCCTGACGGTCATGCTGCTCTGCCTCAGCAGCACGGGGAGGTCAGCCGCTGAAGTAGTGGCTCCCCTCGATCAGTCCATCGAGACGGTGCAGATAGTGCTTGAGGGTCAGCCGCTGTTTAGCGTTGCGGCTTTCGAGGAGAAGAATGCTGAAGACCGCGCTGACGCAATAACGACCAAGCTTGAAGCCCTGGCGGAAGAAGACCGCCCTCCTGAAGTGGAGGTTGATGAAACAACTGGTGGCAACACCATCCGGGTAAACGGCGAGCAACTGCTGACGTTTACCGAGGCGGATGCCCGCGCTATCGGGCCGGAGACAACCCCTGAGCAACTGGCTGAGGAATGGGCACCCAGAATTGAGGCGGCCATCCAGCAGGCGCAAAAGTCCCGACAGCCTGGTTTCCTGCGTATCGCCCTGCTGCAATCGGCGCTGGCCCTACTGTTAGCAGGGCTGAGCCACTGGTGGCTGGGGCGCTTCCAAAACACCCTCAGCCAGCAACCTTTTCAGGATCTGCGGCGTCTCATCAGTGGACAACCGGCCCAGGAAGACGAGCAGCCGCCCCTCGCGCGGGTGCTGGTAGCCCTGGCTCTCATTGTCCTGCGGGTAGTCATCTGGGGCGGGGCAGTCTTCTACATCACCAACCTATTCCCCTTTACCCGCGAGCGCACCTACTGGATCATCAGTCGGCTGGTGGGTAGCTTTGTTTCGCCGATTTTTCCGCTGGGCAACAATACTTATTCCATTACCGATCTGGTCATCCTGATGGCGGCTTTCCTGGGCGTGCTGATTGCTGCTCGGGTGATGGCCAACCTGCTGCGATCGCGCGTTCTCGAATTTGCTGGGATTAGCTCTGGTTCTCAAGAGGCGATCGCCGCCCTCACTCGCTATACCCTGGTAGCTCTGGGCAGCGTGGTGGTGCTGCAAATTTGGGGGCTGGACCTCAGTTCCCTCACCATCATCGCCAGCGCCCTGGGGGTGGGAATTGGCTTCGGCTTGCAGGACATTGCCCGCGACTTTGGCAGCGGTCTGGTGCTGCTGTTTGAGCGGCCGGTGCAGGTGGGGGACTTTATCGAGGTGGGGGACTTTATGGGGACAGTTGACCGCATCGGTGCCCGCAGTACCACCGTCAAAACGCTGGCGCAGGTATCGGTGATTGTGCCCAATTCTTACTTCCTGGAAAATCAGGTCATCAACTGGAGCCACGACAACCCCCTCTCCCGCATCTCCATCCCCGTCGGCGTCTCCTACAGCGCCAACCCCAACCAGGTGCGAGATATTCTGCTACAGGCGGGGCGCAACCATGCCCGCGTGGTCAAAGTGCCCCAGCCCCAGGTGTTTTTCAAAGGGTTTGGCGACAGTTCGATTGATTTCGAGCTGCTGGTGTGGATCATGGAGCCTAACCGTCAGCCCGTGATCAAAAGCGAACTTTACTTCACTATCTTTGACCTGCTCCATCAGCACGGGATTGAAATTCCCTTCCCGCAGCGGGACCTGCATCTGCGCACGGGGCATCTGCCGGTGGAGCTGACGGAGGGTGCCCACAGGCTGCGATCGCCCCAAGACATCAACGGGCACGAGGACCGGTGATGGCGGTGTTCGGCAGTACCAGATTCACCCAATTGCATGAAGCCGATTCAGAACCGTTTATAAGAGAGTATTAAGAAATAAGTATTACTCCCCAAACTGTCTCCGTGTCTGGACAACATCAACTCGTGCAATATCAGTTCAGGCAACACTTGCTTTTAGGCTCGCCTCCGGCTTAATCAGACTTTTGCTCGCGTCCCTTCACCTTCGTCTCTGCGACCTCATGGCCATGACACCTTTAGAATCCCAGCCTGAAACTCAGTTATCTCAATCAGCTTCAGCCGATTTAGCCCCTGCCCGGCGCGTTCCGACCTGGCTGTGGGGCGTGCTGCTGCTGCTGGCAGTGGGCGGGGGGGGCTTCCTCCTCTGGCGCACCGTCTTTGGGCGGGGCGGTCCACCGCCAGGCATGATGATGGGGATGGGGCCACTGCCCGTTGAGCTGGAAGAAGTGGGAACGCAAACCGTCGAGGATGCCTCTGAGTTCGTCGGCATCCTGGATGCCCAGCAGGGCATTGCCCTGCGCCCCGAAGCCGAAGGTCGCATTATCGAAATTCGAGTGGCGTCGGGCGACACGGTTGAGGAGGGCGACCTGATTGCTGTCCTCAGTCCCGAGCGCAATGAGGCCGAAGTACGGGCGGCTGAGGCCAATGAAAGCGTCTTCCGAGCCGCCCTGCGGAGTGCCGAAGCTCAGCTCGAATCGCTCAGGGCCGATCAGATCCGCGCCGAGGCAGAGGTGCGATTGCGGGAAGCGGAGTTCAGACGCTTTAGGGATTTAGAAAACGAGGGGGCGGCCTCAACGCAGCAGCTTGACCTGGCTCGCCGCGATTTAGAGGTTGGCAATGCAGAGCTAGCGGCCATTGAAAGGCAAATCGCGGCGGCAACGGCGTCGGTCGATGAGTCAGAGGCTGCTCTCAATCAGGCAGCGGCTCAGAGAGAAGCAGTCCAGGCCGACCGCAACGATAAGCAGGTAGCTGCGCCCATTGGCGGCATCGTGGGGAACATTCCCGTCAAGCTGGGCGATTATGTGGAGGTGACCGACACCATCACCACCATCACCCAAAACCAGCGGCTTGATCTGGAGCTGGCGGTGCCCGTTGAGTATCGCGATCGCCTCCAGACTGGCGTTCCTGTTGAGATTGTGGGAAGTCGCGGGGGTGAAGCGATCGCTACCGGACGAATTAGCTTCGTCTCGCCCCAAGTCAATGTCCGATCGCAGTCGCTGCTGGCAGAGGCAAGCTTTGTAAACACGTCTGGGCTGCTGCAGGACGACCAGCGGGTCATCGCCCGCATCATCTGGGACGAATTTCCTGGGGTACTGGTCCCGGCGACAGCCATCTCCCGGCTGGGTGGGCAGGCTTTTGTTTTTGTGGCCACCCAACAGCCCAACGAGGAAACAGGGGAAACCCAGCTGGTGGCTGAACAGCGCCTCGTCACCCTGGGCGACATTCAAGGAAACAGCTATCAGGTCGAGTCTGGGCTAGAGCCTGGAGAAACCATCGTCGTTTCGGGCATCCTTAATCTGTCAGATGGGGCACCCATTGCGCCGGGAGGGGCTCAGCCGCCCGGCCCCGGTGGCCCGCCGCCAGGTTCTTAGTCAAATTAGAGATACGCACACTGCTCTCATGGCCCGCTGAATTCATCCACCCGGCAGAATTACATGTTTGTCAATTTCTTCATCAAACGCCCGGTCTTCACGACGGTTTGTGCCCTCATCGTCCTGCTGGTTGGGGCTATCAGTATTCCCCTGCTGCCCATCGCTCAATATCCCGACATCAGCCCCAAACAGGTGACGGTAACGTCGAATTATATCGGGGCCGATGCCCGCACGGTGGAAGACGCGGTCACCACAGTGCTGGAGCGCCAGCTCAGCGGCGTCGAGGGCATGCGCTACATGACCTCCAGCAGCAGCAATGACGGCACCAGCTCCATCACCGTCACCTTTGATTCAAGCCGCAGCCAGGATATCGCCGCCGTGGACGTGCAAAACCGCGTCTCGATTGCCGAGCCCCAGCTACCGGAGGAGGTCATTCGCACGGGCGTTGCCGTCAGCAAAGAGTCTAGCAGCATTCTGATGGCCTACGGCCTCTTCTCGGAAGAGGGCAAATACGACAGCACCTTCCTGAGCAACTATGCCGACCTGTATATGGTTGACGCGCTGAAGCAGGTGCCGGGGGTGGGAAACGTGCAAATCTTTGGCGAACGTAAGTACGCCATGCGCATCTGGCTCGATCCGAATCGCCTAGCCAGCCGAGGGCTGGTGGCTCAGGACGTGGTGGATGCTCTGCGAGAGCAAAACATTCAGGTAGGGGCCGGGCGCATTGGCCAGCCGCCCGCTCCCGATGACCAAGAGTATCAAGTAGACCTGCGGGCCGTGAGTCGGCTGCGCAGCGTCTCTGAATTTGAAGACATCATTGTTGCCGTTGGAGAAGAGGACGGCAGCCTGACCCAGTTGCGGGATGTGGGGCGGGTCGAGCTGGGGGCCGAAAACTACAGCTCATTCTTGCGCTTCCGCGGCAACGAAGCGGTGGGTTTGGGGATTTACCAAGTTCCCGGCAGCAATGCTCTGGATGTGGCGAGTGGGGTCAAGCAGGCGATGGCGTCGCTGGCGGCAGACTTTCCCCCCGGCATGACCTACGACATTGGCTTTGACACCACTGATTTTGTCCAGCAATCCCTGGTCGGCGTCATTTGGACCCTGATTCAAGCCGTTGGTCTGGTGGTTCTCGTCATCTTTATTTTTCTGCAGGATTGGCGCACTACAATTATTCCAGCCGTCACCATTCCAGTCGCCCTGATTGGAACTTTTGCCTTTGTCAAAGTATTTAATTTTTCTATTAACAGTCTCACCCTTTTCGGCCTCACTCTGGCTACAGGGATGGTGGTAGATGACGCCATCGTGGTCGTTGAGGACATTGCCTCTAAGATTCAGCGCAAGGGCATGGGGCCAAAGCAGGCCGCCGTGGAGGCTATGCGGGAGTTGACTGGGGCGGTCATTGCCACGTCGCTGGTGCTGATGGCGGTGTTTGTGCCGGTAGCGTTCTTTCCGGGGACGACGGGAGCCCTGTATCGTCAGTTTGCTCTGACTATTGCCTTTGCGATCGCCCTCTCTACCTTTAACGCCCTTACCCTCACCCCCGCCCTCTCTGCCCTGCTGCTGCGCCGCAACCCTCCCGTTGGCGGACCGCTGGGTACAGTGTTTCGGGTGTTTAATTCGGGGTTGGGCTGGCTCCAAAACCGCTACCGCGGCAGCCTGGAAGTTCTTGCTCAGCTCAAGTATGTGGTGCTGGGCATCTTTGCCCTGTTGCTGGTGGCAACGGCGTGGCTCTATACCTACGTGCCTTCAGCGTTCTTGCCCGAGGAGGATCAGGGCTACTTCATCACCATCGTGCGGGGGCCGGAAGGGTCCTCACTCAACTACACCAGCGATATCCTGCGGCAAATTGAAGACATTTACCTAGAAATTCCAGAAGTCAGGGCCACCTTTGCTGTAGGCGGATTTGGCTTCAGCGGCAATATTGCCAACAGTGCCGTAGTGTTCACCACCCTCGAACCCTGGTCTGAGCGCAACGATCCTGCAAAGTCGGCTCCGGCAATCATTGGTCGCGTCCAGGGTCAGCTAATGCAGATTACTGATGGTCGGGCGTTTGCGGTCAATCCTCCCACGATTCAAGGGCTCGGCAGCTTTGGTGGCTTCCAGTATCAGCTCCAGGACCGGCGGGGCAATCTGGATCTGAATCAACTGCTGCAAATTATGGGCCAGCTTTTGGGGCAGGCAAACCAGCACCCCAACCTACAGGCTGTCTTCACAACCTATGCAGCCAGCACCCCTCAGATTGAAATTGAGGTAGATCGCGATCGCGCCAAAGCCCTGCAGGTAGACATCGATGAAATCTTCAACACCCTCCAGACCTACCTGGGGTCGCAGTACGTCAATGACTTCATCCTCGGACGCCGCACCTATCGCGTCTATGTGCAGGCCGACCAGCAGTTTCGCTCTAATCCCAGCGACATCAACCGGCTCTACGTGCGCTCTGAGCTAGATGAGATGATTCCCCTCAGCAACCTGGTTACCCTAACCGAGACCGTGGGAGCCCAGTCCATTAACCACTATAACGGCTTCCGGTCGATTGAAATCAACGGCGGGGCTGCGCCTGGAGCCAGCTCTGGGGAAGCTCTACGGGCGATGGAAGCAGTTTCGGCAGAGGTCCTGCCCCCTGGCGTGGGCTACGAGTGGTCGGGCACCTCCCTCGAGGAAATTGAATCAGGTGGTCAGGCTCCAATTATTTTTGGACTGGGCCTGGTGTTCGTCTTCCTCGTTTTGGCGGCTCAATACGAAAGCTACGTTGACCCGACCATTATTATGTTTGCGGTGCCTCTGGCAATCTTAGGAGCGCTCATAGCCCAGTCGGTGCGGGGCTTGCCCAATGATGTGTACTGCCAGATTGGTCTGGTGATGCTCATCGGCCTAGCCAGCAAAAACTCGATTCTGATTGTGGAATTTGCCAATCAGTTGCGGGAGCAGGGTCTGCCCATCACCAAGGCGGCTCTAGAGGCAGCGCAGCAGCGACTCCGCCCCATTATGATGACGGCCATTTCTACCCTCAGCAGTATTTTTCCGCTGGTGGTAGCGACCGGGGCAGGCGCGGGCAGCCGCCAGTCGCTGGGCACGGCGGTCTTTGGCGGCATGTTCGTAGCCACGTTCTTGAGCCTATTTGTGGTGCCGATTCTCTACATCATCATCAAGACGCTCACCCATCGGCACCCCCACAAGGGGAGCGGCGTGCCGCCTCTGCTGGAGGAGGACCCACGGCACCATGGCGTCACCGCTACTCCGTCCTCCCAAAATCTCTAGGACAGGATTTACAGCCCTACGGGCTAAGATTTGAGTGTGGCCCCCCCGCGTCGCGG
>JBHJGR010000110.1:0-13662 GCA_050331615.1 Elainellaceae cyanobacterium
AGAGGGAGTGGAGGGAGGGGTGGATTTTGGATTTTGGATTTTGGGTTTTGGATTGGGGGGTGTCTTTTGCTTGTTTGGAGGGGGGGTAGGAGAAGTAGACGCTTTTGAAGCTGACGGAGAGGGGGCCGGAGGGGAGGGGGAGATGGCCGATGTCGGGTAGGTTGGACTGTAGTTGAAAGAGTTCCTGGATGCGGTGGATGCTGACTTCTACTTGTTGAAGCTGTTCGAGTTCTTCGCGGATGCGTTCGATGGGCTGGCTGAGCAGGTTGGTGTAGTGGAAGATGAGGTAGGCGGTGCCGATGGTGATGGTTTGCTGGTGCCACAGGTAGGTGACGAGGGCGAGGGCGATCGCATTGCCAACGGTGAAGAGGCCGACGCTGGCCGCCCAGAGGAGGGTGCTGCCAAAGCGGGCTTTGTGGTAGATGGGTAGCCAGTCCCGTAGCATCTGGTAGAAACGGTGCATCACATAGCCCACAGCTCCGTTTGCCCGCAAGTCTTCCCGTCCGGCGATTTGCTCGGCGATGAAGCCAAAGAATTCGGCACTCTTTTGGCGGTAGCGAGTCCAGGGGACGATGGCAAGGCTTTGAATGCCCAGGAGCATCGTTAATGCAACCCAGGAAAAGAGGGACAGACTGAGTCCGGCTCGCCAATCTTCAAAGAAAAGAATGATCAGAATGCCCACCAGCAAAAGGCCATTGCCCAGGACGTGAATGACAAGCTGGGAAAAGAAGCGGGAAAGGGCGGTGATGTCGCCGTCAATCCGCTCCACCCACTCCCCTGGGGTGCGCGACTTGTGGTGGGAGAGATCCAGCTTCAGGCAATGGGCCGCCAGATCCAGCCGTAGAGCGTTCGTAGCCGACCAGGCAACGGTTTCGCTAAGGTAGGTGGTGACGACCGCAAGGGCCTGGATGACGACGGCGACCAGGATAAAAACCGCTGCAAAGGTGACTAGCGTCTGGGGGGCTCCGCCGGTGGTGGCTGTGTCGATAAATAGACCGAGAAGCTGCGGGTTGAGGATTTGCAGGGCAATGGTGGTGAGGAGGGCGATCGCCATTGCCCCCACCCGTCGCTTCTGGGGCTGGAGATAGGATGATAGAAGGATTCCGTATTGCCTGAGCGGAATTCGCATACCTGCAGTTATGGTCTGGGCAAAGGGAGTGTACCGCAAAACTGACAGCAAATTGGCTCCTAAACGGAGTTTTTTGACTCCTAAGCGGAATGGTGGGTATCAACGTGAGCTGGAAAATCCTGGTTGGATGGCATTCAGAATCTAGGAGTCGGAATTCAGAAGGGAGCTGACTCCTGACTCCTGACTCCTGACTCCTGACTCCTGACTCCTCTTCTTAGCAAAGCTTCCCGCCTTAAGTTGATACCCCAGTTCGTCAATGATTCAGCATTTGCTACAGTAAGGGGTATCTGGCATGGCTGAGGATAAACCGATGGTCAGACAACTGCCGCACCCCCAATCCAGTTCTGCTCAGGGGAAAATGCCTCCCCTGGAAAGTGGCGATCGCCTTTCTCGTCCCGAGTTTGAGCGCCGCTACGCCGCATCCCCCATCAAAAAAGCAGAACTCATCGAAGGAATCGTCTACGTGGCATCTCCCCTGCGCTTTACTCCCCACGCTGAACCTCATAGTCGTCTCGTAACCTGGCTCGGGACCTATGCAGCATTCACGCCGGGTACTGCATCTGGGATTGAACCCACGGTTCGGCTAGATCTAGACAATGAACCCCAACCGGATATTGTGCTGATCCTCAATGAGTCCGTTGGCGGACAGTCCCGCTTGACGGAAGAGGGGTATCTAGAGGGGGTTCCTGAACTGGTGGTGGAGATTGCGGCGAGCAGTGCGGCGATCGACCTGGGGAGCAAGCTGCAAGCCTATCGTCGCAATGGAGTGAAGGAATACATCATCTGGCAAGCATTTGAGAATCGGCTGGATTGGTTTCAGTTAGTGGATGGAGAATATCAAGTATTAACCCCGGATGCTGACGGTGTTATCCAGAGTCGCGTGTTCCCAGGGCTGTGGCTAGCCGTAGAGGCATTGCTAAACAACCAGATGGCGCAAGTGTTGACGGTCCTGCAAGCGGGCATCAGTTCACCGGATCATGCGGCTTTTGTGGAGCAGTTGAGGGGGCGAAAATAGCTGCCTCCTGCCGCTGATGGCATGTTGCTTCAAGGCTTGCTACACCATACTTCCGGAATCCATCCTACGGACGTCGAAATAATCGCTAGGGGGTTCAGTGAAAAGGAGTATCACCATAGGGCAGAATTCTCACCAGGAGGCGCGATCGCAACTCCCCTGGCATCTTGGGCGGCTTCACATAGCCATCGGCACTGTTGATATAAAGCTCACTGAATTGTTGAAGTTCGGTGGCACTTTGTGAGTGATTAAGGTCAACAAAGTGATAGGCGTACTTGTTGGGACAGGTAAAGGTGACAGAACAGGGGCGATCGCACGTCCACAAACACCCCACCGATCGCACCTCTAGCTCAGGCGAATCCAGCTCCTGCAACTGGTTTAGTAGCAGGCTGCCCTCGGTGGTGGTGTCATCAGAAACGTCGTCGTGGGCAATTGTTGCACTGCAGGATTTACAGACGAATAGCGTGTGCTTAGCCATCATGAAGGATTTTCCACCAAATATTTGAACAAATCATCAATGATTAAGTTGGCAGCGACTGGGCCGCTTCCAATCCAATAGCTGGGAACTACATAGACTTGGTTTTGTTGCACCACGTTAAGTTGTTTCCAAAGGGGATCAGCCTGTAGCTCCTCCAGTTTTTTCACTGCAGCTTGATTACCTTCCGCTTCATTTTCAGCCACCCAGATAAACATCACATCGGCATCTGCTTGGGGTAGCAGTTCTCGGCTGATAGAAATTTGAATTGGGTTATTGGCCATGCGCTGCCCCTCCTCGGCGCTCAGATCTTGCGAGGCCGGACGCGGGAGACCAGCATCCTGTAAAACCGTACCCGGAAAAGAATCTCCCAGGTAAAGATTGATGCTGTCGGGATAAATTCTGATCACAGATACGCTAGGAGGGCGATCGCCCACTGCTGATTTGAACGCCTCTAGCCGCTGGTAGTAGTCAGCCATCACCTGCTGGGCAGCATCGGCTTTTCCCAGGGCAGCACCAATGGTTTGAAATGCCTCCTTCCAGCGTCCACTATGCTCAAACTCAAATAGAACCGTGGGGGCAATTCTTGAGGTTTGATCGTAAATAGGTTGATACGAATCCAACCCCAAAATCAAATCTGGATTCAGCGACAAAACATTTTCTAAATTGGGTTCACCTTGCTGGCCAATGTTTTCGACCGTCTGCAGTTGATGGCTTAGATGAGAAGAAAGGCTCGAAACAGCAGTGGCAATGGGCTGAATGCCGAGGGCGATCGCATCTTCAAAAGCTACCGAATCAAGCGCAACCAGCCGCTCAAAGGACTGGGGCACACAGGTTGTCCCTGCCGCATGTTCGATAGGGGTACAATTCGCGGAGCCTGTTTGCGGCTGAAGGGTGGGAGAATTTCCCTGGCAAGCAACGATTAGCCCCAGCGCTACCAGCATTAGGACCAGCATCTTCCACCGTTTCCATCTGAGCATGATCATGTTCATCAAAACAACTCGCTAAAACTCGATGGCGATCTCCCCTAGAACGGTCAGTGGCGCACCTGGAGTAACGCCTAGAAACTCATCTGAGGACGTGAAATATTCGATGTCAAAGACGTTTTCAAGATTTAACTGAGCCCGCCAGTTATCCTGTTCATAGAAGAGTGCTGCATCGGTACGGAAGTAGCTGGGGAGTTCAAAGGTGTTTGATAGATTGCCGGGGCGATCGCCCACAAAGAAAAACCCTAACCCAAAGCCCAACCCGGCCAGATCACCCCGCTGAATTTCATAGGTGGTCCACAGGCTGAACTGATTGTCGGGCACATTGGCGAGGTCGTTGCCCACAACGTCTGTGTTGTCTTCGCTCACAAAGGCATCCAGAAGGGTATAGAAAGCCGTTATATCCCAACCGGAGAGAATTTCTCCGCCCATACTTAACTCAATCCCGCGACTGGCCACCTCTCCGGTTTGCACCGAAAAGGTCGGATTATTCGGGTCGGGCGTAGACACATTTTGTCTGCGGATATCGAAAGCAGCAAAGGTGAGGCTGAGCCGTTCAGACAGATCGGCTTTGACGCCAACTTCAAACTGCCGTCCCGTTTCGGGTTCAAAATTTGTATCATCCGGGTTGCGAGAGGCCCCAAAAGATGGGTTAAAAGATCGGGTAAAGGAGGCGTAGAGTGAGATGGGCTCAATGGGCTGATACACAACGCCAAAGCGGGGGGTGAACTCGCTGTCAATTTGCTCAAACTCGTTTCTGGGTTCTCCTTCAAACTGGGTGGTGCGGGTTTGATCTACCGAATCATACCGAACCCCGGCTAACAGGATCAGGTTGGGCAAGATTTCAATCTGGTCTTGCAGATAGATAGCAATGGTGTCGATAGTGTCATCTCGGAAGAATTCAGGGTCAATGTCGTAGGGATCGTTTGTATAGTCCGGGTCAAACACGTTGATGGGTTCAAATAGTTCGCTGAACTGAAATTCTGGTTCTTCTTCATCATGGCGATATTCTACGCCAAAGAGCACCTGATGCTCCACCGAGCCCGTCTCAAACTGGCTCAAAAGTTCAGCATTGGTAAATATCCGTCGATAGATGCCCCCTGCAAAATAGGCAAGGCGACCCAGTTCCCCAGTGGCCGGATCAAACGAATCGAACAGCGGCGCGAATCGTCTGGGTTCATACTGCAAAAATTGCAGGGCATGGCGGACAGAAAAGGTTTCATCAAAGCGATGATTGAACTGGTATCCCAGGCTGAACTGATCTTGAGAAAACTCGCTGAATTCCTCGCCCAGAAAGCGATCGCGCGGCAAGTCCAAAATACCTTCTTCAGTGGCGACAATGCCTTCGTCAATGGTTTCGCGATCGCTCGCATATTGCCCATAGAAATTAATGGAGGTATTCTCACCAATATCCCAGGTGAGCGTCGGCGAGAACAACACGCTCTCACCCTCAACAAAATCTCGAAAACTCCCGTAGTTCTCATAAAAAACATTCACCCGGTAGCGCACGGATGGAAGCGTATCCAGCGGTCCTGAAAGATCCAAAGCCCCCCGATAGGTATCAAAGTTTCCCGCAGTGAAAGACGCAGAATAAAACGGTTCCCTCAGCGGCTCCTTTGGCACCAGGTTAATGATTCCCCCCGGTTCTCCCTGCCCAAACAACACCGATGCCGGGCCTCTCAGCACTTCCACCCGCTCAATGTCACGGGTACCAAGGGGAGCCAGGGTGAAGTAGGGAATGCCGTTGCGAAACACCCCATCGTTGACCGGAAAGCCCCGGAGCAGAAACCCAGGGCCAAACACGCTCGTGCCCCGTCCACCCGCCGAAACAACGCTCCCAGCCGTTTCCAGCGCATCCCCCAGCTCCACGACATTGCGGTCTTCAATCACTTCCTGGGGAACCACCTGAATTGAGAAGGGGATATCGCGAATAGGCGTGTCCGTTCCCGTTGCGGTGCTGGAATTGGATGGATTGTAGCCCTCATCCTGTTCCCCGGTCACCACAATCTGAATGGCATCATCCGAGACGCCAGCCTGGGGCGCTCCTGGTATGATGCTCAGCATCAAGCCCGCTGCTGTTGCCGTCACGTCTACCACGGGTGGGGCATCCGTTCCCGTAATTGTCATCCGCACCTGGTTGCCGGGACGATTCACGATGCTGACCAGCGCAATTCCCTCGCCAGGGTCAAATTGCTCAAATGCTTCTTCTCCCTGTAGGGCCAGCACTGCATCGGGAATTTCAATAATCAAAGCATTGCCCACCACTTCAGTTGTGGGACTCTCTAATTCGCCGCCTGCGGTTTCCAGCAAAACAGACAGCCCGCTTTCCGTCAGTTCAACCTGAACGCTGGTGATTTGCGTGAGGGACGCTTCAATCTGGGCAATCCATTCTGCGACGGTAGTTGCCGGGGCGTTGTCCGTGGATGCGGCTGGCGGTACCTCTGCTGAAAGCGGGTTTGCCCACGCCGTTGAAATGCTGGATAGAGACAGGATACCGGTAATCATTAACAGGGATTGCAGACGATTCAGCATGACACCACACTAATTGATACTCATTCTTAACAAGAAGCGTATCAGGTGAGGGATGCCTGTCACGTCTTGAAGCGAATGGTAGACGGAATGGTTTGGCCACTAGACGGAATTTTTGTGCCGGGTGAGGTAGTGCTTGGGGGAAACGCCATATTTTTTGCGGAAAGCGGCGGCGAAGTAGCTGCGGTTGGCAAAGCCGATGGTGCGAGCAACTTCAGACACGTTCAGGTGGCGCTTTTGCAGCAGTTGACGAGCCTGCTCCAAACGATAGTCGTGCAGGTAGCCAAAAGCTGTTTTGCCAAACACCTGCCGAAATCCTCGCTTGAGAGTGCAATCGTTCAGTCCCACCTGTCTGGCCAAATCTAGAAGAGAGGGGGGCTGATCCATCTGTTTCACGAGAATTTCTCTGGCCTGGTGAATGCGGTCAATGTCGTCTGGCTTCAAAACTGGCTGAGAACAAGCCATTTGGTGCAGATTTTGTTCCTGCTCCATCAGCAGGGCCATCAGCTCCCAAACTTTACTTTCCAGGTATATCTTTTGGGCAACGCCCTGGAACGGGCAGTGCAGCAGCTGATGCACCACCATCTGCATACTGGGCGTCATAGAAGCTGAGCGCTGATAGTAGGGCTGGTCAGCGGCTCGAATCAGGTGGGCTAATTTTTCTGAAGCCAACTCAGACGGAACGCCCACGAAGGATTGAAATACCGCCGGATCAAGATGCACATTGATTTCCAGGGTTGGTGCGATGGCTCGATCGCAGTAAGTTTCCACAGGAGCTAGCCCACTGCCGTAGATAAAGTAGGTGCCGTCCAATGATGTTGGCGATCGCCCCACTCCCTCGGCAACTTTGAAGGTGTACTCCAGAGGATGGTCTCGCTCCGGCAACCGAATCGCCACATCCTCGTGCAGGCGATAGCGAGCTATGGATAGCTCAACGCCCTCCCGCAACTCGAAGGCACAATAGTACCCCTGCCCCAACTGGGATGGATAGCGCCAGGCCCGCTCGAACACATTTCCTGAGCGAGGCGACTCAACCGCTTCAGCTTCAGTCATGAGTTCCTGGTAGGCGTGTTGTGAAATCGTAATCGTCATAAATCCGAATAAGGACAGAGAACTGCTCCAGCGAGGTGAACTGATCTTTAAGACAATAGCTCAATTGCAAACTATTCTCAACTTTTGGGTGGGCGATCGCCCAAGTCGCTGAATCTGGGCATCACCCCCCCGTAGGGGGATTGATGAAATGGCCGTAATGCTTGGCCACCCTGTTCAACCAAAGAATTGGTAGAATTTGGTTAAACGTACGATATCTCTCGCTCTGAGGATTTGACGATGGTGCAGGAGCGGCTCAAACAGGAATTCAATGCGGCCAATGGGCAAGTTCCCCTTTTGGAAAGTGGCGATCGCCTCACTCGCCCCGAGTTTGAGCGGCGCTACACGGCAGCTACCCATATCAAAAAAGCAGAGTTAATCGAAGGCATCGTTTACGTGGCATCTCCCGCACGACACCCCCAGCACGGTAAACCCCATAGCCGCGTCACAACCTGGCTTGGAGTCTATCAAGCACTAACTCCGGGTGTGGACCTGAGTGTTGAACCGACCGTACGTCTGGATTTAGACAACGAACCTCAGCCGGATGCGGTGCTGTTTATTGAACCGGATGCCGGTGGGCAAACTCGCCTGAGCAGCGATGGCTACATTGAAGGCTCTCCTGAGCTAATCGTTGAGATTGCCGCCAGCAGCGCCTCCATCGACCGGGGCAGCAAAAAGCAAGCCTATCGCCGCAATGGCGTTCTGGAGTACGTGGTTTGGCAATCCTACGAGAATCAGATTGAATGGTTTGTCTTGAGTGAGGGAGACTATCAGTTGCTGGCTCCTGATAGTGATAGCATTATCCGCAGTCGGGTATTTCCTGGCCTGTGGCTGGCGGTGGAGGCATTGCTGAGCAATCAAATGGCGCAGGTTTTGGAGGTGGTGCAAAGGGGGGTGCGATCGCCAGAGCACAGGGCATTTGTGGAGCGGCTCAACTGAGTTTTTGCCATCCCCCCTGAGCTATACTAAAGCCAGTTCCACTTGAGAGTTTTGCCATGGTTCGTCTCGAAGAGAACTCTCCCTTGACTGATGAGGAAGTTGCTCATGGGATTGAGCTACCTCCCAGCAATTTATACAGCGATGAGCCACCCTTGGAAACCGATCTGCACCGCAACCAGATTGACCTTCTAATTCGGCTGCTGAAATACTGGTGGCGCGATCGCCCCGGCTTTTATATCTCCGGCAACCTGACGGTCTACTACAACATGCAGCAGCTCAAGTCACGGGATTTCCGGGGACCCGATGTCTTTGTGGTTTTGGGAACGGAAAAGAAAGACCGCCGCAGTTGGGCCATCTGGGACGAAGGGGGCAAATATCCCAACGTGGTAATTGAACTGCTTTCCAACTCTACTGAAAAAGTAGACAAAGGAACGAAGAAAGACCTTTATCAAAACGTGTGGCGGGTGCCTGAGTATTACTGGTTTCACCCAGATACGCTGGAATTTGCTGGGTTCCGGCTGGCTGGGGGGGAATATGAGGCGATCG
Organism: Elainellaceae cyanobacterium; assembly: GCA_050331615.1. Classification (GTDB taxonomy): domain Bacteria; phylum Cyanobacteriota; class Cyanobacteriia; order CAKZMO01; family CAKZMO01; genus JAYKGU01. The sequence continues at coordinate 8,706 of JBHJGR010000110.1, forward strand.
CTCCTGACGATAAAGGTCAACTATCCAGCAATCAGTTAGGACTGCAGCTTGGTATCCATGAGCGGCAGTTGCGCTGGTTTACCGCAGAAGGTGACCTGATTCCCTTGCCTGAGGAAGTGGAAAGCCAGCGGGCCGAGCAGGAGCGCCAGCGAGCCGAGCAGGCCCAGCAGCGGCTGGCGCGGTTGGAGGCATTTTTGAAATCCCAGGGCATCGACCCGGACCAGCTTCCTGAATAATTGGGGGCGGGGGCAATATCCTTCTTTTCAGCGAATATAGGCTGAGGGCAGTTTGTCTATAGTGCCCTCCATCTCGACTCTGCCGTGGTTGAGCAGGATGATGCGATCGCCCCTCTCCAATACGGTGCGGCGGTGGGAGACGACGAGGTAGGTTGGGGGTTTTGGATTTTGGATTTTAGATTTTGGATTTTGGGGTGGTTGATGGAGGGAGAAGAGGCGGGTCCAGAGTTTTTGTTCGGTTTCGATGTCGAGGGCGCTGGAGAGGTCGTCGAAGATGAGCAGGTCGGGTTGGCGGATGAGCATGCGGGCGGCGGCGGCGCGTTGGAGCTGGCCACCGGAGAGGCGGACGCCTTTGGGGCCGATGATGGTATCCAGTCCATCGGGCATGGTAGCCAGGTCTTGATCGAAGACGGAGAGGGCGATCGCTCTTTGAATCTGGTCTTCAACGACTTGATTCTGTTTCCCCTCTCTTTGATCCAGTCCCAGCAGAATGTTGTCTCGCAGAGTCGCGCTAAAGAGCTGTGGCACCTGGGGTGTGTAGGCACTGCGGGGCGGTACAAAGAATTCGGCAGGATTGTTCACCTTCTGGCCGTTCCAATAAATTTCCCCGGATTGTAGCGGTAATAGGCCCATCAAAGCCCGGAGGAGGGTAGTTTTGCCCGCCCCCACAGAGCCAGTGATGACGGTGAAGCTTCCTTGCTCGAGGCGCAGGGATACATCCGTGATGCCTCGATCCGTGCCGGGATAGTGGTAGGTTAAATTCAAAGCCACTAGCTCTTGCAAAGATGGCTCTAAGGCGATGGGAGTCGGGTAAACGGTTGGCAGTGCAGGTTGCTGACCGATGATGGGCTGCAGGTGGAGCGAGTGGTGGGCGACAAGGGCCTGGGCATCGGTGCTCGTCAGGCTTTCCATGCGCTCGAAGGATACTTCGCTTTGCTTGGTGAGGGTGAGAAAACTCCCTAGAAAGCTCAGGAAATAGGTGATGTAGGACAGGTAGTAGACAAACAGCGCAAAGTCTCCCACCGTGAGGGGATCAGCGGGCGATCGCATGGCCTGGGCCGCAAAGAGCAGAATCAGGCCCGTGCCGATGCTCACCAGGTTTTCAAAGCTGGAGTCCAGGAGGGCGGTGAGCAAGTGGTCGCGCACCATCAGCTGCTGACGGCGATCGCCTAACTGCCGCAAGTGATGCAGAACCGTTTCTTCCGCCCCTGCGACCTTGATGGCCTGGACCGCTGCAAACATTTCCCCCACCATGCCTGTGACCTGCTGCGTAGCCTGACGGCTGGCGCGACGGTAGCGCTTGATGCGATCGCCAATGCGATGGAGGATTACGGCAATGAACCCCAGCGGCAGAAAAACAAACAGCGTAATTGTGGCATTGACGCTGAACAGGAGGATGAGCGAAACGGCAGCAAAGATGCCGACGCCTAAAATTTCATTGGTGCCCACCACATTGTCTTCAATCTGGCTGGCGTCTTCGCGGAAGAAGCTAATCACGGCTCCAGGGGAAACGGGTTGACGGATCCCTGATAGCATCAGCGGCTCTGCCCCTGGGCGGTGCAGCAATCCCCGCAGCAGGTTGCGCCGCACCAAAGCGCTCATGGTGAAGCGATGCTGGGTTTTGGTGATGCGTCCGGTGAAGATGGCAATGATTCGCGCTAATCCAGTCGCGAGAAAGAGAATAATCCAGCCCCAGGGAGAAAGGGCAAAGGTGGATTGATCGGTCAGGGTGTTGAAGAATTCGCGAATCAGAACCCCGGGGACAGCGGGCAGTCCGAGAATCAGGAGCCAGAGAACGGTGTCCGTCCCGTACAGGCGCGGCGTGTAGCGGATAAGCCTCCAGAGGAGATGCCAGATTGGGACGGAATTCATGACGGTCATGGATTTTCAGAGAATCTTTCAGCTTGCAGGGTGGGGGTACCCGGTCTGCAAGCATCATACGTCAAATCGCTTGACTATTGAAAAAATTTTGCAATAGAATTTGGGTTCAATGAGGAAGGGGGAGCCGTTGTCAGCATGGTGCAGTTAACGTCACGGTGGGCCGGGCGGAGGGGGCGATCGCCCTCCCTCCTGCTGCTAGGACTGGCAATAGGCGCAATCGTCCTGGTCCTGTGCCTGTTTGCCAGCACTGGCCTGGGAGCCGCCGAGATTACCCCGGCTGAGGTGGGGCAGGCCCTCTTCGCCTTTGATGAAACCTCTACCAACCATCTGATTATTCGCACGGTGCGACTGCCGCGATCGCTGATTGCGGTACTGGTGGGCAGCGGGATGGCGATCGCCGGAGCCATCATGCAGGGACTCACAGGAAATCCCCTGGCCTCACCCAGCATCCTGGGGGTCAGTACCGGAGCCGCCTTTGCCGTGGTGCTGGCGACCTTTGTTTTGGGGGCAAGTTCCCTGAGCGTCTACGCCTGGTTTGCCCTGGGGGGCGGAGCCGTTACCGCAGGGCTGGTCTACCTGTTTGCGGCTTTGGGACCGGGGGGCGTCACGCCTTTGAATTTGACCCTGGCGGGGACGGTGTTTTCCACCCTGATTGCTACCCTCACCAGCGGCATTTTAATCCTCAATCAGCAAACCCTGGAGCAGGTGCGCTTCTGGCTGGCGGGTTCGCTGGCGGGGGGCGATCTGGCGCTGGTTCAACAGGTTATTCCCTATTGGGTGGTGGGCTTTCTGCTGGCCCTGGGGTTGGGTCGCCAGGTGACGACCTCGAGCTTGGGTGAAAGTGTTGCCAAAGGGTTGGGACAAAATACAGCCTGGATCAAAGTCCTGGGAACCATCAGCGTGGTGCTGCTGGTGGGTGGGAGTGTTTCCATTGCGGGACCGATTGGGTTTGTGGGGCTGATGGTGCCCCATTTTGTGCGCTTTTGGGTCGGTGTGGATTATCGCTGGATTTTGCCCTACGCCGCCATTCTGGGCGCGGTGCTGCTCCTCCTTGCCGATATTGGCGCCCGGCTGATCATTCGCCCCCAGGAGCTGCCCGTGGGGCTGGTAATGCCTTTGCTGGGTGCGCCTTTCTTCATCTATTTGATTCGCACGAGGATGGGGTAATGGCTCCCAACTGGCTGGTGATGCGCAGCAATCAAATTCCCTTTTCCTTTCGCCTGCATCAAAAGGTGCCAGGGATGCTGCTGCTGCTGGGAAGCCTGATCCTGGTGGTGCTGGTACTCTCGGTTTCTTATGGGGAATACCCTGTGCCGCCGCTGGACGTGGTGCGGACGGTGGTGGGGCTGGAGACGGGCAATCCCGACTATGCCTTCATTGTGAATACGTTGCGGCTGCCACGGGTGCTGGTGGCGCTGCTGGTGGGGATGGCGTTGGCGATCGCTGGCACCATCACTCAGGGCATTCTCCGCAATCCCCTGGCCGCTCCCGACATCATTGGCATCAACGCGGGGGCGGCGCTGGCCGCTGTTACCCTGATTATCGCTTTGCCCGGTGTTGCCGTTTCAATCCTGCCGATCGCTGCCTTCGTCGGGGGATTCACCGTCTTTACCCTGATTTATCTACTGGCCTGGAATGGGGGCAGTTCTCCCCTGCGCCTGGTGCTGATAGGCATTGGCTTTTCGCTAATGACTGGGGCTATCACCAACATTCTGGTGACCTTTGGTAATATCAATGATGTGTCACAAGCCCTGATCTGGTTGACAGGTAGCGTCTACGGACGGAGCTGGGAGGAGGTCGGGGCGCTGCTGCCCTGGCTGGGGGTGGGCATTCCCGCTGCTATGTTGATGGCGCGGGATTTGAATGCTTTGAACCTGGGGGATGACCTGGCGCGGGGCATTGGTAGTCCGGTGGAGTGGCGGCGGGGACTCTTGCTCATCATCAGTGTGGCCCTGGCAGGCGCGGCGGTTGCTACTGCCGGTACGGTGGGCTTTGTCGGGTTCATCGCGCCCCACATCGCTCGTCGTTTGGTGGGGCCAACCCATGAAGGATTGCTGCCCACCGCTGCCCTGACGGGCGGACTGCTGGTGGTGCTGGCCGATCTGCTAGGACGCACGCTCTTTGCCCCCATTGAGCTGCCCTGCGGACTGGTGACCTCTGCCCTGGGTGCCCCCTACTTTCTCTACCTGTTAATTCAACGTCGCCGATGACTATGCCCAGCTCACCCTCCGACCATTCCCATGCTCGACTGGAGGCGCAGCGCCTCACCCTCGGCTATGACCGCGAAATTGTGGTTCGCGATCTCAACCTGGCTATCCCCACTGGAAAGATCACGGTACTGGTGGGGCCAAATGGCTGTGGCAAATCCACTCTGCTTAAAGGGTTGGGGCGATTGCTCAAGCCCCGTGGTGGAGCGGTGTATCTGGATGGACGGGCGATCGCCCACCAATCTACCAAGGCGATCGCCCGCCAGTTAGGACTCCTCCCCCAAAGCCCCACGGCACCGGAGGGGCTGACCGTGCGCGAGCTGGTGGCCCAGGGACGCTACCCCTACCAGATCTGGCTGCAGCAGTGGTCAAAGGCCGATGAGGAGGCAGTGGAGCGAGCGTTGGAAATGACGGGCATGAAAGAAGACGCTGAGGGAGCTTCACCTTTGGAAAACCGTTCCCTTGATTCTCTTTCAGGCGGCCAGCGGCAGCGGGCCTGGATCGCCATGACCCTGGCCCAGGAAACCGATATCCTTTTGCTGGATGAACCTACCACGTTTCTCGATCTGGCCCATCAAGTAGAAGTGTTGGACTTGCTGGTTGACCTGAATCAAGCTGGGCGCACGATTGTCA
>JBHJGR010000111.1:0-37254 GCA_050331615.1 Elainellaceae cyanobacterium
CCTAAGTAGTTAAACAGAATCATTTTCTGTGGGTGTGGGGCCCCCCCGGGGGGGCCCACCCCAAAAAAAATATAATAATATTTAATTTTTAAAAATTATTTTATTTATTATAAAAATATGTAAAATAAAAATAAAAAAAAATACAAAAAAAAAAATAAAAAACCTGTGTGCGGGCGCCCCCCCCCCCCCGGGCCCCCACACCCACAGAAAATGATTCTGTTTAACTACTTAGGAGAAAAACAATGATGCGACTGAGCTGGCTGTTTTCCGTAGCCTTTGCTGGCAGCGTTGTGCTGGCGACTAGCGCCGTGGTTGAGGCCCAGACCTTTATTCGCGAAGGCAAGCAGCAGTTTGTTTTGATGCAGGAGATGGCGGACGCCTCAGATGTGATTTCGCGGGGGCTCTTTGCCGATTTGCAGAGCGACCCCAATTTTGAAGGTGACTATGACTTCATCTTTAACTCGGCTTTTACAATCCTGGATGGATATACGATCGTGGCGCGGGGCGGTTTCTTTCCAGAAAATGCCGGCATCCCTCGGGAACAGCAGCTCACAGTTGACGAAAGTATCTATCAGCTCTACCGCTTAGACAACGGTAATGAGCTAATGATTTATCGATCGCCCCAGGAAAACACCTCCCGCTATTTCATTCGCGACACCCAGCGCTAGGCTTTTGCTGACAAGGGCCAAACACAAGCCCCTCCCAGGTAACCTAGAAAGAGATGATCTTTCAGGTTAGGAGGCACAATGGGTAGCGTTGTTCAGATTTCGGATGCGCAGTTTGAAGCCGAAGTTCTCCAGGCATCTAATCCTGTCCTGGTTTACTTTTGGGCACCCTGGTGCGGTCCCTGTCGCTTGATGAGTCCAATTCTGGAGACTGTCACTCAGAATTACGACCACCTGAAGGTGGTGAAGCTAGAGGTTGACCCCAATCCCGACTGGGTGGCCCGCTGCAAGGTGGAAGGTGTGCCCGCCCTGCGGTTATTTCAAAATGGCGAGCAAATAGACGGCGTGGAGGGAGCGCTCAGCAAAGAGAAGCTGACGGCGTTTCTGGATGCCCATCTTTCTACAGCGGCTTAGGCATTCCAAGAACAGGCGCATTTGACGAACACGAGGCAGAAGATTCTATGAAATTTGCCAATCGCTTACGGTCCTTCCAGTCCAATGTCTTCGCCGACATGGATCAGGCCAAAGCCGAGGCCAGGGCTGCCGGACGGGAAATCATCGATTTGTCCCTGGGGTCGTCCGATCTGGCGGCAGCGCCCCACGTGCTGGAAGCGATCGCCCAATCCCTCACCGACCCCAGCACCCACGGCTATTTGCTCTACCACGGTACCCGCGATTTTCGGGTCGCCGCTGCCCAGTGGTTCACACAGAAGTACGGCATTCCCGTCGATCCGGAAACTGAGGTGCTGGCGCTTATTGGCTGTCAGGAGGGCACTGCTCACCTGCCTTTGGCGCTGCTCAATCCAGGAGACTTTGCCCTGCTGCAGGACCCTGGCTATCCGTCCCACGCGGGAGGCGTGTACCTGGCAAACGGCCAAATCTACACCATGCCGTCCACCGCTGAAACCGAGTTCTTGCCCGTCCTGGCCGACATTCCCTCGGCAGTGCTGGAGCAGGCACGCATGATGGTGCTCAGCTATCCCCACAACCCCACCACGGCCCTGGCTCCCCTGTCCTTTTTTGAGGAGGCCGTTGCCTTCTGTCAGCAGCACGACCTGGCCCTGGTCCACGATTTTCCCTACGCAGACGTGACCTTTGACGGGGCGATCGCCCCCTCCGTCTTCCAAGCTGATCGGGATAAGTCCGTTTCCATCGAGTTCTTCACCATGTCCAAGTCTTACAACATGGGCGGTTTTCGGGTGGGCTACGCGGTGGGCAACGCCGACCTGATTCGGGCGCTGCGACAGGTGAAGGCATCCATTGATTTCAACCAGTATCGCGGCATTTTGAACGGGGCGATCGCCGCCCTCACCGGCCCTCAGGCAGCCGTTCAGCAAACGGTGGAAACTTTCCGGCAGCGGCGAGATGCCTTTGTAGACACTCTGCACCGCATGGGCTGGAACGTCCCCAAGCCCACCGCCACCATGTATGTCTGGGCCAAGCTTCCCGGACCCTGGAACCAAAATTCCGTCCAGTTTTGTCAGGAGCTGGTAAAAGCAACAGGGGTAGCCGCCGCTCCCGGTGCCGGGTTTGGCAAGTCGGGGGAGGGCTATATTCGGCTGGCGCTGGTGCATCCGTCGGAGACCTTGGCGATCGCCGCCGAGCGCATGGCTTCATTTATCAATACCTGAGCCACAGGCGGATCGGTCGGCTGCAGCATCAGCTTGATCACCATGAGCCGACAGTCAAAGTCCGAAAATCCGCAAAAAGCTAAAGAACCCGGCAAACGGCCCCAGTGCCCGCCCCACCTGGTCGGTGATGCGGGTGAAAGTGGAACGGTTGACGATGATGGTGTCATAGGGGCGCAGAGGTGGGTTGGTGGTATCGTTTACGTCTTGGTTGAGATCGACCTCGATTTCCTGCTGGCTGACAGTGCCGTTGGCATGAAGCCGTACCAACTCTACTCGGCCCTTGCGGGCACGATTATTAAAGCCTCCTGCAGCTAGGATGGCCTGATTGAGGGGCGTGCTGGGGGGCACCTCCACCGTTCCTGGCGCGCCCACCTCGCCCACGACGTTAACGGGAATGGTGTCTGGGGAGAAGTTTGCGGTAGCGACGTCAGGGGTTGCGGCCAAACTGGGATCAATAGCGGCGGGAACGACAATGCGATCGCCATCCCGCAACGCCCGATCCTGCTGCAAGTCTCCCTCCTGCAGCAATCGCCACAGGTCAGTGATTAGCACCCCCTGAGGAGCCTGGGTAGTGGGATTAACCCGGATCACCTGAACATTGCGGATATCGGCAGATTGAGTAATGCCCCCTGCAAGCTGAATCGCCTGAGTAACGGTGGGTACGCCGGTCGTACTGGCTGGAGAAATGGTGTAGGCTCCGGGACGGTTCACCTCCCCTGATACCGATAGGGTCAGGGCACGGGCATCCAGCAGGCTCACCGTCACTAGGGGACGGCGCAGGATGGGGGCCAGCTTTCCCGAAAGCCGCTCCGATGCCTGACCGAGGGTCAGTCCCTGGAGGTTCACTGCTCCTACCAGGGGTAAGCTAATGGAGCCGTCCGGTAAAATTTGATGCTCCCCGGTGTATTCTGGAGCGTCAAACACTTCGAGATGAATGCGATCGCCCGCCCCCAGGGTATACCAGCTATCCGCACTTGCCTGCGCTATCAGTTGAGGCGAGACGCGCAGGCGGTTCGAGACAGGCTGGGCCGCAGCAGTGCCCATGTCAGTAAGCAGGCACCCGGTAAGGATTCCGAGCATCAGCAGGTCTTCTGGGAAGAACAAGCTGCGATCGCGCTTTGAGTGAACCATTGCCTTCGAGTATTGGTCGAGTCCAATCCCTACTTGCAGGTCCAAGGCATGGTTATCAGGAAGATTTGCCCTTACTTAATGCGGTTGGCTAACCATAGGGAGGTGACCGAGCTGCCGTAATGAGCGGCAACCGTGGCGATTCCAGCCATAATCACCAGCACATCGATTACCCGCACGATCTCGGTGGGGTCATAGATGGCGGCACCCTGGGGCTGGGCCATTAGTTTTGCTAGCAGGACGCCTGTGCTAACGGCAGAGGCCAAAATGGTGAGGGCCATGCCAACCAAGCTGGCGATCGTCCCTACCCGCAAGATCTGCAATACGTCTTGCTTTGAAGGCTGGCGATGGGGAACGGTGCTTACAATTCGCTTGCCCAGTCGCGTATAGCGGAAGGAGGTAAAGGTGCCAAAGAGAAGCACCACAATTCCTACAGCAATCAGAAAAATGGAGAATCCCGTCTGGATATTGGTCTCGTCGCTCAAGTTACGGCTGAAGACCACAAACAGCAGCATGACGATGGAGACGACGCCAATTAAAAGCTGAAGCCAGAAACTCGACCAGCCCGCAATGCGAAGCAGCTTGGCGCTCTGCTGGGCTTGAGGTGGCGGAGCCGTCGGGGACGACGTAGATGGCGGCGAAGAAGGGGTTGGCTGGGCGCTTTGGCGCTTATCCAAAATGGGGTTTGTCATAGACAGGAATAAAGAGGTGAAACGAACGAGTACCAGCTTCGTGTGAAGACGCACAGGAGAAGTTCAGGCAGACAAGGGACTTAAGCCCCTTGTTGTGTACAGCTTCACAGAAAGAGGGTATGGCTTGAGAAGCTGAAGCTAGGTTTGTTGATCAATGCGATTGTTGTTTCAGGCTAACAGTTGTGACCCTCGTAGTGTATCGCCCCAACGAAAGATGCTAACGATGATCGAGCGTGTCTTTAACTACAACTTCCCGTAAAATTACCTGACCAATAATTGCTAACGGCAGGGCTAGAAATAAACCCAAAAATCCAAAAAACGTAGCAAAAACGACCTGAGCCGTTAGGGTAAAGGCAGGTAGAAGCGATACTTGCCGCTTCATGACCAGCGGCGTCAGCACGTTGCTTTCTATCTGCTGAATCGCGATATAGAGAATGAGAACGGCCAGGGCTTTCCAGGGGGTATCAATCAGCGCCAGGATCATGGGCGGAATGACGCTGAGGGTCGGGCCAAAGTTGGGAATAAAGGTGAGCACACCAGCAATGACAGCGTTAGTCAACGCTAGGGGAACCCCCAAGAGCCACAATCCCACTCCGCTCATGACGGAGATGACGGTCATGTTGAACAAAATGCCGATCGCCCATCCCCCTAATGAGGTGTAGCAGTGATCTAAGACATCGCTAATTCTTCCCCGATAGGAGGCAGGGAACAGCTTAATAAATACCCGTCGGTAGGACTTTGGGCTAGACAGCAGCATAATTGTGAGCACCGTAATCAGCAGAATGTGCAGCATTACGGTGAGGGTGTTTGAGAAGAACGAAAAGAAGTTGTCAAAGATGTTGCCGACGATGGAGCGGGGGGAGTCCACTAGGCGGTTCAGAAAGTTACGGACTCCATCGACGATTGCTGTAGGCAGCACCTCCTGCATCCGAGCAATCCAATCGCTGATTCTTTGAATGCCCAGGGGAACGAGTTGCTCAAGATCCTCGATTTGGTTAATCAGCGAGGGCACGACCAGCCAGCCGGCCAGCGCCATCAGCAGGAGAATGCCCAGCAGCACTAGGACGATCGCCACCCCCCGCCGCTTGACCACCTTTTGCAGTCGCCGCACAACTTGATTTAAGACAGTCGCCAGCACAACCGCTGTGAGCAGCAGCAACAGTACCTGTCGGATTTGCCAGAGAAAATAGAGGGAAATAACTAGGGCAATCAGCCGAATCCACTGGTCCGTTTTCAAACCATTTCACCCGTCCTTCAAAATACATCGAGACTTTATCATTTGGGGCGATCGCCAGAAGACTACCCAACGGATGAACCAGAGAAAAATTGTTGCTCGGCTTCTGCGAAAGTCTGCTTCAGAAAGGAATCAAAAGATTAGGAAAAAACGCGGGAGCGGCTGCTTTCCCCGTGAGAAATTCACCCTAGCGGCAGATTAAACCCGTCTGTCCTAATCGTTACCTTCGATGTTAAGTACATAGCCATAAATCCGATGGGATGCGTCCCCAGAGAGGAGCGCACACCATCATAGCTACATTTACCTATGGCTACCTGCTTATGAGATGCACTTAGGACGGGACATCCATGACTGTATTTGCGATCGCAGACCTGCAGAACTTAGTCGAGGCTCAGCACCAATCCTGTATTTCCATTTACATGCCAACCCATGAGGCGGGTCCGGAGATCCGTCAGGACCCCATCCAGTTGAAGGATCTGGTTAGTGAAGCCCAGCAGCAGCTACTGCGGCGGGGCCTGCGCGAGGAAGATGCCCGCCGACTGCTGGAGCCCGCTAAGGCTCTAGTCAATGCCGACGATAGAGAGTTTTGGCGGCACCAAAGCCAGGGGCTAGCGCTGTTTATCGGCTCTGATGGACTGCAGGAGTACCGTTTGCCCCAAAGATTCGAAGCGCAGGTGATGGTGGGCGATCGCTTCTACATCAAGCCACTGCTGCCGCTGCTGCAGAATGACGGGCGGTTTCTTCTGCTGGCGATCAGTCAGGGGTCCGTGCGGCTCTATCTCGCTTCTCGGGATGCGATCGCCCCCGTTCTTCTAAAAGATCTGCCCGCTAATTTGGAAGACGCCCTGAAGTACGACCAGAAGGAAGAGCAGCTGCAGTTTCACCGAGAGGCGCGAAACCATGCCGCCATCCGCCACGGGCAGGGCGTGGGCACTGGCGACGAAGAGAAGAAAGACGAAATCCGCCGCTACTGCCAAATCGTCGACCGCGCGATTCAAAACCACCTGCAGCAGGAAAACCTGCCGATGGTGCTGGCAGGGGTTGAGTACGTGCTGGACATTTATCGCGATGCCAGCACCTATCCCCACATTGTTGAAGATCGAGTTACGGGCAAGGTCGATCCAGAGGGCGGTCTGGATGAAGGGGAGCTGCACCAGCGAGCCTGGCAGGTGATGGAACCCCGCTTCAAAGCCGATCAGCGTCAGGCGGTGGATGCCTTCGGTCAGCTCCAGGGTACCGGTCAGGCCACAAATCGAATTCAAGATATCGTGCTAGCTGCCTATCGGGGACAGGTGGGGACTCTCTTCGTTGCCACCCACGTCCAGCAGTGGGGCGCGGTCAATCCCACGGCCTCCCAGGTGACGCTAATGGACCAGCAAAGCCCCAAGGCGCTGGATTTACTCGATATTGCTGCCGTTCACACCGTGCTGAATGGAGGAAAGGTCTACGCCGTTGAGGCGAATCAAATTCCGGGGACGGGGCCTGTGGCCGCCATCTTTCGCTATCCGGTGGTATCCAGCGAAGCCAACGCCGTCTCGCCCAATGCGGAATCTCGGTAGATTACAGAGGAGCCCGTTACCATGCATCGAATGATTAACTGGAGAAAATTCTTTCAAACCCTGTGGCAGCGCCTGAAGCGGCTGTTGTGGGAGCCGCGCACCCGTTCCCATCGCTCGTCCCATCCAGCTAGAGGTGCTCAAGGTCGCCTGGGGTCATTTTTTCAGGTGGCGATCGCCCTCATCTTGGCCGGAGGAATGCTGTTGGCAGGGTCAGCCCGTTCTGCCCTCGCCGCGCCGCTTCCGCTCTTGCAGATAGGTGCTCCAGCGTCACCTCTGCCAACGGACGACGACAATTTTGTATCCCGGGCCGTGAGCCGAGCCGAAAACGCAGTGGTGCAAATCAATGTGTCGCGTCAGTTGGGCGGTAACGTGCCCGATTTCCTGCGGCCCTTCTTCAGCCCTCCGGCCCAGAATTCCTACGGGCGGCAGCTCCAGGGCATCGGTTCGGGCTTTGTGATTACTCCCGATGGTAAGGTTATTACCAACGCCCACGTGGTCAGTCGGGCAGACACGGTCTCCGTATCCTTCGCTGACGGTCGCATTCTGCCGGGGAAGGTGCTGGGGTCCGATTCTGTTACCGACGTGGCGGTGATTCAGGTCGATGCCACTAATTTGCCTACGGTTGACGTAGGGGATTCCAACCGGGTGAAGCGGGGACAGTGGGCGATCGCCATTGGTAATCCGCTGGGCCTGCAGGAGACGGTCACTGTGGGGGTGATTAGCGCCACCAACCGCCTCAGCCAGCAGATTGGCGTCCCTGATAAGAACGTTGGCTTCATCCAGACTGACGCGGCCATTAACCCCGGCAACTCTGGCGGACCGCTGCTGAACCAGCAGGGCGAAGTCATCGGCGTTAACAGCGCTATCATCGGCGGCACACAGGGACTGGGCTTTGCCATCCCCATCGATACGGCCCAAGATGTCGCTCTGCAAATTGTGGAGAAGGGCTATGCCGACCATCCCTACATCGGCGTGCAGATGATTGACCTGACCCCCGCTACGCGGCAGCGCATCAATACCTTACCCAACAAGTCTTTTACCGTGACGAGCGATCGCGGCGTCATCGTGCTGGGCATTAACCGCAATTCTCCTGCGGCTCGGGCCGGGCTGCGTCCCGGTGATGTGGTGCAGTCGGTGAACGGCAAGCTCGTAGCGCAGGCGTCAGAGGTGCAGGAAGCCGTCAAGGCAACGGGCATCGATCGTCCCTTGGAGATGCAGGTACAGCGGGAAGATCAGTTGCTTTCCCTCACCATGAGGCCGCAGCAATATCCTTCTGCCGATAGCTGATCAGCTGTCGGCGAATCTGCCCGGATGGGGATGAACATCTGGGCTAAATTCCCTAACCTGGCATCAGGTTTAGGAGGGCAACGATGAATCAGCCAAATCACTCGTCCACTGCACATCAGGACAGCCCGTCTGCATTTGATCAGACGCCGGCTCAATCCGACCGGAATGACCCCATTTCTCAAGTTGGTGAATCGGTGACCGACGCTACGGTTCGTGTTTCAAGCACCTTGACATCCGTTACGGAAGCGGTATCCGATTTGAGCGAGTCTTCGGTGACGGCGCTACAGGCATTCCTGGAGGACGCCACTCAGCAGCTGGGCAGCATCGCCACCTCCGTCACCGATAATCCAGTTTTTAAGGCGCTGACCAAGCTGCCCTTTGCCGATCGTCTGCCGCTCTTGCTGGGCAAAATTGACACCGAGAAGGCGACGACCGAGGTGAATGATCTGCGGCGTCAGTATCCCATCGAAAGTGCCGATCAGCTGGCCCATCGCATCATTGTTGATACCGCTACCAAGGCAGCCACCGTGGGACTGGTGACGAACCTGGTGCCGCCACTGGCGCTGACCCTGTTTGCCGTGGATTTGGCCGCGATTACGGCCCTCCAGGCAGAGATGATTCACCGCATTGCTGCCGCTTACGGCTTTCCGCTGGATGACTCGGCCCGTCGGGGAGAAGTGCTCACCATCTACGGCCTCTCCATGGGCGGGTCGGGCGTCCTCAAGACGGGCTTGAGTTTCGTAGAAGTGATTCCCGGCATCGGCGCAGTCGTTGGCGCGTCGTCCAATGCGGCACTGGTCTATTCTTTAGGCTTTGTTGCTTGTCGGTACTACGAGACTAAGCGGCAGTCGGCAGATGGCCAGGTAGATACCGAGGCCCTGAAAGCCGAGACGGCTGAGTATATGCAGGATGCGATCGCTCAGCAGGCCGTGATGGATCAGATTCTGGCCCACATGGTGCTAGTGAGCTATCCCGACCGGGCTACGGATGAAATTTTGCCAGAGCTGGAGCGACTGTCGCTGACCGACTCGTCTCAAGCAAGCGTTAGCCAACATCTGGATGCGCCTCGTCCCTTAGAGAGTTTGCTGGACGAGCTGCACCCAGGGCTGGCGGCTCCTGTGGCGATGCAGTGCTGCCGGATCGCTAAGCAGAACGGAGTCGTCACGCCAGCCGAACAGGCCATCTTAGAGGCGATCGCCCAGCGCTTCGGCCTCAACCTGAATGAGATTGAAGCCAACTGCCAGATTGCTTAGTAGGTTCCTATCTATGCGAACTATGCGAAAACCTCTGCCGGGGTTTTTGGATACGCAATTAATCAGACTTTACTGGAGGACAGTTTATGACAGCCGCAATGGACAAACTGATTCAATTTTTGTCTGACGACGAAAAGGCGATCGCCCGAGACTTCGATTCGCTGGCAACCGACCCCAAGCTGGCGCTGTTTTACTATATCTACAAAAAGATGGGGGACTCCATCACCCCCGCAGCTCCAACGGCAGCCGACCCCGAACTCGCCCCCGTGCTGCTGGGCGACTTCTACCAGCTTTCCGAGGATGATCAGCTCAACGTCATGCGAGACATCGTCAACCAGGCGGATACCGAGTACTCCCGCTACTATGGGGCGCTGTCGGAGAATAACCGGCTAATGGTCTGGTATGCCTGGGCTAAGGCCATGGGCGATACGGTGGTGGGCATGCCTGCGGACTATCAGGCCACGGACGACATGAACCAAATTCTCCAGCGGCTTGAGCAGCTAGAGTTTCAAAACCAAATTTCGGTCCTGCGGGCGATCGCCGCCAGCATGGGGCGCAGCGATATCGACCGCGTCTCTTCTCAAGCTGAGGTGGGCACTACGGACAGCTTGTAAGCCTCGTCTGCGTTGAGCCGATCCGGTGACCGCGTTTTCTTGCTAACGTTGTCACTATGACGAATGACGACGCAAATCAGGCTAAGCGGCTGGGGCGGCGATCGCTGCTAATCGGCATTGGCGGACTTATCTTGGGCTCGCTGCTCTCCCAGTGTCAGCCAGGCGAGGCC
The DNA here is from genome assembly GCA_050331615.1 of Elainellaceae cyanobacterium. Taxonomy (GTDB): domain Bacteria; phylum Cyanobacteriota; class Cyanobacteriia; order CAKZMO01; family CAKZMO01; genus JAYKGU01. The sequence goes on from JBHJGR010000111.1 coordinate 10,234, forward strand.
GCTGACCTAACGGTGCAGTTTCTGGAAAGCTCCCTGCCCGCCGTTTTACTGCGGGAATTTCAGCGCAATCTGGACCCCCAATTCCGGGTTGACCTCTCAGCGCAGGAACAGCTTGCCGATCTGTTTGAGCTTTTGCGCGAGACGCCGCCATCCAATCCAGCACCGCCTGTGGTGCAGACCCTGGGAGACTACTGGCTGGCGGCAGCAATTCAGCAGCGGCTCATTGAGCCCTTGCCCCTGGATGAGCTCGCTGGGTGGCAGCAGCTTCCCGCAGCCTGGCAGCAGCTCGTACAGCGCGATGAAGCCGGTCGTCTTGACCCGACTGGTCCCATTTGGGCGGCTCCCTATCGCTGGGGCAATTTGGCGATCGCCTACCGCACCGAAAAATTCGAGTCTCTCGACTGGCAGCCCACTGACTGGGCAGACCTGTGGCGACCCGAGGTGCGGCGACAGGTTTCTATGCTGGATAGCCCCCGCATTGCCATTGGCATTGCCCTGAAAACTCTCGGTCAGGGTTTCAATACCGCTGACCTAAGCCAGGTTGAAGGTTTACCTGCAGCCCTGGCCGCCCTGCAGCAGCAGGTCAAGTTCTACAGCTCCACCGATTACCTCCAGCCGTTCGTCCTGGGAGATACCTGGGTCGCAGTGGGCTGGTCTACCGAGCTAGTGCCCCTGATGCAGCGCGATCGCCGTATCGCTGCCCTGATTCCACCTTCGGGCACAGCCCTGACTGCCGACCTCTGGGTGCGCCCCCATTCCAGGAAAACCGACTCGTCCCAGGCTGATACCTCTCCAACCCAACCTAGAATGGCCCGCCGCCCGTCTCCATCCGCTTCCACCTCAGAGCTTGTGCAGCGGTGGATTGAGTTTTTTTGGCAGGACGAGGTTGCCACCCAGCTCTCATTCCTGAGCACCGCCGCCTCACCCCTCATTCTGCCGCGCGATCGCCAAAGTCTGCCCGCAACCCTGCAGGCCGACTCCATTCGCCTACCCGACCCTCAAACCCTCAGCAACAGCGAATTCCTGCTACCTCTCCCCATCGCCGCCGCCAACCAATACCGCGACCTCTGGCTAAAAACCCGCCTGAGCTAGCAATCCAAAATCCAAACTCTAAAATCTAAAATCTAAAATTTCTAAAGTTGCCCAAACGGCGAATTGCGCTCCTGAAAAACGCTAATCCCCCGAGAGTCTAGGGTAACCCGGCAGTCAACCGTCCCCCCATCGGCCCCCCCGGTCGTCTCAGCTTCTGTAAACGTGCAGGTATAGGCCGCTAGCGCATCGCCCTGATCGTTAAAAATGCGGGTGCTGTAGCCAAAATCTTTAGCAGCGGTGCCAAACTGGTGGATAAAGGCATACCGCTCCAGATAGCTGTAGAGACTCCATATCTGGCGATCGACCACCAGGTCAACTCGCCGGGGCGACCCGTCCGTGCCCGAATAGGCTAGCCAGTGTTCCAGCAGCTTCCCGCCAAATTGTCGCTGTGCCCACCAGAGGCTCGGCAGCGTCAGCTCGTCCGTTAGGGAAATGGTGGTGCTCGTGGTAATGCCCCGACTGGACAGGTCTGCATTCGACTCTACCAGCTCTAGCTCAAGGGGATGATTGACGAGGTCAACTGGCTGAATGGACGCGATCGCCTCTGATGCCCGGACCGGTAGCCCAATCGACCCAACCAATGCCGCCGCGATGGTAGTGACAGCGGCGATCGCCATCCGGGACTGCTGACCTAGCTTGAAGCAGAGAATTGAAGGCATTCTTTTTGAAGAGCTGGTGAAAAAGATTTAAAGAAAAGCTTGGGCTGATGACCCATTTGAATCGGTAAAAGTTCCTACAGGCGAACTGATTGCCTGTAGCGTTACGCTTTCGCGTTAGGACATTCAAGAGGTGTGGAACCCACGCGCCGCGGGGGTTCCACACTCAAACCTCAGCCCGTAGGGCCATAGATGATTTCCAGGAACGAATTTACTGCCGTCATTACTGCCTTGAGGGTGCGCCCCTAAGAAAACAATTCTGTTCAACCTCTTAGGAGATTTTTGAAGATGATTCTACCCGATGGCGTAAGGGCAATGGCCATTTGCCCCTACTGACCGTTTAACTAGGGGTAGAATTTTCCCAGGAATCGCCTTAGAAGAAGGCAGGCTGATGGCGAATCAGGCTGAGAAATTCTTCACGGGTCTTGTGGTCATCCTGGAAGACGCCCACCATGGCGCTGGTGACCGTCCAAGAGCCGGGTTTCTGAACGCCGCGCATGACCATGCACATGTGGGAGGCTTCCATCACCACCGCTACGCCACGGGGTTCGAGGATTTCCTGAATGGCTTCCGCCACCTGGCGGGTGAGCCGCTCCTGCACCTGCAGGCGACGGGAATACATTTCGACGATGCGGGCCAGCTTGCTGAGGCCGACCACTTTCTGGTTAGGGATGTAAGCAACATGAGCCCGCCCCATAAACGGCAGCATATGGTGCTCACACAGGCTGAAGACGTTGATGTCTCGCACCAGCACCATCTCATTGTGGCCCTCGTCGAAAATCGCGTTGTTGACGATTTCTTCTAGGGATTGGTTGTAGCCGCTGGTGAGGAATTGAAAGGCTTCTGCCACCCGCTTGGGTGTTTTCAGCAGACCTTCCCGCTCCGGATCTTCTCCAACTCCCAAGAGGATAGTGCGCACAGCGTCCATCATGTCTTCTTGGGCCTCGTCTCGGGGAGGCTGCACCTTGGAAGCCCGTCCGTGGGCCGTGCTGCGATCGGGACGGGTGGGGACAGACGTGCCTAAGGAAGCGGCATCGAGGGGAACATCAGACTGGGAGGAGGACAAGCTTTTACCGTTGGAACCGTTCATCGAAATAGTCATGGCAAACCTATGGGATTCACTCTACGAATACTGCAAGGGAATGAGAAAAGGATGAAATCGAAAGGCTTTCCGGCGGAGGATTATAGGGCTCCTGCGCTGGGCATCACCGTCAGCTCTTCGATGACTGCGTGCTGAGGCATTAGAGCGGCGTGCACGATCGTTTGGGCAACCGTATCCGGGGTGAGCATCTTGGAGCGGTCAAAGTCCGCCTGCACCGTCTCCGTATCCCAAATCGGCGTATTAACAGCTCCGGGAACAACGGTGACGACACGAATGCCGTGGGCTCGCTCCTCTGCTGCCAGGGTCTTGGAGAGGGCGATAAGACCAGCTTTGCTGACGTTATAGGCCCCCCAGCCAGGAAAATTTTGATAGCCCGCAATGGAGGCGACGTTGATGATGGTGCCTTGCTGGCGATCGCGCATCTGGGGCAGCACGGCTTGAATGCACTGGAACACGCTCGTGAGGTTAAGGGCAATGACTTGCTGCCACTCATCCAGTGGCGTGGATATCAGGTCGCCAGTATAGCCAATCCCGGCGTTGTTGACCAGGAAATTGATTGGACCGGTGTCTTGAATTAGGGAACCGATACGGGCTTTAACCTGCCCAATATCAGCCAGGTCGATTTGGTAAGTTTGAGCATCGGTCCCCAGGTGGCGAACCGCCTCGCTGACGCTTTCCAGCTTTGGCTGAGAACGACCAACTAAAACAAGATGGACGCCCACTCTGGCAAAAGCAAGGGCCGTTTCCCGACCGATTCCGCTGCTCGCGCCGGTGATCAAAGCGCGACGATGGCCTGAATTTGTCATGAAAAAACTGTCTGAGTTCAAACTAGAGACGTTACCAATCCTGAAAGTGCCAACCCGCAGCGGCTTGAGCTTTCAGGGGCGATCGCTTGAGGAAATGAACTGGGAAACCTGGGCTCGCGGTTCAATCTGATAATTAAACCCGATGAATGGGGGGCAGGCTTCAGGCGAATGGAGCTTGGCAATTCCAATAATTTCAGAAGATGAAGGGCTGGGGGTGGAAAATGACTGAAGGTCAGCACGCTCCCTGCTTCTCGACAAATCCGATGGCTAGGCAGCGAAGGCTCCGGGGCAATCGGCTCATGAGAAACATTAACATTTGTTACAGAGCGATTATAGCACCTCCCGTTCACAATTGGATCATTGGGCACAGCAAGGTTTAGGAATGTGTGCCTACCGCTGTGTCCAAACCAGAATTTTAGCAACCCAGCTAGGCATCCTGGGGCACTTCCACAAAGCGTCCAATCTGGCGAAACTTCTGGTAGCGTAGCTCGCGGCGCTGCGGCCCCGTCATCTGATCCAGCACGGACAGGTGACGGGTTAAGGATGCCTTTAGCGTGGCCGCGGCCTGGAGGGGATTGGCGTGGGCACCGCCAATGGGTTCCGGCAGCAGTTCGTCCAAAATCTCCAGATCCTTCAGATCCGCCGCAGTAATGCGCAGGGCCTCTGCTGCTTCCGCTGCTTTGGTGGCATCTTTCCACAGTATCGCGGCACAGGCTTCGGGGCTAGCAACGGTGTAGACCGAGTGCTCAAACATCAGCAGGCGATCGCCCACGCCAATGCCCAGTGCTCCCCCGGAGCCCCCTTCGCCAATCACCGTACAGAGAATGGGGACTTCGAAGCGAAACATCTCCCGCAGGTTGTAGGCGATCGCCTCCCCTTGACCCAGCCGTTCTGCCTCTAGCCCGGCCCAGGCCCCTGGGGTATCAATGAAGGTGAGAATGGGCATGCCAAAGCGATCGGCGTGCTCCATCAGGCGAACGGCCTTGCGGTAGCCACCGGGGGAGGCCATGCCAAAATTTCGCGCCACGTTGTCCTTCGTATCCCGGCCTTTCTGATGGCCCAGCAAGACCACTGGACGACCGTCTAGTCGGGCAATACCGCCCACCAGGGCCGGGTCGTCGGTGCCGGTGCTGCGGTCGCCGTGTAGCTCAATCCAATCGTCGCAAATGGCCTGGATATAGTCGAGGGTGCTGGGGCGACGGGGGTGGCGGGCTACCTGCAGCCGCTGGGCTGGGGTAAGGCTGCCAAAAATCTCTTGCCGCAGTTGGGATGCCCGCGCTTCCAGTTGGCGAATCTGGTCTGAAACATCCACATCGTTTTCCTCAGCCAGTTCACGAATTTGCAGAATGCGGGTTTCCAGCTCCACCAGGGGCTTTTCAAAATCGAGCAGGATGGGCTTGCGTTCCTTCGTCGCCATATCGTATCCAATCTAAATCTCTTCTAGGCTGGGAAGTGGAGTGCTCCTTGCAGAAAAACTTCACCTCCCAAAATGGTTTTGCCAAAATGGTTTTGCCAAAATGGTTTTAGTTAATGAGCGCTTGCAGTCCTGCAAGGCTGCTATCCATTATCCCCGACAGGCGGATCATTCGGGCGTTGACGGGGACGATCGGGGGCAGCCAGGCGAACCAATCGGGGGGCAGCCCCCAGCAGAGTCTGGGTATAGGGATGCTGGGGACGGTCAAACAGGTCGGCAGTGCGGCCCAGTTCCACAATTTTGCCAGCGTACATGACAGCGATGCGATCGCAGAAAAACCGCGCCACCCAGAGATCGTGGGTAATAAACAGATAGGTGAGGTTAAACTCCTGCTTGAGTTCTAGCATCAGGTTGAGCACCTGGGTTTGAATGCTGGCATCCAGCATACTGACAGGTTCGTCGCAAATCAGCAGCTTGGGACGAGTAATCAGGGCACGGGCGATCGCCACCCGCTGCTGCTGGCCCCCAGATAGCTCCCCCGGATAGCGATTGATAAACGCCTCTGGCGGCGTCAGCCCCACCCGCTCCAGCATTTGATTCACCTGCTCGCTGGCCTCGCTGGCATCGGCCAGATGGTGAATCCGGAGGGGATCGGCGATGCTCTGTCCCACCGTCATCAGGGGATTGAGGCAAGCATGGGGGTCTTGAAAAACCATCTGCATCTGCCGCCGCTGGGCCTGCATAGCGGCGCGGGAGAAGTGAGTGAGATTCTGGCCAAGGAATTCCACCCGTCCCGCCGTGGGCCGGATGAGCTGCAGCACCGTCCGCGACAGGGTGCTTTTGCCGCAGCCCGACTCCCCCACCAGTCCCAGAATCTCCCCCAGATACAGGTCCAGGGATACGCCATCCACCGCCTTAATGGTGCGGTCTTGCGCCCGATTCAGCAGGCGGGCCACTAGGGGCTGCCCCAGGGTGTAGTGCTGCTTCAGGTCGTGAACCTGGAGCAGGGGTGGAGTTGCGGCATTGATCTCAGGAGTTGCAGATTGGCGGCCCGACTGGAGATCCAACGCGGCAGTGAGGAGCGATCGCGTATAGTCATGCTGGGGCTGGGTCAGGACGGTATGGGCCTCCCCAATTTCCACGAGCTTACCCGCAAGCATCACCGCAAGCCGGTTGCAGTATTCCCCTACCATTGCCAAGTCGTGGGAAATCAGCAGCAGGGCCATGTGCCGCTCCTCGCACAGGCGCACCAGCTCCTGCATGATTTGGGCGGAAACGGTCACATCCAAACTGGTGGTGGGCTCATCCGCCACGATTAGCTTGGGGTCAAGCAATAGGGCCAGGGCGATCGCCACCCGCTGCCGCATACCGCCGCTAAACTCGTGGGGATACTGGCCCCAGCGGGAGGCGGGGATGCTGACAGTTTCTAGGGTGGCGATCGCCTTTGCTTGGGCTTCGGTACGCGAGAGGTGGGGCTGGTGGGCCTGCAGCGTCTCGATACAGTGCTCCCCAATGGTCATCAGGGGGTCCAGCCGGGTCATGGGGTCTTGAAAGATGAGGGCGATCGCCTCTCCCCGAAAGCGCCGCATTTGGTCTGGAGAAAACTCCAGCACTGACCTTCCCTCGTACCGCACATCCCCTGCAACCCGAGCTGACCCTGGGAGCAGCCGCATCGCCGCCCGCCCCAAAGTGGACTTGCCGCAGCCCGATTCGCCAACCAGTCCCAGGCGCTCCCCCGGCATCAGGTCAAAGGAAACGCCGTCCACGGCCCAGTCCAGCGGGGCAGAATCGGCGGCTGCATCGACGGGGGCCGATTGGAGATTTGAACTGCGGCGGGGATAGGCGACCCGCAAATTGCTTACCTGGAGCAGGGCCTGGGTACTCGTTCTCGCTGCCGTCGCGGCTGTCCTGCCGTCTGTTCCGATATCCGTCCCTTCTGCCACCGTCTGGCCTCCCCTGGTTGGGATCAACTACGCGTATGAGGTCGCTGATATTATACGGTGCAGACCCGATGCACTCGGCTATCGGCGAATCGGGGTGCCGCAGGGATAGGTTGACACCCCTTCGTCAGATTGGGAGGCAGGGTTAGATGCCGTCTGCGCGGCTACCCGATAGTCCTGCCGCAGCCGCTCCACTAGAGCATCGCGCTGGTCGTACAGTCGCTTCAGGGGACGGGGTGCGCACCGATTCAGCACATAGGCCGTGATCAGCGGCAGGGCAATGGTGCTGTCTGTATAGCAGACAATGGTGTGGGGCAGCTCATCTGGGTCAATTTTGCCCCAGCTCACGGCTTCGCTAGGCGTCGCCCCCGACAGTCCGCCAGTGTCGGGGCGCGCATCGGTGATTTGAATAAAGTAATCATGGCCCCGCTCTTCCAGCCCCAGGACTTCGTGGATTTGCGGCTGAGTCTGTAGCAGGAAGTTCTTGGGACTGCCGCCGCCGAGAATGATAGCGGCGCTTTTGCCTTCGTAGACTGCATCTGTCTCGGCCTCATCGGCTGACTGAGACTGGACGGAGGGGGTAACCTCCCGCGCTGCATAGACGATCGCTGCCGTTTCGTTCACGTCGATGGATGGGTCAATCACCAGTTGGGAACCTTCCAGGGCAAGGGCGGCTACGTTCATGCCGATGGAGCTGTCTCCGGGGGAGGAGGTGTAAATCGGGACGCCACACTGATAGGCGGTGGACAGCAGGCAGGAGTGGGTTGCGCCCAACTGCTGCTCAATCTGGTGAATTGCTTCCCCCAGCCGGTAGTGAAATTCGGCGGTGCCCATACGCTTCTGGAACGGCTCGGCCCGCAGCAAATTACGGATAAACGCATCCGTCTCCAGCAGCACGTCATAGCCAAACACAATGTCGTAGATGCGGATGCGTCCCTCCTGCCGTAGCTTCACGTCATCGACAAACGGATTGCTAGAGTAAAGCTCTAGCCCCAGGCCGTAGTGCAGGTCGTGGTACAGGTTGGCTCCAGTGCTGATGATGTAGTCGATCAGTCCGGCCCGCATCAGGGGTGCGAGGGCAGAGACGCCAAATCCGGCTGGAGTCATCGCTCCCGAAAGGCTGAGGCCAACCGTTACTCCTGCTTGGAAGACATCGCGGCTCAGCAACTGGCAAATTTCCCGCAGTCGGGCTGAATTGTAGGCAGGGAAATACTGGTCGATTAGGTTGACAATGCTAATGTCGGCAGAAATGGGCTGGGGGGAAATTTTGTGGCTGAGGAATTTTGTCACGGTAACCCCTCCTGGGTTATAGAAAGAGCGGTTGCATCGGGAAGCTAGAACCTTCCTAGAGTCTGACCAGCAAAAGATTGGCAGACCAAGTACATGGCCATAAGGAAAGCTAGTGGGGTCCCACCCTAGCGTCGCTTACCTATAGCTGCTTACATCAAAAATTCGATTGGGTAACGAAGACTGGATAAAGCCGATCGATCCAGCTTGGCAAACTGCTTGAGGCAGCAATGCTCAGCCGAGCTCTTGGGAGCGGAGCCCACTAGGCAAGCAGAGGCTGCGGTCGTTGCCAAACCTAACTTGCAGATCGATCAGAGCGTACTGGGCGCTTCACAGCGATCGACAAAAGACAGCGCCGGGTCACACTGCCGTCGACGCTTCAGATTCATCTCTAGAAACCAAAGCGGTTTCCACGGATAGCTAACCAGGGGATAGCGCTGCAATGGCGTAATGGCCTTCCTGCATGAAACTGATTAACCTCAACATAGCATTTAGATGAGTCCTTGAGCGATCGGAAACTACGCAAGGGCGTCGAGGGGTTAAGAAGTTAAACAAAATTGTTTTTTGGTGGATGTGCGTCCCCGCCGAGGGCGCACATCTACACGCGATGTAATTAACCCGTTCGAGCCCTTAGAGGAAATTTAAGTTACGAGAAGTTGACTTTTAGCTGCGATCGCCCCGCCAACCTATTTCTTAGGATTTAATTAATCCGCTCTCCCCTCTAAACCGCCGCTGATTTTCTAGAATGTACTTGTGGTTTATGGTCTACCCATGCCTTTGGGACACTGCCGGCCACTTGCCCCCGCTACCTGATTGTGACACCCAATATGGCTACCGAAAACGAAGTTAGACAATATCTCGCCTACTGGTTCCAAGCCGGAAAGGGGCTGGTGATTGACGGCGGACGGGGATACTGCCGACCGAGCCGCGTGATTCAGGGCGATCGCTACAGTCCTGAATTTGAGCAGTGCTGGAACCAGGTACAGACGGCTGATTCAGGGGATTGCTACCTGGAGGGTACCAGTCAAACCATTGCCGATTTACTGTCTCCCTCATGGGATGTGTCGCCCTGTGCGCGATGTGGCATGCCGGTGCCGATGGTTAGCGTGGGAATGCCGCCAGTTGAGTGTCCGTGTAGCGACCTACCCACCTGGCCCAACCAGGATTTGCCTCAGCCGCGATCGCCCATCAATAGTAGCGATCGCCTCAGCAAAATCCATCAGCGGCTTATGGCCTCTGAATATTACGATTAAATTTATCTGATAGGGCGGTAAGGCGATTTCTGGGGAAAATTCTACCCTTGGTTGCACGGTTGGTAAGGGCAAATGGCCGTTTGCCCCTACGTCATCGGGTCTCATCATTTCCAAAAAGCGCCTCATTACCCGATTATCAAGGCCCCTACCGCCCCAGTTCCCAATCCCGCATCTGGTGGAGCCGCCCGTCCCGTAGCTGCACCACTGGGTGATCCGACATGCGCACCAAGTGCTCATCGTGGGTTGTGACGATCACCGTAATGCCAATAGCGTTGAGCTTTTTCAGGATTTTAATCACTTGCCAGGAATTGTGGGCATCGAGGTTGCCGGTTGGCTCGTCTGCCAGCAGAATCGGCGGCGTGCTGACGATCGCCCGGGCGATGCTGACCCGCTGCTGCTCCCCACCGGATAGCTCATCAGGAAAGCGATTGGCCTTGTCCTGGAGGCCGACCATTTTGAGGGTAGGCAGCAGACGACGATGGATTTCCTTGCGGGTGAATCCTTGCGCCCACAGGACGAAAGCTACATTTTCAGAGACGGTGCGTCGGGGGATGAGCTTATAGTCCTGAAACACAACGCCAATCTTACGACGCAGCATGGATAGCCGATTGCCCCGCAGTTGGGAGATATCCACGTTATTGATAAAAATGCCGCCCTGGGTACATCGCTCTTCCCCGTAGAGCAGCTTCAGCAGGGTGGACTTGCCCGCCCCCGATGGCCCTGTCACGAACCAGAAATCTCCCCGGCGAATCTGCCAAGTCACGTTATCCAGCGCCTGACAGCCATTGGCGTAGGTTTTGGTAACCTGCTCCAGGCTGATGATGACTTTTGGTGGTGTAGAGCGGGAACCGCGCCCTTGGGGGTTAGCGGCTGGTGAAGATTCACCCTGCAAGATCTGGGAAAAGGTGCGGGTCGAGGCGTCAGTGGGAATAACGGAGGGCATAGATGTTACCCAAACAGCGATAGGGACTGAATTGTAGAGGAACCGGGAGCGAGGGCCAATTATGACCGCATATTGTAGCGGCAATTGCGAAATGAGTCACGACCTGCGATCGCAGCTCATTGACAAAAAACAAGCATCACTGGCGATAGACTAGGCCGCGCCAGGCAAACTGGGGCAGGGAAAGCATCCGCCGCCAGCGCCACGGTTCCTTGTAGAGGCGGTAGGTCCATTCCAGATGATTGTTGCGCAGCCACGCTGGAGCACGGGTTTTGATCCCCGCCCAAATATCAAAGCTGCCCCCCACCCCGATCCAAATGGCCTGGGGGCAAAGGTGGCGGTGTTCAGCAATCCAAAATTCCTGTCGCGGTACACCTAATCCCACGAGAATCACGGCAGGCTGAGATTCCTGAAGCTGCTGGTCCAGCTGCCGCTGCTCATCCGTCGAGAGGTAGCCGTGCTGCACCCCCACCAGATCTAGGCTGGGCACCTGCTGCTGCCAGTGCTGGGCGGCCTGCTGGGCGACACTGGGGGCACCGCCGTAGAAGAAAAGAGTAGACTGGGGCGATCGCGAGCCGATGTAGTGCAGCAAATCTGCCGCCAGCTCAATGCCGGGGCATCGCCGAATCTGCTGACGCCGCAGTCTCAAATAAAGGACAACCCCAGCCCCATCAGGAACCACCAGTTCTGCCTGGTGAATGATGGCAGCCAGGGCCGGATTTTTTTCTGCCTGCATGGCCATCTCAGCGTTGAGGGTAACAACGTGAGTGCCCTGGCCATGCCGTAATCGGGATACAAGCCACGACGGGTAGTCGTCAGATAAGTGCAGGGGAAGACCCAGGACGTTGCTCTGCCCAAGCGACGGAGCGTTCGCAGATGAATGAATCGAAGCGTTTAACATAAGCGCCTAGCGCAAACTAATGCTGCCTCACACCGCTTACATTATGCCTGCATTCTGTCAAATTTCAGAGCAGTTTTGAAATCAGGACTCATGTACTGTGTGTCGTGCCCTGGGGCTCTAGGTAGTTCCATGGGCGCGCAGCGCCTATAAAACCAGTAAATTGCGTAATACCGGTTTTCTGGGAAGCTTCAATTTTGAGTCTTGGCAGACCACTAGCTTGATGCGGTCTGCTCATCGCGGCAGACATACTGATTCAAGTCAATGCCCGCTTCTTTAGCCATAGCCTGAACGCCCTTCTTCTCCAGAGTTTTGATGGCCTTTGTAGAAAGCCGCAGGCGCACCCAGCAGTTTCCCTGGGGCCACCAAACGCGCTTAAACTGCAGGTTAACCCCCTGTAGCTTCTTGGTGCGGCGGTGGGAGTGGGACACAGCGTAGGCGTTATTTGCCTTCTTGCCAGTTAGCGTACATTTTCGGGCCATAACAATCTCCAGCAGGTTTGCGTCAGGTTCACTTCAAGAAAGAGCACAGTCTATCATTATACTTGAGCTGAAGCCGTTAGACCACATCGCGATCGCCCCGACCCCACTATGCCTCACCTCATTGCCCAAATCACGGATACCCACCTGTTCGCCGACCCCCGGCAAACCTCAAAAGGCGTTCACACCAACGCGTCCTTCAGTACCGTCCTGGCTCACCTGCAGCAGCTCCCCAGCCGGCCCGATGTCCTGCTGCTCACGGGGGATCTCTCCCAGGATGAGACGCCAGCGTCCTACCAACTGCTGTGGGAGGCGATCGCCCCCCTACAAATCCCGACCTACTGGATTCCCGGCAATCACGATGATCCCCGGTGGATGGAGACAACTCTAAACCGGCCTCCCTTTTTTCAGGAAAAACGCGTTCCGCTGAGCGACTGGACGCTCCTGCTGCTGGACTCACGGGTACCGGGAGAGGTCCACGGATTTTTGAGCGATACTGCCCTGGCCTGGCTCGATCAGCAGCTCCAGGCGACGGGCACCCGACCGTCGGTGATCGCCCTGCACCACCCGCCCCTGTCGGTGGGTTCTGACTGGATAGACGGCATTAGCCTGGTTAATCAGGGGGCATTTCAGGAGATTCTGCATCGCCATTCTGGGGTAAGGGCCGTACTCTGTGGCCACATTCACCAGGAACTGGACGAGGTGCGCCAGGGCATTCGCTATCTGGCAACGCCGTCCACCTGCGTGCAGTTCAGGCCCAAAAGCCAGGAATTTGCCATTGATGGCGATCGCTTCCCCGGATTTCGCCTGCTCACGCTCCAAGACACCGGCGAGCTGACCACCGAGGTGATTCGCGTACCCTACCGGCCTGCGACCCAACCGATTTTAGCCTAACGCTGCATTCAGCTCAATTTTCAGGCTAGAGGACTCGTTGGCTCCAACCGCTGCCGCCACTGCCGCAGCGCTGCCTGGAGCGGGGCAGCGACCCAATTATCGTAGTGCGGATAAACGGGCAAACGGGGAGTTAGGGAGTATCCGGCGATCGCCAGCACTTTCTCCAGTTTCTGCGCCTCCGGGTGAGGATAGTCGGGATTGACCTCATCAATGGGGCCAAGTCCCCCCAGATCTCTGGCTCCTGCGTCTAGGCAGGCCAGCAGCACCTCGGGATGCTCCACCAGGTTGGGGGGGATTTGGAGGGTAATGTCGTCAGGGAGGTGCTCGCGGGCGACCGTCACTGCCTGGATGAGCTGTTCCGGCGCTAGGGCAGTTTCGGTCCAGGACTGGCGGGAGCCCAGGCGATGGGGCTGGAGGATCACTTCCTGAATGTGGCCCCATTTTTGATGCACTTGGGCGATCGCCCCCAGAGTCTCCCGCCAGTCATCTTCGGTTTCACCAATACCCAGGAGCAGCCCGGTCGTAAAGGGAATGCCCAGCTCCCCGGCCCACTCCAGTTGCTGAAGCCGCAGGCCGGGCTGTTTACTAGGGGCGTGACGGTGGACAGTATGGAGTAGGGCGGGGGTCATCTGCTCCAGCATTAGCCCCATGGAAACGTTGACCGGTTTCAGCCTCGCCATTTCTGCATAGCCCAGTGGACCCGCATTGGTGTGGGGCAAAAAGCCCATGTCTAGCGCCAGTTGGCCCAGGTCGCAGAGATGCTGGCACCAGGCTGGACGGCGATCGCTGCGAGGATGCACTTCTCCGCTGAGAATGAGAATTTCGATCACTCCCCGTGCCTGACACCACTGGAGCCGCCGCTGGGCTTCCTCCAGCGCTAGCCAATCATCCTGCCCCGGATCGACCCGGAAATTGCAGTAGCGACAGCGGTTGAAGCACTCGTAGGTGGGAACGATAGTATACGCCGGGCTATAGGTTACCCGACGATTTTGGGGCTTGGACGTGGTCTTCACTCGAAAAAATTCATCTCAAAAGCTTTTCTGCCGCTTTTCTCAAATTGACGCAGCAACTGACCCAACTGTATCCACACCAGTGCCCCACTCAGCACCGTGAGGGGGAGGGCGATCCCATAGGCCAGCCGGGGGGAAAAGGCAAAAATCTGTACCCCTGAGGCCAGAAAAACGCAGACCCCGCCGCAGATTCCCAGGAACGGAATCAGCAGTCGCAGGCTCCGGATGGTCAATGGGCTACGGGTTGTTCGGTTGTCCGACCAGTCTTTAATGGCGGCTTTCAAAGTCGCGCTAAACGCCAACCCAGAAGTGACGCTGGCTAGGAGTCCTGCTGCCAGCAAGAAATAGGGTGCGTCGTAGAGATTCTCAGGCACCGATAGCTCCAATGGGGTTAGAAGAGATGGGCTCAATGAGTTAGGGGCGCTAACTAGGAAGAAAATAGCACAAATGAGCTGCTTCGCTTCCAGTTGGCGTTTTTTGCTAGTTAAGATTATTTTCTTGGCGGTGTGCGCCCCCAGCGGGGACGCATACCCCATCAGCGTAGTTAATTGTGCTCAAGCAATTAGCGACCCGATCTCTCTGGAGGCAGCTCAAGGGCGATCGCCGCCACTGCGGGAATAAAGGTGGCGGTCCGTTCGGTGGAGAAGCCTGTGAGAGCATCGAAGGCAGCGCTGACCAGACGGCCAAACTTCAGGTCATCCTTGACTAGATCCCACAGCCGCCCGACCTCTTCAGTGTGGAGGCGATCGTCTTCTACCAGGGCGAGGATGATCTGCCGCCGCAGAAACTGCCCTTCGTTAGAGAGGAAGTACTGCAGGCCCATTTGGGCGGTTGGCAGCAGGTCGAAGTGCTCATTGGTACGGGCGATCGCAATCAGGTTCTCCAAGCGATGCCACTGGAAGCGCCCGTCTTTGAACAGAACTTCTAGAAGGCGACGTCGGAAGGCAGGGCTTTCCTCGGTCAGCAGCCGTCGAGCCACATAGGGGTAGGCCACCTCCACGATTTTGAAGTTGGGGTTGAGGCTAAGGGCCAGCCCTTCCTGAGTGACTAGGGAGCGAATGATCAGAGCAAATTTAGCCGGAACTCGGAAGGGGTAATCATACATCAGCTCCGAGAACTGGTCAGTAATGGTCTTGAAGTTGAACTCCCGTACGCTTTCCCCAATCGCTCTATCGAAAACGGCTTCTAGCGCAGGAATAATGGGAACGATATCGGTGTCGGGCGTCAGGAAGCCCAGCTTTACAAAGTCTAGAGCGAGGTCGTCGTAGTCCTTATTGATGAGGTGAACGACTGAATCTACCAGGGTTTCCTTAGTATCCTGGTTGAGCTGGTCCATCATGCCGAAGTCAATGTAAGCCATGCGCCCATCCGCCATTGCGAATAGATTGCCGGGGTGGGGATCGGCATGGAAAAATCCGTGCTCCAGCAACTGCTGCAAACCGGAGGTCACGCCAATTTCGATTAAAACGCTTTCATCTAGGCTGGCTTGCTTAATCCGCTCGGTATCAGTTAGCTTGAAGCCCTCAATCCACTCCAGGGTGAGGACGTGATCGCTGCAGTAGCGCCAGTAAATGCTGGGCACCTTCACCCGCGGATCGCTTTGAAAATTAGCCGCGAATTTTTCGGCATTACGGCCTTCATTGAGGTAGTCGACCTCTTCAAACAGCTTCGTGCCAAACTCATCGACAATCAGGGGCAGGCCGTGTCCCAGGTTGAGCGGCAGCAGCGGCCCGATCCAGCCTGCTGCCCAGCGCATCAGGTAAAGGTCGAGGGTTAACTTGGGCAAAAGGCGAGGGCGCTGCACCTTAACCGCCACCTGTTCACCTGTGTAGAGTTTGGCCTGATAGACTTGGCCCAAACTGGCAGCGGCGATGGGCTGGGGGGAGATGGTGCTGAAGATGTCGCCCACGGGCGCGGCCAACTCTTGCTCAATGATGTCGAAGGCAATGTCGGTGGGAAATGGGGGGAGCTGATCCTGTAGCTTTACCAGCTCTTCGAGAAAGTCTTTACGCACCAGGTCGGGGCGGGTGGAGAGGGCTTGCCCCACTTTGATGAAGGTTGGCCCCAAGCGGGTGAGAATGCGGCGAAGCTGAGCCGCCCGCTTCAGTTTCTCGCGTTCCGAGCGATTCAGGAGGTCATCCAGCTTTAATCCAATAATGAATCTAGTGAGAAACCAGATGATGGTGAGGGCACGCCAGATAGTTTTCCAGGGACGGTAACGGTAGTAGCGGGCGATCGCTTCTGGGTCATATCGCTTGGTTCGACTGGACGGGTACGGACTCACTCCTGGTTGCCTCTTAAACTAGCCGGGGACGGGGATCAGCAGCGGGGATCACGACATAGACGCTGTAGACGCTAAAGCCGCGCCCCACATTCTTTAAACTTAGTATAAGAAAATACAAGAAACTTTGAATACAGACTTGATGAAAATTTACGTTTCGATCCGCTTCTATACCCACAGTAGTAGACAGCCGAGCCAAATCTCAATTCCAGCGCTAAATTGTGCTAATTGGGAAGTGTTGGGCCGGATTGCCGCTGAAATCCGGTTTCTCATCGACTTGCATCCAAAACCGGCGATTTTATGGCTATTTTAGATGGTTTTTAATATGGGTACAGATTTGCGAGGTGGGGGCGCACTGCGCCTCACCCCCGTATTTCACCCGCGTGAGCAACGCTATATTCTCTCTTTAAGCTAATCTTCATTACAGATGGATAAATATACCCAGACAAATATACCCAGACATGCGTGCAAGTATAGTATGCTTGTTCTATTCGCTATTTCAGGAGTCAATCCATGAATGTCTCTCGATGGGCTAAGCGACTCTTCCCGATGCTGCTTAGCGTTGTTCTTTTGCTGACTGCCTGTTCCTCCCCGCCGTCAAAATATGACCAGGTGCAGCAAGACACCACAGGTTTTGGTGCGGAAAAAGCGGTCAATCGTCAGGCCGAGAAAGGGGGCACCTTCAACCAGTTCTTTCCTGGCTCCCAAGGAGATTACGAAGTTGTGCCATCCCAGGAGAAGCAGGGATTTGCCGAGTATAAGCTCAAGCGGGACGGGGAAACCTTGGCCATGCTGGCCATCAGCGATACTCTTAACCTGCCTGCCGCTGCCGCTAAGTATGAAGGCGCGACTGAGGCGATCGCCGGTTATCCCGCAGTGAATCAGGGCACTACGGCGACCAGCCTCCTGGTAAATGGGCGCTATCAGGTGAAAGTACTCTCCCGTAGCCCCGACTTTACCCAGGCCGACCGGGAAGCCTGGCTGCAGAAGTTTGATCTCCTGGGGCTGGCCCAACTAGAAGGAGAACCCACTTCCCAAAGGACTGGTGAAGCGGAAGTTGCTCACGACGCCCCGACCTCCACCAGCGTTGAACCTGCTCCACCAGAAGCGCCCGTTCTGATACCTCAGCCCGCAACCTGAAAATTTATCCGCAAAAGTCCCTCCAGGAGAGCATCGTGAGCAAAAAAATTTATGAAGTGGTGGATCGACTGCCCAAAGGTGGTCTGACGGTGATGGCCCTGCGATCGCTGGATACCTTTGTCCCTGGTCAGTGGGATAACCTGGTCGGTTTTGACAACACAATTCGAGCCGTGACGGGGGAAACTGACGAAGCCATGGTGACCGCCATCGGTGAACGGGCGATCGCCCTGTTCAATGATCGCTCCCAGGGCTACCAGCGGGCACTGTGGCTCTACGAATCTGTAGATGCGGCGTCAGGACTGTTGGGGGCAGCGGCGATGGCCAACCGCATCGGTCAGGATACGTTCCTGGGCTTTTTGAAAAACCTTACCCCCAAGCCCGAAAAGGCCCAGACCGTTGACCTCTGCGTCAAGCTGGTCACGGAAGTCGTCGCCTTCTGCCAGATTAACGGCATTCCTGGCGATAGCCTGGGGGACTTTCTCAAAGCCCTGGGAGACTACAGCCAGGAGTCCCTTATGCGCATGGCAGCCCTGGTGGCATTCGACGGGGTGATTCCCCTGGGAGCGGACTTCAGCTCCAAGGCCCTGTCCGCCATCAAGGGGATGGGACCTTCTGAGCTGGAGAAGAACCAAACCTTCAAGGGGGTCCAGCAGGAAATTCCCGGTAAAGATGCTACAGGAAAGCTGGCCTTCATTACCGAGAGCTTTGAGGCCACCCGGGGCTGGATGGATCGGTTCGCTGATGAGAAGGGCATGACCCAAGAGCGGCTGGTAGATAACCTCAGCAAGTTTGTAGAAGGCTCGAAGGGCAAGCTGGACTATCTAGGGGCATTTCTCGATATCAGCGTTAAGTACTACGAGCATACCGGGGTGCAAACCCTGACGCGGCGACTCATTGAGCGGGCTGTGGCTGAGCTATGACCTGGATAAGGGTAGAAATAGACAGTTGCAAGGGTTGAGTCTTGAGTGAAACTACTCACCTAAAATTCAAGGCTCTCAACTCAAAACTCTCCTGCTTTTTATGGACTCTCCGTATTTGTGGGCAAAATAGGGCAGGATACTGACCTTAGCCCAACCGTTTGGAAATCCCACTATGCGAGAAAGTATTGAGCGGCTGACCCAAAACCTCAGTCGTGCCATTGTCGGTAAGGACGACGCAATTCAACTGGTGCTGGCCGCCCTCTTTTCCGGAGGGCACGTTCTGCTAGAAGACGTACCGGGGGTAGGCAAAACCCTGCTGGCCAAATCCTTGGCTCGCTCCATCGATGGCGTCTTCAAGCGGGTGCAGTGTACCCCCGATCTGCTGCCCACTGACATTACCGGCACAAATATCTGGAATCCGCAGACGGGTGCCTTCGAGTTTATGGTGGGGCCAGTTTTTGGCAATGTGCTGCTGGCCGATGAAATTAACCGAGCTACTCCCCGTACCCAGTCAGCACTGCTGGAAGTGATGGAGGAGAAGCAGGTCACCATTGATGGCGTTTCTCGCCCTGTGCCCAATCCCTTCTTCGTCGTCGCCACCCAAAACCCCGTGGAATATCAGGGCACGTTTCCCCTGCCAGAAGCCCAGATGGATCGGTTCGCCGTATCCCTCAGTCTGGGATATCCCTCCGAAGTTGAGGAACTCAAGATGCTGGCAAATCTAGGAGATCCCGCTGCGGCCGATGATCTCCAACCGTGCATCTCTCTAGAGGAGGTGACGGCGCTACGGCAGCGCTGCTTGGAGGTCAAGGTGGAGCAGTCGATTCAGCAATACATGATTGACCTAGTGCGAGCGACCCGTCAGGACGAAGAAGTGGTTTTGGGAGCCAGCCCCCGGGGAACGGTGGCGCTCTACCGCACAACCCAGGCGCTAGCATTCCTAGATGGCCGAGACTATGCCCTCCCCGATGATGTGAAGCGGCTGGCCCCTTATGTGTTGTCCCACCGACTGATTGTCAACAGTGGTCGCCGCGCGATCGCTGCCGTGGAGCGGTTGCTGCAGTCTGTTAAGATTCCGTGAATTTTCCCTGGTAGGGCTGGAATTAATTTCAGGATAATGCGGCTGAAAATTATCGAATTGCTCAACTAGACATCGACTCAATATTTCGTCCAGATAAATCTTCAGTCCAATTAGCCAGGGTGGATCTATGAAATCGGCAATAGCGGTTCGAGGGCGGAGTGCATCCGTCCGACAGGAGTCTTTTGATCGAGAGCGGGGGGCACAGGTAGGTGGGTTTACTTTGCTAGAAACGCTGGCGGTTGCAGCGATTTTGGGAATTTTGGTGGCGATCGCCGCTCCCGCCTGGCTCTCCTTCATGAATGCGAAAACTCTGACGACAGCTCAGGATCAGGTTTATTTAGCCATGCGTCAGGCCCAGACTGACGCTAAACACTCTCACACTGAGCGGCGGGTTAGCTTCCGTGAGCAAAATGGCCAGGTCGAGCTGGCCATTCACGACCCAGATGCCTTACTGACGGCGCTCCAGTGGCAGCCCCTGCCTAAGGGCGTTCACATCGATGCCGAATCAAGCCTTCCCAACTCAGGCGGCATTCATTACGTCCGGTTTGATCAGAACGGGAGCGCCAAAAACCTGGGCCGACTCACGCTTAAAGGTCGCCACAGTAGCCGTACGCTTCGTTGCATATTTGTTTCAACCCTTCTGGGTGCTCTCCGTAAGGCCAGTGACAATCGCACGCCCCGGGATGGTAAGTACTGCTACTGATTATGTATGGCCCTACGGGCTAAAGTTTGAGTGTAGAATCCCCGCGTCGCGGGGGTTCCACACCTCTTGAGCGTCCTGACACGAAAGCGTAGCGCTATGTCTGGACATAAGTAAAGCAAACGGGGGGCGACCTCCACCATAGCGTCGTTTACTTATGGCTACCTATCTACACGCTGATGTCTTCGGCAGTCCTGGGCAGCCCCAGGCTGTAGTTGCGTACGCGGCTCTGGAGGTTATAGGAAACCGTGCCCTGCTCCAGCAGAGACTTGATGTAGTGCTCTAGGTCGGAGCCGATGCGTCGCAGATTATAGTCTGTTAAATCTGCTCCGTCGTAGGCTTCGACGAGTTCGTCAAACTTGCGATAGACCATCTGCAGGGTGTCATCGTTCCAGGTCAGCTCGTTGTCGGGGTCAACATCAAGGGTGAGCTGATCAACGCTGGGGACGAGTTCGTTATCCTCAACGGCGGCGCTAAAGAGGCGGACGTGACGGGTCGTAGATTTCAGCAGCATAATCCAGTTGAAAAACCTAGCTTAGACTTATTGTAAGTGCTGAAGCACAATTAATTACATTGACGAGGAAGCGCCCCCGCCGGGGGGAGTACCCCGACTGCTTTATTTATGGCCACGTACTTACTTACCCGAGCACATGGTGGTGGGATTTTTCCTGCTAGATTGTGATGGTTGGGCAAGGATCGTTTGATGCGGGGAAATACATGGGGAGAACTGGCATGACCGGGATTGTGAAATTTTTACTACTCGTTGCCCAAAGCGGCATTGCGATCGCCACCTTCTTGATCCTCACCAGCCTCTGGCGCACTGGCAATCAGCTCAGCCATAACGTGGCCTCCTTCCTGTCTTTTGAGCAGCCCGCTCCCCAGGTGGACGTGCGATCGCTCGTTGTCGAACAGGTGCGGGGAGCCAGTGAGCTAACCACGGCGGTTTATACGATGGAGTCGGTGGTGCCCGCCAGCCGCGATCGCACCCTCGGCAACTACGTCATCGGCAAAACCACCCTGCTCTATATTGCCTACGGAGAAGTCCGAGCCGGGGTAGACCTCAGCGCCCTGCAGCCAATGGATGTCACCGTGCAGGGCGATCGGGTGCAGATTCAGCTACCGCCACCAGAAATTCTCGACCATAAAATCGACGTCAACCGCTCCCAAGTGTACGACTACGACCGCGGATTTTTGGGACTGGGGCCGGACGTTGCTCCTGAGCTGCAGGAGCTGGCCCAGCGAGAAACCCTCCAGCGCATCCTCACCGCCGCCTGTGAGAATGGCATCCTGGAGCAGGCCAATGACCGAGCGGAAACTGTCGTGACCCGATTCCTGCTCACCAGCGGCTACCAGGATTTCTCGGTGATCACTCAATCCCCTTCACCCGATGCCTGTAGGGAATCTGTGGCGATCGCCCCTGCCGTTTTACCGGAAGCGCTCCCCAGCGAGTTGAATTAATCATCACGGGTGAATCTGGCCCTCCAGAATAAACGAGTCGTGGTGAGCGATGAAAATCTCTAATGTCGGTTTGCCAATCTTTTGTCTGCTGGGCGTCTTGCTGGTCTTTTCCTGTGCTGATGTTGATCGCACCGAGCGTCAGGCCCCGCCTCAAACCAGCTCTGATACTGCTGATTCCATAGATGATTCGACAGAGCCGATTGTCGCCGATACGGGCGATACGGGCGATCGCCCCCCTAGCGACGCTGATCAGGTTGCTGACTCCCTGGCCGAGGACTCAATTGCTCTGGCCCTTGATGCGGAGGGGCTGCGGCTGGTAGATGCCGCGACAGGCTCGACTCGGGCGCTGCCGTTTGGCATGGAGCGTGACGGGATGATGGAAATTCTCCTGAATCTGCGCCAGATCCCCCTCGACCAGGGCGTTAACCCTGAATGCGGTGCAGGCCCGCTGTCCTTTGCCAGATGGCCCGATGGGCTGACCCTGTGGTTTGAAGGCGATCGCTTCGCTGGCTGGGCGGTGGATGGTCGCGCTGAAAACGCTGCCCAGCTTACCACTATTGGCGGCATTGGCACTGGCTCCACCCGCACGGAACTAAGCCAGGTTTATTCTGCAGAAGTGTTCCAAAGCTCTCTGGGCACGGAGTTCATCGCCGGTGGTTTGGGGGGCGTTTTGAGCGGCAGTGGGGAGGATGCTCAGATAGCAACCCTATGGAGCGGCACAACCTGCATCTTCCGCTAGAGGCGACTGGTCCCAATCCGAGAGTCCTAGGGCGAGAGAGTAATAAATTGTGACCCAGGGTGGCGAAATTTGCAGATGCGATCGCTCGATTTTCGGGTAACGTCTTAGGTGAACCGCAGAGTACTTCCAGCCCACTGAACGCGCTATGCTGAACCTGTTATCGTTCCTAGGCTTGTTTGGTCTATGTGGAATTGCATGGCTTGGCTCTGAAGACCGCCGCACTATTCCCTGGAAAGTAATCGGCTGGGGCATCGGCCTCCAGCTCATCCTGGGGGCGCTGATCTTCCTGCTGCCGCCCTCCCGGGACCTGGTGCTGCTGCTCAATGATGGCCTCAACGCCGTGATCGACGCCTCTGAAGCGGGGGCACGGTTCTTGTTTGGCCCCATTTTTGTACCCCAGCCCGGTTCCCCGGCAAGCCCGGTGCTGGCCGGACGGTGGATTGCCAGGGCAATTACGCCACCCTATACGCCGATTCCGGGCGATCGCCTCGGTGCCGACCAGCTCAACTTGGGCTATGTGTTTGCCTTTCGGGCGCTGCCTCAGGTGATTTTCTTTTCGGCGATCGTGAGCTTGCTCTATAACCTGGGCGTTATTCAGCCCATTGTCAGCGCCTTTGCCAAGGTCTTTCGCCGCACGATGAATATTAGCGGGGCGGAGTCCCTAGCGGGTGCTGCCAACATTTTTGTTGGGATTGAATCGGCCCTGGCGGTGAAGCCCTTCCTGCTGACCATGACCCGCAGCGAGCTGTGCGCCATCCTCACCTCCTGCTTCGGGTCCATCGCCTCCACGGTGCTGGCGCTGTACGCTGGATTTTTGCGGCCCACCTTCCCGGCCATCACCGGCCACCTGATGTCGGCGTCGATGCTGACGATTCCGGCCTGCTTTGTTATGGCCAAGCTGATCGTGCCGGAGCGGGAGATGCCCAAGACCCTGGGCGTTATTCCCGATATGACTGTGGAAGCGGAAGAAGAGCGGCAAAGCCCGATGGATAGCCTGATTCTGGGAGCGCTGGATGGGGTCAAGCTGGCAGTCGGTATTGCGGCGGTAATTGTGGCCATTCTGGGGCTGGTAGCCCTGCTCAACCTGGTGTTTGCCAATCTGGCGAACCTGGCGGATAGCCCTAATATCCTGCTGCGTCCCATCGGGCAAATTTTTTCGGTGATCACTCTGGAGAACATTCTGGGGGCAGTCTTCTTGCCGCTGACGTTTCTAACGGGGGTGTCCCTAGACTGGTCAGAGCTGTGGCCGGCCTCGATGATCATCGGTCGCCGCCTGCTGGAAACTGCAGTACCGCCCTACCGGACGCTAGCGGCGCTATCGGCGGCGGGGGAAATTAGCGATCGCACCATGCTCATCGTTAGCTATGTGCTGTGCGGCTTTGCCCACATTCCCTCGGTGGGTATTTTCGCGGGAGGATTGGCGGCCCTAGTCCCTTCCCGGCGGAAGGACATCAGCGCTGTAGTGTGGAAGGCACTGTGGGCGGCGACGCTGGCTACCCTGATGACGGGCTGCATTGCGGGCGTTTTTGATACGGGGAATCCGACGATTTTAGGAAGGTAGGGGTATTGGGGCGATCGCCTACCCGGTCTAGGCAAATGGCCATTTGCCCCTACGGTGTTTGGCGGGGGAAGAGGCGCTCCAGGCTTTCCTGGAGGTTGCGGTGGGGGTAGATGTCGGCTTTTTTGCTCCAGGCATACAGGAGCGCCTGCTCATAGGTCCAGTGGGGATGCTTATAGAAACAGTAGGCTACGCCCACGGAGCCGCTGCGCCCAATACCGGCGCGGCAGTGGACCAGGATGCGCTGCTTCCCCTGCTGTCGCTGGGCTTCAATCCACTGCACGGCGTCCCGAAGAATTTCCTCAGAAATCGGGTGATGGGCACCGTCTGGGGTTCCCATCTTCTGGTAGGTGATGCTGGAGTCAGGCGCATAGGTGACGGTCAGCTCTTCCCCGAGATTGAGCACCGCGTCTAGCCCCAACTGCTCGGCCTGGGAGGCAGCGATAAAGTTGCCCACGTAAACCTGGGGCAGGATCTCGACGTAGCTCGGTCCCTGGGTCCAGCTAGCGGTGGGGGAAGGGGGCCGCACCTGGAGCCGCCCATTGTTGTCTAGCCATCCAGCCCACTGCCACTGGGAGCTGCCCCGCAATTTGACGCGGTAGGTGAATTCGTAATCGCCTTCGCTGGTGGGACGAAAGCCCCCGACAAAGGTGGTCTGACCGCTGGCATCGGTGCGTTCGTAGGTTAAGTCAAGGCTGTGCCAGTCTCCCTGGCTGTTGAACTTGGTGGGGGCGTTGGTCCAAATCTGTACCTCCAGGGCGTCGGGCTCATGGGGGCTGGCGAGAATGACGCTTGCGCCGAAATACTCCAGCATGTAGAGCGATCGCCCCTCACCCAGACCCGGTTGGATACGAATGAACTGAACGTCGGGAAAGGCCATGGATCTGCTGTAAACCCTCATCAATGCTGACTGCATTACGATAGCCCAATTCTGTACGCGCTTTCTAATCGATGACCACGAACTCCGTCCCCATCACCAGGTACAGCATTACGCTTTCACGTTAGGACATTCAAGAGATGTAGAACCTCCGCGTCGCGGGGGTCCACACCGCGAGCGGGATGAACCTGGGCGAGATGTGTCACTATAGAATTCTTGACGCAGATTAGATTTAGGTTATCAGCGTTTTGCAAATCACATTTCTGGGAACAAGCTCTGGGGTACCGACGCGATCGCGCAACGTTTCGAGTATTGCGCTGCGGTTGCCCCAGCGCTCTGAGGTTTGGCTGTTTGACTGTGGCGAGGGCACCCAGCACCAGATCCTGCGCAGCGATATCAAAATTAGCCAGATTAGCCGGATTTTCATCACCCACATGCACGGTGACCACATCTATGGTCTGATGGGGCTGCTGGCCAGCTGTGGCCTAGCGGGTAACGCCAGCCGCATCGATGTATATGGCCCTCCCAAGCTGGGGGACTACCTGCGAGCCGCCGGGCGCTATTCCCAAACCCACTTTTCCTACCCAGTGAAGGTGCACACCGTACAGCCGGGGCTGGTGTTTGAAGACGAAGAGTACACGGTCCACTGCACCGAGCTGACCCATCGGGTGCCTGCCTTTGGCTATCGCATCGCTGAGAAAGATCGTTCCGGCCATTTTGATGTGGAGCGGGCTCAGGCCCTCGGCATTCCTCCTGGGCCTGTCTATGGACGGCTGAAGCGGGGTGAGTGCGTCAACCTACCTGACGGACGCATCATCAACGGTAATGACCTGTGTGGCCCGACTCAGATTGGCCGCAAGTTCGTCTACTGCACCGACACAATCTACTGCGATAACTCAGTCGATCTGGCCCAGGATGCGGACGTGCTGGTGCATGAGGCTACCTTCTCCCACCGAGATGCTGAACTGGCCTATCAGCGGCTCCACTCCACCTCAACCATGGCGGCCCAGGTGGCGCTAGCGGCAGGGGTGCGCCAGCTAATCATGACCCATTTCAGCCCCCGCTACGCCCCAGGCAACAACGTTACCCTAGATGACCTGCTGGCGGAAGCCCGCGCTATCTTTCCAGCCACGGTGATGGCCCATGACTTCTTCACCTACGACATTCCCAAGCGCTCGGCAGGGGCGAAACCGCAGCGGATGTCGGATCGGGTTTTGTCGGCCTAAGGCGATCAATCAGGTGGCTCAAACACCGGCGCAAAGTCCACTCTAGAGTCCCAGCGATCGAGGGTGATGCCCACCGCTTGCTCCAGCTCGACAATGCTATTGAGTAGGCTAATTCGAGCTGCTAGCTCAGCATTTTGGGCATTGACCAAGGCTTCTTCCCGCTGGGTCAGGTCAAAAAGCGTAATCCCGGCGCGCCCCCGCGTGAAGCGTTCCCGGTCGGCCTCAAGCTGGAGCCGGGCCGCCTCCGTCGATCGCTGGGCCGCCTCCAGCCGCCGCTGGTTGGAGCGCACGTCCCCCAGCCGATTCACCACCTCGTTGCGAATGGCGTCTGTGAGTTGGGCCAGGTTGTTCTCTTCTTGAAGGAGGTTTACCTGGCTGCGTCGCTGGGCCGTCACCAGGCTTTCATCCGTAAACTCGCGGGTGAGCACTAGACCGATGCTGGTGTCTGACGTGTCGCCAATCGTGCTGTTGCTTTCCAGGTCAAGCTGCCACCGCCGGTTGTCTCGGGCAATAACTACTCCCAGTCTTTCCGTCTCAATCTCGAGCTGGGCGATGCGATAATCGGGACGCCTTGCGTAGGCGGTGCTAATCAAATCGGCTGCATCGGCTTGAGGGACCTGGTTAAGCGATCGCCCAAACAACTCCTCCACACTTGCCACCGAGCCAGTAAACGCGATCGCGCGATCGGTGCCAATCAGGTCCAGCAGATTCGTATTGGCCTGGGCCAACTGGTTGCGGGCATCCTGCAAATCGCGCTCGGCATTGGCAATATTCCCCTCCGCTTCCACCAAATCAATGGCGGGACGACGCCCGGCCTCCACCAAAGCTGCGGTGATCTCGAATTGAGCTTGCCGCCGCTCCAGAGCATCAATCTGAATTCTGACGGATTCCTGGGCCTGAATCAGCGCTGTATAGCTGACGATGGCTTCAGTGACGGTGGCGATCGCCTCCTGCCGCAGCGCTAGCTCTCCGCTCTGCTCATTCAAACGGGCCTGTGCTACCGGAGCCTCATTCACCCGCCGCCCGAACCCTCGCAGCAGGGGCTGGCGCAGGGTGAGCTGGAGGGGCTGCTCCTCGTCAATGGGGTCGAGGTCTACGCGGATCTCGGTGCCGATGCGGGTGAGCATTTCCCCGGTGAGCAGGAGGCTTTCGGTGGTGGTGGTGCGATCGCTCTCCTCCAGGCCAAACGTCTGGGTCTGGCTGAGTCGCTGGGTCACATCCACGGACAGACGGGGGGTAAGGTCGGGGGCTAAGCGGCGCTCGGCTGCCC
>JBHJGR010000112.1:0-25897 GCA_050331615.1 Elainellaceae cyanobacterium
GGTTTTCTAATATGAATTTAATTGTGCCGACCTACTTACAGACAGCTAACTAGACTAGAGCTTACGCAATTTGACGATTTTGCGATCGCGCAGCGCCCGAAAAATTGTCCAGAATTCCAGGACGTCGCACACAGTGCGCAAATCCTGTGGACAATGAAAGAATGCTGCAATTTGGCTGCAATTTGAATAACGCTAGGTAGGGTCAGCCCTGATTAGTGTGGCGTTTGCTGAAAACCAAACCCCGATTTAATCGCTTTGCTATGGCTAGACGCTTATCATGTCGAGTCAATCTCTATGTATTTATAGTGCAATTTCTCAAACGATCCCCACAAATCCCCATAAAGATAGATGAAGCTTCCGTGAAAAAGCGACACTTGCTTCTCTTCACGAAGAATTTATAGCTTTACGCTTTCGCATTAGGACACTCAAGAGGTGTGGAGTTCCGGTGACGCGAGGGTTCCATACTCAAACCTTAGCCCGTAGGGCTACACGAAGAATGAGGTGATTTAAGGTCTGCGCAATTCTCTGTCGCTAACCCGTGCAATTTTACTGACCAGCCCTTATTTCTGCGTAGTCCTAATCAGACAGGCTGATTTGGTTTTCGGCGCTACGGGAGTGCACACTTCCGCTGGGCACACCCTTAAGAAAATAATTTTGTTTAACTAATCCATGAGTCTGCAGCTGCTTTCGATTCCTTTCAGTGAGGTTATGCTGAACTGCCGTCTTGCCGCATGTCTAGGTCTAACCCTGTTGGGGGGACTAATGACGGGTTGCCGCCAAGTTCCTTTGCTCAACCGTCCAGTGGATGCTACGTTCAGCATTCAGGTCGAACCATCCGATGAACCAGGAGTTTATCGTTTGTCGGGGCAGGTCAACCTGCCTGAGCAGGCCCAGCTCGTGGTAGCAGCCGTGCGCTATCTTCCCATTGACCCTCCTGTGACTGAGACTGGGATGGTGGGCACGGACGCGGAGGCGACCTACGCCATTTTGGACTATGAAGCAGCCGAAGTGACGACCCAAGAGTGGCAATCGACGCTCAACCTGTGGCAAATTGCCCCCGACGGCACCTTCCAGGAGAGCTGGCAGCAGCACCAAGACCAGCTTCAGCTCCGAGTGATGCCCCGCGATGAGGTAATCTTCCTGGCCATGCTGACGCCAACCGACACCCTGCCCCGGCTAGAAGAGCAGCTCAGTCAGACCAATCTGGCCTTTCCCCGCGACCAGGTCCGCTATACGCCCAATGGCGATCGCTATATCCAGGTCAGCCACGTCAAGCCAGTGCCCCTACCAACGGGCCGCACGGCACCGCCGCCCCCGGGTCCCCTTGCCGTTAATGGCGGTTGGGGGGAGCGATATTTGCTGGTAGATGAGCCCCCCAATCCCGTCACACTGGAGTTTCCTGGCGATCGCCGCACGACTGCACCGCGATCGCCCGATGAAGTTTTGCGCTGAATCAGTGCCACAGCGTGGGGGGACACATGCCCCCAAGCAAATAGTTTTATTTGACCACTTATTAGACGCCTTGAGAGGCTGGATTTCTCAATAATTACTGATGTCAGAAGAACCAAAGAC
Source organism: Elainellaceae cyanobacterium (assembly GCA_050331615.1). Lineage (GTDB taxonomy): Bacteria > Cyanobacteriota > Cyanobacteriia > CAKZMO01 > CAKZMO01 > JAYKGU01. The sequence continues at coordinate 1,573 of JBHJGR010000112.1, forward strand.
CTCGTTAGAATGCAGAGAGCGGGCTAGCTCTTGCTCCAAGATGAATACGCAAGAGGCCCATAGATTTAGCTAAACACGTTTGAGGAGTGTTCCGAGTCGCAATGGTGGTCAGACAATTTCAATACGAAGAGCTGCTGGCAGAATATAGCGATCATCACAGCATGATTGCCCTACTCCGACAGTTTCGCCCTTATCTGGAAATGCTGCCGAGTATGCGCCGTCCCGATGAAAGCTTGATTACCATCCCGCTTCCCCTTGTGCGGCTGCGCAGCGCTGCCCCAGCGATGGGCGTTCACTTCCCCAGTCTGGCGGCAGGCGACCTGGTGCGATTGCCTTGCGAGGTCGCAGTACTGATGTGTGACCCCGAGTGGAAAATCAAAACGGGCGTCGAGATTTGCGTCTTTATTCACCGCCCTAACGAGGATTTTTCCGAGTTTCTGGGTCGCTGGCGGCAAACGCAAATTTGGCTCGACAAAGGATATGACTGGGTGATGCCGCCTCAGCATAAACATATCTTCGGCGAGGGAGCTGAGGACACCTATTCGCTATTCGTCATCTTTCCAGAAACGCCCGAGCGCATTAAGCGGGGACTGATGGGGGCATCGTTGCCCTTCGTTGTGCAGAACGTCAGTCCGCTAGAAATGGTGGACGACATGGATGACCCCTCCTTCTGGACGGATGACCTATCTATCTGGGAAGGTCACGAAAGCCCCAATTCGGGCGACTAAGGTAGCCTTCTAGGCACACTCGCCGTCTGCTTAACTCTATGGGCAGGGGGAACTCTCGGCGAATCTACCAAAAGGGCAAGTGATTTCCCAAGCTGAATTGTTAAGCTTTATATCAATGACGTTACAAGATATGTCGTTGTCTGTCACGGCACTGGAGCTAACCAGTTAATCGAGTGCTGTCTGTAGCGGGTTTGCTAGCCTCCATAGGCTAACGGTTAGGTTAACCATAATAATCCCTCGGGTAACGCTTCCTTGACTGCACAGAGCAGTTAAGCGAAACTAACGTTTAGCTGAGGCAAGACACTGTCTTGTATTAAGCTGGTTAAAGACATGTTCAGGTTTACTGATTTAGCTTTCAATTTAGTGCGGCAGGATTCCGTTCTCGTTCTTGCGAGGCTGGAATGCCCCTCTAGAGAGCTCAACCAGGCATCGATTTATTTCTTGCGTTATTAGCTTTACTAGAGATTTCGGATAATAATCACGGTTTGGTCAGTCGCATGGAAACGTTGGAGTTTATTATCCACCCGGATGGGCGGGTCGAAGAGAAAGTCACAGGTATTCAGGGGCAATCCTGTGAAGAGGTAACGCGGGCAATTGAGGAGCAGTTGGGCTGCGTCCTCCACCAGGAGAAGACTTCTGAATATTTTGCCCAGGTTAATCAGACAACCTCAGCCGCTACTCAAGCGAGCTACAGCAGCTGGTAGGTTAGTTCATCCGGCTCCACCCACAACTTTTCTTAGTGTTTAGTTACAGCTTGTTCAGGATAACTATGTCTCACTTTAGCCAGATTAAAACTCAAATTCGCAACTTAGACTCCCTCAAGGCGGCGTTGACCGATGCCGGAGTCGATTGGAAGTCCGGTCCTACCCAGGTTAGAGGCTATCAAGGCCAAACCTGCGTCGCTGATATCGCCATCCAGCAGGATAATGGCTACGATATTGGCTTCCGCTGGAACGGCAATGAGTACGAGCTGGTCGCTGACCTCCAATATTGGCAGCAGCCGCTAACCGTTCAGGGATTTCTCAATCGAGTCTCCCAACAATACGCTTTCCACACGGTGAAGAACGAGGCGTCTCACCAGGGATTTCAAGTTGCCGAGCAGAAAGCAGATGAAAATGGAGCCATTCGACTGGTTCTGCAACGTTGGAGTGCGTAATGAGTGATGGTTCGAAACTCCACCATGAACTTCATCCGAATGATGACTTGCCCAACGGCCTTGAGCCTGAGCTGGGCGGCTTTTTGAGGCAGTCCCCCGATCGCTCTGGCTTCGAGCCTGAACTGGGCGGGGAAGCGCGAGAAAAGGGCGTCTATGTAGACGAGATTACGTGCATCGGCTGCAAGCACTGTGCTCACGTTGCCCGCAACACGTTCTACATTGAACCAGAGCATGGGCGATCGCGCGTCATTCGTCAGGATGGAGATTCGGAGGAGATTATCCAGGAGGCAATCGACACCTGCCCGGTTGACTGCATTCACTGGGTAGATTACACAGAGCTTAAGGAGCTAGAGGAAGAGCGGCGCTATCAGGTGGTTAAGCCGCTCGCTTTTCCAACCAGTCGTTCAGCTAGCGTTGCTAACCTGCGTAAGAACAAGTCACAGCGCCACCACTGATGCGATTGATGGCCCGACTGGCTAAAGCTTGAGTGTGTGACCCCCGCGTTGCGGAGGTCACATACCTTTTGAATGTCACAGCGCAGAAGCGTAGCGCTGCAACCCGTCTGCGGCGCTGATGCTGTCCGTTGTATTTATAGCCCTACGAGCTAGGGTTTGAGTGTGGCCCCCCCCCGTCGCTAGGGAGCCACACCTCTTGGGCGTCCTAACGCGAAAGCGTAATGCCATATCAAACTATACGGCGAGTGAGAAAATTCCACTCGCTTTTTTTGGCACAGTCCCACCACGGCAACAAAGAATTCCTGGCAGCATCGAACAGGGAGGCGAACTTCCGCTATTCTTGTATCTTGACGGTCAATTGGTTGTGTTGTTTGGGGTGAACGCCTGTGATGAAGACGCCGCTGGTTTCAGCTACGCCAAATCTCCCGTGGACTGGGGAGAAGCTGCTGACCCTCTCGATCATCGTGCCGATTTTTAACGAGGTCGAAAGCCTGGTTCCCCTGATTGGGGCGATCGCTGACGCTGTCGCCAATTTGGGCATTCCCTACGAAATCATCTGCGTTGACGACGGTTCCACCGACGGCTCCAGCGAACTGCTGCGCCAGCAGGCCATTCATCGCTCCGATTTACGGGCAGTCCTGCTCCGTCGCAACTATGGTCAGACGGCGGCGATGGCCGCAGGCTTCAAGCATGCCGCAGGGAGCGTCTTCATCACCATGGACGGCGACTTACAGAACGACCCAGCAGATATTCCTAAACTTTTGGGAAAGCTGCAGGAGGGCTACGATTTGGTCAGCGGCTGGCGGAAAAACCGCCAAGATGCAGCTCTCACGCGGCTTTTACCCTCCAAAATCGCTAATTTTCTCATTAGTCGGGTCACGGAAGTTGACCTGCATGACTACGGCTGTTCCCTAAAGGCGTATCGGGCCGAGCTTGTTGCCGATATGAATCTCTATGGTGAACTTCACCGCTTTTTGCCGGCTCTAGCCTTCATCGAAGGGGCGCGCATTGCCGAGATTCCAGTCCGTCACCACCGCCGTCGCTTCGGTCAAAGTAAATACGGCCTGGGCCGGACGTTTCGGGTTGTGATGGATTTATTGACTATTTTTTTCATCAAGAAGTTTCTGACCCGCCCAATGCACGTGTTTGGCTTCTTTGGCATGGGTGCCTTAGGGCTGGGGACGCTGCTGGGACTCTATCTGACGGTACTAAAGCTGGGATTCGACCAGAATATTGGCAATCGCCCGCTGCTGATTCTGGCGGTCGTTTTATTCTTGGCAGGGCTCCAGCTCTTGAGCTTTGGCCTGTTGGCTGAGCTGTTGATGCGCACCTATCACGAATCCCAAGGACGGCCCATCTATCGGGTCCGCGAAGTGGCTGGAGGAAATCACCTGAATGGGATGGCCAAGGACTAGCTGGGTCGATTGGCGATCGCCCCCCAATGTCCCTTGTTCTATCTTGGATTTTCCGTTCGTTCAGTGCTATAATTCGTTTGTACTATACGCGGGCAGTCTGTACTGGCCGATCGCCCTCTCCCCTATTGCCCTCCCTCTCGCCTATGACGCTCCTAACCCAGCGCCCATCCGTTAGTGAATTGAGTCTCCGCGTGCTTGACATGGCAAAAACTGGGGTGTATCGAGAATCGGTTTTTGAAGCGCTCCAGCCCCTGGCCACCCAGAAGCAAATTCGTCTGGCGATCGCCCATGCTAAGAAATTTGGCCTTCATTCGGTTGCTAGCCTCCGCGACGCTGAACTGGGCACCTACTACCAGGTAGACCAAGCCATTTACCAGGCGCGGAAGCAGGCTATTCATCAAGTCCCCGACTCCGACCGCGACTCCGATAGAGACGGGGCAGTGATAACCGTGGATACGGTGTGCCGAGTTCTGGTAATCACGTCGGCGATTGCTCGGGGAGTCGCCTCGATCCTGCTGATTCTGGGTATCGTTGCTGGGGTTTCTGGCCAGAGGGCACTGGGGTTCGGGCTGATGGTGGGGGCGGCCTGTACATTTTCCCACATGTTCCTACAGCGATGCCTGGCCCAAAAATTGCTTGGCATTCAGCTTTAGGAGATTACGATCCTACCGATGATGTAGGGGCAAATGGCCATTTGCCCCAAAGTAGAACTGCGTTGAAAAACGAAGGTTAGAAAACCGGGGGAGCGCACCGGCGGGGCGCTCCCCCGGTTTTCTAACATGAATTTAATTGTGCCGACCTACTTACTAACCGTTTAACCGGGTAAACTTTTTCCCAGAAAGTGCCTTAATAGCCGGTTAAGTAGTCTGGCCCTGGACGCTCAGGCTAGGGCGGTCAGGGTTTAGCTGAGAAATAATCTCGTCCGGAGCTTGCGTAACGTGCACCGCAAACCGCTGGGCTAGTGGGGGCAGGATAGCAAAGGGATTGCCAAATCCCGAGAAAATGTGAACACCTGCGGCAGCGGGAATCGCGCCAATCAGGGGGAGGCGATCGCCACTAAATGCCACAAGGCAGTGATGCCAGCGTCCCGGTAGCTCACTCAGGCTAGGCAGGATGCGGCTAATGCTGGCACGAATTGCTGCTTCACTGCGGGCAGCGTCCACTGGCGCAAACGGGTCACTCAATGCACGGCTAATCTGCCCTAAAATCAACCGTCCTGCCTGAAACTGGATTGCCCCCGCGTCTAGGATAGAAGGCACTACCTCCTGCCCTGGCTGTTGCCAAACTGGCACCTTCTCTGGGGCGCTAGCTGACGTTTCCAGATCAAACCGCTTCATGTCTGCCGGCATAACCAGCGTGCGGAGCGCGTGATGACCAGGGATTTCAATAAGTTCCGCATGGGTAAAGAACTGAGGCACTGGCAGACCTGCTCGCTGCAGCAAATCGCGGCTCAGGCCGCCCGCGCAGACTAAAACATTGCCGCTTGGAATTGTCTCTGTGTCAGTTACGACGCCCTGAACCTGCTCCCCCTGTCGCCAGAGTTCCGTAACGGTTGCGGTACAACTGACGCCCCCCAATCGCTGAAATGCCTGGTTATAGGCTTGAATGAGCTGGATGGGGTCCACATGCCCGTGCTTAACCGTTAAGGCTCCAGCGATCGCCTCGGGATTCAATAGCGGTTCGAGTTCCTGGGCTGCTTTGGGCGTCAGTGGCTGAGGCGGTATCCAGCAGTCAGCATAGGTAGCGGCGATCGCCTCTGGATTGCCGTCTTTGGGCAGCGTCAGGATTAGGTCCAGCTCTCGAAATCCGGTTGCCGCTCCCAGCTCGTCCGCAAGCTGCCGGTGGCGATCGATGCCTTCCTGGCAAAGCTGTCGTAGCAGCGGCGTGGTTCCTGACCAGTAGGCGATGCCCCCATAGCTGTAGCGAGTTGCGCCCCGCAGTGACGGGTGACGCTCTACCAATAAGACAGAGGCCCCTGCTCTAGCTAATTCGTAGCTGACCGCTGCTCCAGCGATGCCGTTGCCGACTACAATCCAGTCATAACTTGTCATGCAGCGTTCCTAATTCATTTGTTTACGACTCTGGCAGGACCGCGTCTACTTCTATTTCCACCAGCACATCAGGGGTGGCAAGGCGGCTGACCTCAACCAGAGTATTCGCAGGACGAATGTCGGCGAAGAATTCACGATGGGCTTTGGCAAACTGCTCATGCTCGTCCATATTGACGATGTAGGAGCGGGTTCGCACAGCATGGGCTAGATTTGCCTCTACGGCAGTCAGGGCGGCCTCGATCTTGCGCAAGACATAGACAGACTGACCATAGAGATCGCCCGGATGCTGAATCGTGCCCGTCTCGTCAGCAGCAACCGTCCCCGAGACATAAACAAACTGACCTACCCGCACCACGCGGGAATAGCCAACTCTCTCCTCCCAAGGTGTACCGCTCGAAACCTGCTGTCGATGCATTTTTTCTCCTGGAGTTATAGCGATTTCTAATCGCGTAAGGTGCGAATTTGGGGGGTGGTGGCGCGCTGCACCACCCCCCCCTGTCCTCCACCAGCGTGAGAAACGCCGTATGACGAATTATGGCAGAATTTGTGGCGCAATATCGGCCAAGCTTTTCAACCGGCGCTCCTCAGCTAGCAGCCCTAGGTCACAAAGTTCGGGGCGATCGCCCCCGACAATGCGCCCTTCTTTTCCAAGACAGCCGCCGCCTGTAGAATCTTTTCTTCTTGATAAGGGGCGGCGATGATCTGCACCCCCACTGGCAGCTGCCCTGCCTGCTGTATGGGTACCGAAAGCACGGGCAGGCCAATAAACGACAGGGGCTGGGTGTATAACCCCAGGTTGGGTCGGGTTTTGACCACTTCGCTGCCGATCACCATTTCCTCTTGCCCCAACCCAGGAGCGGGACAGGGAGTAGTCGGGGCCAAGATCAAGTCCACTTCCTCAAACAGCGCCAGGACTTGACGCTGATACCAGCGGCGAAAGCGTTGGGCCTGCAGATACCAATTACTGGGTAACAGCGCCCCTGCTAAGAAGCGATCGCGCGTTGCTGGGTCAAAATCCTGGGGACGAACTTTGAGATTGGGCAGATGGAGGTTACTGCCCTCACAGGCGGTGATGATATAGGCAGCAGCCCTAGCGCGCTGAGCTTCTGGGAAAACAACCCGACGACTGACCTCCAGCGCTTTGGCCACCAGCTCAAGGGCGGACCTGACTTCGGGCACCATACCCTGAGAGAAATAACCGTCGGCGATCGCAATGGTCAGGTCATCCACTCCCCTGTCCAGATTGGGGAAGCAGGGATGGGGCGGTTTCTGGGTGCAGACGGGATCAGTGGCGTCTGGTCCTTGTAAGAGATCGAAGGCAATGGCGATGTCTCGCACGCTCCGGGCAAACGGTCCAATATGGTCGAGGCTGGTGCTAAACAGGAAAGTTCCCGACCGGGACAGCCGTCCATAGGTTGGCTTGAGCCCAAACACGCCACAAAATGATGCAGGCACACGGATGGAACCATTGGTATCGGAGCCGAGGGTAATTGGCACCAGTCCCGCAGCGACGGCAGCGGCGGCACCGCCCGAGGAACCACCCGCTATTCGATCGGGATCATGGGGATTACGGGTAGCGCCAAAGTGGTGGTTTTCCGTAACGAATCCATAGGCGTACTCATCCATGTTTAGAGCACCCACCAGAATGGCTCCAGCCTGCTGAAGACGAGCGATCGCCGTCGCGTCACGACCGGCTGGTGGCGCATCTGACTGAATGCGTGCGCCTGCAAGCGTTGTCAGGCCATTGATATCGAACAAATTCTTAACCGCAAAAGGAACCCCCGCCAGGGGTCCTACGGGTTTTCCCGATGCCAGGGCGGCGTCGGTTGCTGCCGCTGCCCCTAGGGCTGATTCGGTCAGCAACTGGGTAAAGCAGTTGAGCAATGGATCATGGGCAGAGATGCGCTCAATCGTGCTTTGCATGATCGAAGCTGCCGTTGCCTGCCCTGATACCACGGCCTGTGCGATCGCGATCGCATCCGCTCTGGCAAGTTTTGTGCCCATCTATGCTCGTCCGACTCGCCACACGGCTAGTGTAGCCCTCTTTTGCGAGTGACTTTAGGAGTTCCCCAGTAAATTTAGCGATTCCAAACTCAACCCCGGCGCTAGGTGGCAGGTTTGCAGGCCAACGGACTGGGCTCCGGCAATGTGCTGAGCTGTATCATCGATGAACAGGGTGCGGCCAGGGTTTAGACCGTTCTCGTCCAATATCCGCTGAAAGATGCTCGGGTTGGGCTTGCGATCGCCCATCAGGTGAGAATAATACGCCTGCTCAAATAGATCAGAAATGGTACCCGATGTGCTTCCCAGACTGTCGGCAAAAATCTGGTCAAAAGCTAGCTTATGAATCTCGTTAGTATTGGACAGCAAAAAGATGCGCTTCCGCTGCCGCACCTCTTTGAGCAAATCAATCCGCTGCCTGGGAATGTCCAGCAACATCGCATTCCAGGCGGCATCAATTTCCTGATCTAAACAGGTCAAGCACAATAGTTGGCGCAGCCCCTGACGAAATTCTGCGGAGGTCAGGCGACCCGTTTCATAATCATCGAATAGGCTGACCTGACTGTGCTGGGCATACAGACTCTCTACCGAAAATTCGCAGAGCCGACCCAGCGCTTCGATGGTGTTGGCGTAGCGGATGTTGATGATCACGCCGCCTAGGTCAAAAATGATTGCATCGATCGCCTCTAGGTCAAAAGCACAAGGCATAGGTGCTGACTGCTTGCTCCGGTTGCCTACAGCTTCACCTCGATGTCAACCCCAGCCGGCAGATCGAGCTTCATCAAGGCATCGATAGTCTTGGAGGAGGGCTGATAAATATCGATGATGCGGCGATGGGTGCGCGTCTCGAAATGCTCGCGGGAATCTTTATCGACGTGGGGCGATCGCAACACGCAGTAAATCCGACGCTTGGTAGGCAGTGGAATTGGACCGATAGCCGTTGCGTTGGTGCGATTTGCCGTATCGACGATTTTTTCACAGGAGGCGTCTAGAAGGCTGCGGTCAAATGCCTTCAGGCGAATTCGAATTTTTTGCTGTTGAATAGTTGCCATTGGCTGTATCTATTGATTCAGAATGATGGGTTCCCTTAACTCTGGAAAGGCGCTAAGGGGCAAAAAGCTATCAGCAGTTGAAAAAAATTCCAACCGCTGATAGCGCTGATTAAGTACCTAAAGGACTCTAACTAAACAGATGGCCATCAATAAGGCTAGTGGGGTGCGCCTCCCGCCGGGGGGCATCCCCCACCATAGCGTCGTTTACTTGTGGCTACCTATTTACTTAAGGATCTTGGATACAACGCCCGCTCCAATGGTGCGGCCACCTTCGCGGATAGCGAAGCGCATCCCTTGCTCAATGGCAACTGCGTTGATCAGCTCCACCGTCATCTTGATGCGATCGCCCGGCATCACCATTTCCACGTTCTCACCAGCGTCAGAAGTGTAGGCCTTGATGGTGCCAGTCACGTCCGTCGTCCGGATGAAGAACTGAGGCCGGTATCCGGCAAAGAAGGGGGTATGGCGACCGCCCTCTTCCTTCTTCAGTACATACACCTCAGACTCAAATTCCGTATGGGGTGTAATCGAGCCGGGCTTGGCGATAACCATACCGCGCTCGATGTCTTCCTTCTTGAAGCCTCGGAGCAGAAGCCCGGCGTTATCACCCGCCATCCCTTCGTCAAGGCTCTTCCGGAACATCTCGATCCCAGTTACCGTGGTTTTGCGCGTATCCCGCAGACCCACGATCTCAACTTCCTCACCAACTTTCACCTTACCCCGTTCGATTCGGCCCGTCGCGACCGTTCCCCGACCGGTAATGGTGAATACGTCCTCAACAGCCATTAGGAAAGGCTTATCGACGTCCCGCTCGGGAGTTGGGATGTATTCATCGACGGTAGACATGAGATCATAGATTTTTTGAACCCAGGGATCATCAAGCTTGCCGGCATCAATTGCCTCAACTGCCATCAGCGCAGAGCCAGTGGTAATGGGAATGTCATCGCCTGGAAACTCGTAGTCGCTCAGCAACTCGCGAACTTCAAGCTCAACCAGCTCAAGCAGTTCTTCATCATCGACCTGATCTTGCTTATTTAGGAAAACGACCAGGTTCGGTACGTTTACCTGACGCGCCAGCAGAATATGCTCACGGGTCTGGGGCATGGGGCCATCAGCCGCCGAAACGACGAGAATTGCTCCGTCCATCTGGGCTGCACCCGTAATCATGTTTTTTACGTAGTCAGCGTGACCTGGGCAGTCAACGTGGGCGTAGTGGCGCTCATCAGTTTCGTACTCCACGTGAGCGGTATTGATCGTAATACCACGGGCTTTCTCCTCAGGTGCAGCATCAATCTCGTCATACTTGCGAGCCTTGATGTTCTTATCCTTTGCAGATAGCGCCATCGTAATCGCAGCGGTCAAAGTGGTCTTACCGTGGTCAACGTGACCAATGGTGCCGATATTAACGTGTGGTTTGTTTCTTTCAAACTTTTCGCGTGCCATGAGTTACGTGTCCTTATCTCTGACTAATTATGCGTTCCCTTTGTTTTTAGCGATGACCGCCTCGGCAACATTACGAGGCACCTCATCGTATTTGCTGAACTCCATGGAAAAGATGCCTCGACCCTGCGTTTTAGACCGAATGTCTGTAGCATAGCCAAACATCTCTGCCAATGGCACCTTAGCCGTCACCTTGGCAATACCTTCCTCCGAGCCCATACCCTCAATTTGACCACGACGGGAGTTGATATCCCCCATTACGTCGCCTAAAAACTCCTCAGGAACTTCAACTTCAACCTTCATTGAGGGTTCTAGAAGAACGGGAGCAGCCTTCATTACGGCGTTCTTAACTGCCATAGAACCAGCAATCTTAAACGCCATCTCTGAGGAGTCTACATCATGATACGACCCATCCACCAGGGTCACCTTCAGGTCAATGACCGGATAGCCAGCCAGTATACCCGATTCGCAGGCTTCCTTCATACCACTTTCGGCAGGGGAAATGAATTCCTTAGGAATCGACCCACCGACAATCTTTGAGACGAACTCAAAGCCACTGCCGGGCTCGCCAGGCTCGACCTCGATGACGACGTGGCCATACTGCCCCTTACCGCCACTTTGGCGAATGAACTTGCCTTCAGCGGTTGTCGCTTTGCGAATCGTTTCGCGATAAGCCACCTGAGGAGCACCGATATTCGCTTCTACCTTAAACTCTCGCAGCATGCGGTCAACCAGAATCTCTAGGTGAAGCTCACCCATGCCAGCAATGACGGTTTGATTGGTTTCCGAATCAGTGCTGACTCGAAAGGTAGGATCTTCGTCTGACAGCGACTGTAGCGCCTTCGACAGCTTCTCCATATCCTGCTTCGTCTTCGGCTCGATCGCCACGGAAATAACTGGTTCCGGCACGTAGAGGGACTCAAGAATGACGGGAGAATCTTGCTCGCAGAGCGTATCTCCTGTGGTTGTTGTCTTTAACCCCAAAACTGCTCCCAGATCTCCAGCCCGCAGTTCATCAACCTCAATGCGATCATCTGCCTTCAAGACAATCAGGCGCGAGATGCGCTCTTTCTCATTCTTGGTGGAGTTGAGGACATAGGTGCCCTTCTCCAGAACGCCGGAGTACACCCTGATAAAGGTCAGACGACCGTAGGGATCGGCCATTACCTTGAAGGCTAGGGCCGCGAAGGGTGCATCATCAGATGCGGGGCGCGTCACCTCGGTACCATCGGGCAGCGTTCCCTGAATGGCCGGGACTTCGGGCGGAGCGGGCAGATAGTCAACCACTGCATCGAGCAGTAGCTGTACGCCTTTGTTCTTAAAAGCAGACCCACAAAGCATTGGAACAATCGTTCCCTTGATGGTGGCCTGGCGCAGGGCGGACCGAATTTCGTCGTCAGAGAGCTCTTCGCCCTCCAGATACTTCTCCGTCAGGGCGTCATTCGTCTCGGCTACTGCCTCCACCAAGTTGGCGCGATATTCCTCAGCCAACTCACGCACCTCTACCGGGATCTCGGTATCTTCCATGTCAATACCGAGGTCGTCGTTATAAATCCGGGCTCGCATCCCGACCAAATCTACAACGCCTCTGAAGCCATCTTCGGCTCCGATCGGGATCTGGACGGGCACCGCGTTAGCTCGCAGGCGATCGCGGATCTGCTCATACACCTTAAAGAAGTTGGCTCCCGTCCGGTCCATCTTGTTGACGAAGGCGATACGAGGCACCCGATAGCGGTTAGCCTGCCGCCAGACCGTTTCGGACTGCGGTTGCACCCCACCCACCGAGCAGAAGACAGCAATTACCCCGTCTAGCACCCGCATAGAGCGCTCAACTTCAATCGTGAAGTCTACGTGACCTGGCGTATCGATGATATTGATCCGGTGGTCATTCCAGTTGGTGCTGATAGCAGCAGCAGTAATCGTAATTCCCCGCTCCCGCTCTTGCGCCATCCAGTCGGTTACCGCCGTACCCTCATGGACCTCTCCAATTTTGTGAACCACACCGGAATAGAAGAGAATTCGCTCTGTCGTTGTTGTTTTGCCCGCATCAATGTGGGCAGCAATTCCGATGTTGCGTACCCGTTCAAGCGGGATATTACGAACCACAGCTACCTCCTTAGCTACTGTCGCAACTCCGATTAACAGTTGTGACACACCTGTTAAGATTTTATACTTTTGGACCTTGACCGGGAGCAAGATCGAATAAAAAGCGGCATGAGAACCACAGCCAGCCTTAGTAACGGTAGTGGGCAAATGCCTTGTTAGCTTCTGCCATGCGGTGGGTCTCTTCCCGCTTACGGATTGCGCTGCCCGTTTCATTCGCCGCATCCATCAATTCATTCGCCAGCTTCATTGCCATGGTCCGACCGCTGCGCTGACGGGAGAACTGAATCAGCCAGCGAAGCGCTAAAGCAACGCCCCGATCTGATCGCACCTCCATCGGAACCTGATAGGTTGCCCCGCCAACCCGCCGCGCCTTTACCTCTACCAGAGGAGTGACGTTGCGGACGGCCCGCTCGAAGGTTTCTAGAGGGTCGCCACCAGTTCTTTCTTCGATAATCCGAAATGAATCATAGATAATTCGGTAGGCAAGCGACTTTTTGCCGTCTCCCATGATGCGGCTCACCATCATGCTGACTAAGCGGCTATTGTACTTAGAGTCTGGATGAATAGAACGCTTCTGAACTGTTGTACGACGCGACATGATTGATTCAAAAACCTTGGGTGAATTCTAGTCTAGTAAAAATTAGCGAAATGGGTGTGAAGTGCATTAGCCCTTCGGACGTTTTGCGCCGTACTTAGACCGCCCCTGACGACGATCCTTCACCCCTGCCGTGTCCAACGTACCGCGAATGATGTGATATCTGACCCCTGGCAGGTCTTTGACACGACCTCCCCGAATCATGACGACAGAGTGCTCCTGAAGATTATGGCCAATCCCTGGAATGTAAGCAGTAACTTCGAATCCAGATGTCAGGCGGACTCGGGCGACTTTCCGAAGTGCGGAATTTGGCTTCTTGGGCGTTGTGGTGTAAACCCTCGTACACACTCCACGACGCTGAGGACAGCTCTTCAACGCTGGTGATTTTGTCTTTTGCTTGGTTTTGCGTCGTTCACTTCGAATCAGTTGCTGGATGGTGGGCATGGGTGCTCGCTTTGCTGACCGTACTTTCGATTTTCAATGTTCGTTTTCAACAGTCTCCTAGCGTATCACCAAATCTGGTCATGCGTCAAATGTCGAGATGAACCGTAACATTTCTATTGACCGCATCTGGTATTGACCGCATCTGGCCAGGCGCATGCGCTTTAACAAGAGAGCCCCAGAATTAGCAGCGGGTCGGGGCGATCGCCAACCTAATCCAGGCTGAGTCGCTCAGCAGAAAACGAGTTGCCGCAGCCGCAGGTGGACTGGGCCTGAGGATTATAAAACCGAAATCCCCCCCCCATCAGATCTTCCGAGTAGTCGATAGTAACGTCCGAAAGATATAACTGATGGACCTTTGCCACAATTAGCCGGAGATGCTCAATTGAGAAGACTTGGTCATCCTCTGTTGAGGACGCATTGAAACCCAGCGTGTAATGAACGGTTTCACATCCTCCGAGCGCGATGCCAAACCGGACGTTGCCAGTTGGATGGGCGTACTTCGACTGTAGGCGAGTCATTTCCTGAATTGCGGCACTGGTTACCTGAATCATGGGGCTTTAATCATTTAGTGGGATCAATTGTGACTTACGCCTGATGTGAGTTATCTCAAGTCCTTGCGTAGCGCGGGCTTCCAGCCTGCGGTGTGACGACGCCAGCAAGCAGGATGCTTGCGCTACGAGGCATCCGGTTCCTAATTTGCATTAGACGTGACTTCTATAGCCCTACGGGCCAAGGTTTTTGTGTGGAACCCCCGCGTCGCGCGGGTTCCACACTTCTTGAATGTCCTAACGCGAAAGCGTAGCGCCATAACGGCCCATTCTCGAAGACTCTCGAAAACTGAAAACCCGCTCTAGTCGTAGAGACCAAAGCAGGTTCAATAATCTTAGCCCATGCTGCTGGGAGAGCGACATCGTCTTGGACGTGATGCAGGCTGGTTGCCTGGCGACTTACTTCTGGGCTTCAGCTTTGACCCGTGAGTAGTCATCTTGGAAGCGGATGATGTCATCTTCACCCAGATACTCACCGTTTTGTACCTCAATCAGCACGAGAGGAATAACGCCTGGGTTTTCGAGGCGGTGGCTGGTGCAGGGAGGAACATAGGTAGACTGGTTGCAGCCGAGCAGGGTCTCTGCCTCGCCACAAACAACCCGCGCCGTCCCAGACACTACGATCCAGTGCTCGCTTCGGTGGTGGTGCATCTGAAGGCTCAGACGATGCCCAGGCTTAACCTCAATGCGCTTGATTTTGTAACCCTTTCCTTCTTCCAGCACAGTGAACGACCCCCAAGGGCGTAGTTCTGTCGCAGCAACCCCTTTGGCGACTGGAGCAGAAGGTACGCTTACTGGAGCTTGAACAACTTCTTTAGCTTGAACCACGGCGAATTCTCCTTAAGGTAAAGTAAAGATAAAGTAATGGTTAGTTAGAGGTAGTTGCAGACGCAATACTTCGGTTGTCTTCAGCTATTAGCGCGGCCCTCCCCACGAGCGGCACGACGCAATGCCAAACGCACTTCTTCTTTAACTGAATTTGAGTAGGTAAGTGGTCGAAAGTAGATGAACCCATTGTCGGGGGCACCCCAACCGTTTCATCTACGGCCAAACACTTATTGATTTCAGACTGCTAGAGACGAGGAAGGACTGGTGCAGAGAACTGCAAAGCATTGGGCGATCGCAGGTCTACAAAACCCATTAGCCCCCTTGCGTCAGGAGCAGGAGAAACGTTGGACAGTTGAACGGCATGACGATGCATCCGTCAACAGCCTCTGACAGTGGAATAACTGTTCATCACCATAGCAGACTGCTTTGGGGCAGTGTTATCCACAATCTCCGCTTACGCCTAAACTTGACAGTCTCTTCATCATGCTTTGAAATTACCTAACCGTTACGGCTAGCCTTCAATAAGAATCCAGTCCCCACCGTGCAAATTTGCAGCGCGAGTTTGTTGACGCTGCTATGGGTAAGCCACTATTCCCTAAGATCGCTCCCTGACCCGGAGTTGTCTACTCACCTAGGTTGAATTAGAGCAGGGTAGGTAGGCTACATCTACGGTTAGGTTACCCACAATGACGGCGGGAAGAACGGGAGGAAGCTCAGGCTTTAGAAGCGCTGGTATCAGGAAACAATGACGCTGATTCCAGTATTTAGTTTCATAATGGGAATGGCTGCACTGTTAGAGAATTGCTCGCTTAACGGTGCCAATGGTTTAGCCACGTCAGCAAGGGCGAACGCTGGTTGGGTGTCTCGTCGCTTGACTGTCAGTAAGTAGCCATAGGTAAACGACGCTAGAGTGGGGCGCGCTCCACTAGCTTTATTTATGGTCGGGTATTTAATAGTCAGCAGGGTCAAGCATCTCTATTGCGACTGTAAGCAGGCCAATGGTGGTGCGATCGCGCTCCCCGGTAACTAGAATCCAGCTAACGGCAGGGATTGCCAAGCATCGCTGCTTTTCTATAGAATCTCTAAACTCGCCTGCAGCCTTGTCATCCTGTTGCAATAAATTGCAACATAGCGGATTAGCAATTGTGGTCTAGGGGTGCGGTTTGGGGATCAAAAATCGGGGAGCGGCAAGGTGCAGCCCTAATTTGCTTTTGTAGAAGACTCTTCTGCATAGGGCTCACGCTTTTCCAAGAGCTGACGTACCGTGCTGAACGCATGCAGAGAGAAGGGCAGTCGTCATAGATAGGTAACATGAGCGTGAATCATCCAAATCAAATTTCTCAACAGGGTTCACCAACGGGGTTTGCCGGGCAGCGGTGGCTGGTGGAAGAGCGGGATGCGTGTGGCGTTGGCTTTATCGCCGATCAGCAGGGACGGTCTTCGCGATCGCTGATTGACAAGGCGCTGGCGGCTCTGACCTGCTTAGAGCACCGGGGAGGCTGTAGCGCTGACCAGGATTCGGGCGACGGTGCGGGGCTGCTGGCAGCCATTCCCTGGAAGGTTCTGCGCCAGTGGGCTGTCTCCCAAGGGCGGCCATTAGCAGATAACGATCGCTTGGCGGCGGCGATGGTGTTTCTGCCCCAGGAAGAGGCAGTGGCGGCGATCGCCCGGCAAATTATCGAACGTGTGGTTAGCGAATCAGGCTTTGATCTGGTCGGCTGGCGCTCGGTTCCAGTTAATCCTGCTGTTTTAGGTCGGCAGGCGCGGGAGAACCAGCCCACGATTGAGCAACTTATCGTCAAAGCCGTTTCGCCCCAGGTGCTGGCCCTAGCCGATGACGACTTTGAGCGGGAGCTGTATGTGCTGCGCCGCCGCATCGGTCATGCCGTACTGACCGTCATCGCGGATGCGGACGGAGAAACCGCTGCCTCCCTACGGGATCTGTACTTCTGCTCTTTCTCTTCCCGCACCGTTGTTTACAAAGGCATGGTGCGGTCGGCGGTGCTGGGAGAGTTCTACCTGGACTTGAAGAATCCCGAATACGACAGTCCCTTCGCCTTTTACCACCGCCGCTTTAGCACCAACACTATGCCCCGCTGGCCCCTGGCCCAGCCCATGCGGCTGCTGGGGCACAACGGTGAGATTAATACTCTGTTGGGCAACATCAACTGGATGATGGCGCGGGAAGCGGATCTGGCCCATCCGGTTTGGGGCGATCGCTTCGAGGTCCTCAAACCCGTGGTCAACGCCGAAAACAGTGATTCGGCCAATTTGGATAACGTGCTGGAACTGCTGGTGCGCTCGGGCCGCAGTCCCCTAGAGGCGCTGATGATGATGGTGCCGGAGGCATACCAGAACCAGCCCGACCTGGCCGACCATCCAGAAATCGTAGATTTTTACGAGTACTTCAGCGGCATCCAGGAACCCTGGGACGGACCCGCCTTACTGGTGTTCTGCGACGGTAAAACCATTGGCGCGGCGCTAGACCGGAATGGTCTGCGTCCGGCTCGCTACTGTATCACCCGCGATGGCTGCGTCATTGTAGCTTCTGAAGCTGGGGTGGTGCCGCTGGCGGAAGATGAAATTGTGGAGAAAGGGCGGCTGGGACCGGGGCAGGCGATCGCCGTTGACCTGGAGTCTCACGAGGTTCTGAAAAACTGGGACATCAAGCAGCGGGTTGCCAGTGCTCAACCCTATGGCCAGTGGCTGCAAGAAAACCGCCAAGAGCTGGCGCGCCAATCCTTCGGCGATACCCCAAACCTGGAGGAGTCTGCCCTGCTACGCCAGCAGGCATCCTTTGGTTACACCACCGAAGATGTGGAAATGATCATTGAGGCAATGGCGGCCCAGGGTAAGGAACCCACTTTCTGCATGGGGGACGATACGCCCCTGGCGGTGCTGTCAGAAAAGCCCCGGCTGCTCTACGACTACTTTAAGCAGCGGTTTGCCCAGGTCACCAATCCCCCGATTGACCCGCTGCGGGAAAGTCTGGTGATGTCCCTCTCCATGCAGCTTGGTGAACGGGGCAACCTGTTGGAAGAGCGCCCTGAGTACGCCCGGTTGCTGAAGCTGGAGTCACCCGTGCTCAACGACGCCGAGCTAGCTAAAATTCGGGACTCGGAGTTTCAAACCCAGGACTTGTCCACCCTCTACCCGGTAGCCCACGGCCCAGAAGGTCTCAGCCGGGCAGTGGAGCAGGTCTGTCAGCAGGCTGCAAAGGCGGTGCAGGCTGGGGCAAAGGTGCTAGTTTTGAGCGATCGCCTCCGTCCCGATGGTCATCCCAGCGGCACCAGCGAGGAATACACCTACATTCCTCCCCTGCTCATCGGCGGCGCGGTTCACCACCACCTGATCCGCCAAGGACTGCGGATGAAAGCATCCCTGGTGATCGACACGGCCCAGTGCTGGAGCACTCACCACTTTGCCTGTCTGATTGGCTATGGGGCCAGCGCGGTTTGCCCCTACCTGGCTTGGGAAACGGTGCGCCACTGGTGGGCCAGCCCCAAAACTCAGACCTTGATGGAGAAGGGGCGCATTGAGTCCCTGACCGTGGAAGCGGCCCAGCAGAACTATCGCAAAGCTGTGGAGGTGGGACTGCTGAAAATCCTCTCCAAGATGGGGATTTCACTGCTCTCCAGCTATCATGGAGCGCAGATTTTCGAGGCGATCGGTATTGGCGGCGACCTGCTTGAGCTAGCCTTCCGAGGCACTACGTCTCGCATCGGTGGCCTGACGGTGGCAGAACTGGCTCAGGAGGTGAGCGCTATCCATCGGCGAGCCTTCCCGGAGTTGACGGTGAAGAAGCTACAGAACTTTGGCTTCATCCAGTACCGTCCCGGAGGCGAGTACCACATGAACAGCCCGGAGATGGCTAAGGCCCTCCACAAAGCTGTAGCTGGGAAAGACTATGACCATTACGAGGTCTACCAGGCCCACATTGCCCAGCGACCGATTACGGCCCTGCGAGATTTGCTGGACTTTAAGAGCGATCGCCCCTCCGTTCCCCTCGAAGAGGTCGAACCCGTAGAAGCCATCGTTAGCCGCTTCTGCACCGGCGGCATGTCTCTGGGGGCGCTGTCCCGTGAGGCCCACGAAACCCTGGCGGTAGCCATGAACCGCATCGGCGGTAAGTCCAACTCTGGGGAAGGCGGTGAAGACTCCACTCGCTACCAGGTGCTGACGGACGTGGACGAGAACGGCCATTCACCGCTGATGCCCCACCTCCAGGGCCTACGCAACGGCGATACGGCCAGTTCCGCCATCAAGCAGGTAGCGTCGGGGCGCTTTGGCGTGACCCCCGAGTACCTGATGAATGCCAAGCAGATTGAGATCAAAATGGCTCAGGGAGCTAAGCCCGGAGAGGGAGGGCAGCTCCCCGGTAAGAAGGTGAGCCCCTATATCGCCATGCTGCGCCGCTCTAAGCCAGGAGTGCCGCTGATCTCGCCGCCGCCCCACCACGACATCTACTCGATTGAGGACCTGGCCCAGCTCATTTTTGATTTGCACCAGATCAATCCGGCGGCCCAGGTATCGGTGAAGCTGGTGGCAGAAATCGGCATTGGCACCATCGCCGCCGGTGTCGCTAAGGCGAACGCCGATATCATCCAGATCTCTGGTCACGATGGCGGCACCGGAGCTTCTCCCCTGAGCTCCATCAAGCACGCGGGGGTGCCCTGGGAGCTGGGGGTGACGGAGGTGCATCGGGTGCTGCTGGAGAATGAATTGCGCGATCGCGTCATTCTCCGGGCAGACGGCGGCTTGAAGTCTGGCTGGGATGTGCTGATGGCGGCCCTGATGGGAGCGGAGGAGTACGGTTTCGGCTCCATCGCCATGATTGCCGAGGGCTGCATCATGGCTCGCATCTGCCACACCAACAACTGCCCGGTGGGCGTCGCTACCCAGCAGGAGAAGCTGCGCAAGCGCTTTACCGGTACGCCAGAGCATGTGGTGAATTTCTTCTACTTCGTGGCGGAAGAGGTGCGATCGCTCCTGGCCCGCTTGGGCTACCGCTCTCTGCGGGAGGTGATTGGTCGCTCCGATCTGCTGACCACCCGCCATTTGGAGCGGCTCACCAAGACCCAGGCCCTGAACCTAGACTGCCTCCTGCAGCTTCCTGATGTGCGGCAGGACCGCAGCTGGCTCGACCATGAAGCGGTCCACAGCAACGGGCCGATCCTGGATGACCAGATCCTGCAAGATCCGGAGATCCAGACGGCGATCGCCCAACAGGGCAGCGTCGAGAAAACCGTTGCTGTTCTCAATACCGACCGCACAGTGGGGACACGGGTAGCAGGGGCGATCGCCCAGCAGTACGGCAACACCGGCTTCGAGGGACAGATTACCCTCAACTTTAAGGGCAGTGCTGGACAGAGCTTCGGGGCCTTCAACCTGCCCGGCATGACCCTGCGGCTCGATGGCGAAGCAAACGATTACGTTGGCAAGGGCATGCATGGCGGCGAAATCATCATCAAGCCGTTACCCGACGCCACCTACGATCCAGCCCAGAACGTCATTGTCGGCAACACCTGTCTCTATGGCGCAACGGGGGGTGTTCTGTACGCCAATGGGCAGGCGGGCGAGCGCTTTGCGGTGCGCAACTCCAAGGGGCAGGCCGTCATTGAGGGAGCCGGGGATCACTGCTGCGAGTATATGACTGGCGGCGTTGTAGTCGTCCTGGGTCGCGCCGGACGGAATATCGGTGCAGGCATGACGGGCGGTCTGGCCTATTTCCTGGATGACGATCTGGCTTTCCCGGCCAAGGTGAATCCCGAGATCGTCAAAATCCAGCGAATTATTACTGAAGCCGGTGAAGCCCAGCTCAAATCCCTCATACAGGCTCACTTTGAACGCACGGGCAGCAGCCGGGCCAAAGAGGTTTTGGCTGCCTGGTCTGAGTATCTGCCTAAATTCTGGCAGGTGGTGCCGCCTTCGGAAGCGGATACGCCAGAAGCCAGCGCTGAAGCGTCAGCGGAAAAGGTTCTAACCCCAGCCGGATAGGCCGATTGGATTAGTGAAACACCAGCCAAACGGCTAACACAATTCCACCAAGAAAATAAACGGGAGGCAAATCACTTGCCTCCCGTTTTGGTTAGGGGCTGAAATCTGTCAGGAATCGGTCACTCCCCGGCTGTAGATCAGTCTAAAGCCGATGGGGCAAAGACTGACATCACCCTTGCTTCATTAAATATCTGTGAGAGATCGCGCCAGATGTTGAAGGGTTCACATACTGAACCGGATCTTTGGCTCCTCTTGATAAAGAGACCTACTGAATCGGTCTACACTGCGTGAAGTGTCCGGTATTGCCGGGTTCTCTGTTCGGAACTACCTGAAATGTTAGTTAGTCAGTAATCGCGGGAATAATAACTTCGACTACTGAGATTGCCCCCTTGTTATCTGGAGCAACTGAGACGATCACTATGCCTGCACAACCTATCCCAGCACAACCACCCTACGCTGCAATTGATTCTGATCAATCGTCGAAACCAGCAGGTTTTGAGGCAGATGATGCTGATCCAAACAGTGGAGACTTAGACGACAGCGCTTTTGAGGCCAGCACTGTTGAGGCCAGCATGGCAGATGATTCTGTCGATGTCGAGCTAGTCAATCTGGACTTTGACGATGCCGAGGCCCAAGCCCTAACTCGCGGTGCTGGACGGCGCACTACCGACCTGGTCAGAATGTATCTTCAGGAGATCGGTCGAGTTCGTCTACTGGGACGTGACGAAGAGGTCTCCGAAGCGCAAAAGGTTCAGCGCTATATGCGCCTCCGGGAATTGTGCCGTACAGGTGCAGCAAAAGACGACAATGTCCTCCAGCGCTACGTCCAGCTGATGGATGTCCACGATCGCCTTCACTCAAACCTGGGCCATCGCCCGTCGTGGGAGCGTTGGGCCTCCGAGTTTGGCAGTACCGTTGCTGAACTAAAGTCTGCCATCAGCGAGGGCAAGTATCACTGGGCTGCCGTTGCCAAGATGCCTGTGACCGAACTAGAGCAGATCCAGGTCGAGGGCCTCAACGCCAAAGACCACATGATCAAGGCCAACCTGCGTCTCGTGGTATCGGTGGCGAAGAAGTATCAGAATCGGGGGCTGGAGCTGCTAGATCTGATTCAAGAAGGGACCCTGGGCCTGGAGCGGGCGGTGGACAAGTTTGACCCCACCAAGGGCTATCGGTTCAGCACCTATGCCTACTGGTGGATTCGCCAGGGCATTACGCGGGCGATCGCCACCCAGAGCCGCACCATTCGTCTCCCGGTTCACATCACCGAAAAGCTCAACAAAATCAAAAAGGCCCAGCGCAAAATCTCCCAGCTCAAAGGCCGCACCCCCACCATTGAAGACATCGCCACCGAGCTAGACATGACGCCGCCCCAGGTGCGCGAAGTGCTGCTGCGGGTGCCCCGCTCCGTCTCCCTGGAAACTAAGGTGGGTAAGGAACGGGATACGGAACTGGGGGAACTGCTGGAAACCGACTGCATTTCTCCCGAAGAAATGCTGATGCGGGAATCCCTGCACCGGGATTTGCAGCAGCTGCTCACCGACCTGACGACTCGCGAGCGGGACGTCATTCGGATGCGCTTTGGTCTGGGCGACGGTAATCCTTACTCCCTGGCAGAAATTGGTCGGGCGCTGGACCTGTCGCGGGAGCGGGTGCGGCAGATTGAGGCCAAGGCGCTGCAGAAGCTGCGACAGCCTAAGCGGCGGAACCGTATTCGGGATTATCTGGAAGCGCTGACCTAAGGTATTTGGGAATTGGGGCGATCGCCCCAACCCTCTCCCCCGCTCACTTTCGATTCTTCTTGACTGATCTCCTCTTGGATAAGTCTGTGGGGTGGGACCGCTCTCAGCGGTACCCATCCTTTTCTTTCATAGCCCTATGGGCTGAGGTTTGAGTGTGGAACTTCCGCGACGCCGGGGTTCCACACCTCTTGAATGTCCTAACGCGAAAGTGCAGGTGGGTTGCAGGCAGGCCGCCTACGCGACGGGTGGGCATTTCGTGTTTGTTGCGAAGAATCACAGTATGTATCAACTCTTAACGTACAGACTTGCTCGCGGCATGGGTTGGCTTGATAGACTTGATGGCGTGATGAGCCTCTAGACCATCCTCCAGACCAACCTCTAGAACGAGCACTTTAGAACGAGCAGTTTAGACCGATGGTAGATTCCCTCAAGAAACCTGATTTTCAAGAACTTCGCCCCGGCATCAAGTCTCCTGCCAAGGAAACCCTGCTGACGCCGCGCTTTTACACCACCGACTTCGACGAGATGGCGGCGATGGACATCTCGCCCAACGAAGACGAGCTGCGGGCCATCCTGGAAGAGTTTCGCACCGACTATAACCGCCACCACTTTGTCCGGGACGAAGAGTTTGAGCAGTCCTGGGATCACATCGATGGTGAAACGCGGAAGCTGTTCATTGAGTTCTTAGAGCGGTCCTGCACAGCAGAATTCTCCGGCTTCCTGCTCTACAAGGAACTTTCCCGTAAGCTGAAGGATCGGAATCCGCTGCTGGCGGAGTGTTTCCTCCTGATGTCGCGGGATGAAGCACGCCATGCGGGCTTTTTGAACAAGGCCATGTCCGACTTCAACCTATCCCTGGATCTGGGCTTTTTAACCAAAAACCGCAGCTACACCTTCTTTAAGCCCAAATTCATCTTCTACGCCACCTACCTCTCCGAAAAGATTGGCTACTGGCGCTATATCACCATCTACCGCCATCTGGAGTCTCACCCCGAGAACCGCATCTATCCCATCTTCCGCTTCTTCGAGAACTGGTGCCAAGACGAGAACCGCCACGGCGACTTCTTCGATGCCCTGATGCGAGCGCAGCCCAGCATCCTGAAAGACTGGAAAGCCAAGCTCTGGTGCCGCTTCTTCCTGCTCTCGGTGTTTGCCACGATGTACCTCAATGACCTGCAGCGGTCTGGATTCTATGCTGCCCTGGGCCTGGATGCACGAGAGTATGACATCCACGTGATTCAAAAAACGAACGACACAGCAGCCCGCGTCTTCCCCGTGATTCTTAACGTGGACCATCCAGAATTCTTCGGCCGCCTGGATATCTGTGCCCGGAACAATGAGGCCCTAGCTGAGATTGCAGAGTCGAAGCAGCCGAAGGTACTCAAGTTCTTCCGCAAGCTGCCCTTTTACGTCGCCAGCGGCTGGCAAATCCTGCGGCTTTATTTGATGAAGCCCGTCAATGCTCAGGTAATGGAAGGATCGGTGCGTTAGCAGATCGCACCGTGTATTTGGGGCTACCTGGCTAGTAGGTTTAAGCAAAACCTGAGGGGGCGGTTCCGTGAGAGCGGAACCGCTTTTTTTTGGGGTTGGTGGGTACGGCCTACCCTACTGGCTTATCGAATATTGAAGGGTTCGGGAACCGGATAAAACCCCTGGCTTTAGACATGGGGATACAGATGGTTCCCGCGCTGGGCGAAGTCTAGCAGTCTGCCCAGTGCGGTACAATAGAACTGGTTTGAACCCCCAGGGTGAGTGGAAGCATCCAAG
>JBHJGR010000113.1:0-4967 GCA_050331615.1 Elainellaceae cyanobacterium
GCACAGCTGGCTGTTTCTCACTCTTAACATCAATGACGCTGTTCATTTCTTTGAGGGTTGTAGCTTTTCCCTGAACATCTCTGATGCGCTTTTAGAGTACTAAAGAGTCGTTCCATAGCTGCACGGCGCGCTCAATCTCCCCCTGAGCAGCAAGCACACCGGCTATGTTATTGAGGGTGGTAGCTTTGCCCTTGACATCGTCGATACGCTCTTTGAGTGTTAGGGAGTCGTTCCACAGTTGCAGGGCGCGCTCAATCTCCCCTTGATCAACAAGCATACTGCCTATGTTGTTGAGGGTGGCGGACTTTCCTTTAATGTCCTCTTCTGGACAAAGATCTAAAGCCTGCTGGTAGTGAAGCTTCGCCTCTTCGACAAAGCCTAATACTACCTCCGCCCGTGCAATGGTGCCCAAAATTCGATAGTCCTCAACCACCGCTAAAATCGCCTGACACAGCTCCATCGCCTCCAGATATCGCGAGCGGTTCACCCAGCCTGTGGCAATGGCGTCTCCCACCGTGACGGCTTTTTCGCAATCATCCGCCCGCAGGGCCAGCCGCACCAATTCCAGTCCCCGGCTTTCGGTGTAGCCTTCATCTGTTTCCCACCAATCGCGATAGGCAGCATCGGTGGCGCGCCCATAAGCCGCTCGCCACTCGGCTTCACTCAAGATTTCTCGCAGGTGGGGGGCTAAAACCGTGGTCACGCGGTAGGTGATGGGGTGGGTGCCCTGCTCCACCAGGCTGAGGGCAGTGAGCTTCGTCAGCGGTGCAGGCTCCGCCTCTGTTACGGCATCCACCAGGGATGGCTCAATCGGCAGTTGAAATACGCTCAGATGGGCCAGATAGCGTCGCTCCCCCTCGCTCAGGGCGGCGAGCAGCGTCTCGGCCAAAATGTTTTCCCGAAAGTCGGCTTCCACCTGCTCCAGGCGGGTGAGCAGTTGCTCGTTGTTTAGCCCAGGGGTGTTTAAGACATTCACCAGCCATTCCAGCAGGCGGGGGTTGCCATCGGCAATGGCTAAAATGCGCTGGTCTTGGGCCTGCTTTTGCTCGGTCTCCGTGGGAAAGCGGCGGCCCTTTTTGCGAATGTCGGTGTCGCTCATGCGCACCAGCCGCTCCAGGTGCAGGCGATGGGGCGGCAGCGTGTCTTCCTTAAGGTAGCGACAGGTGACGATTAGGCGGCTCACGGCCTGGTTGTCCTCCAGCGCCCCACACAGCGCCGCCAAAATGTCATAGGCGGCGGTGCTGAGCCGCAGCGAGCCGTCCTCCAGGTTTGCCCTGGGAATATTCTGCTCAAAGTCGTCCAGCACGAGAATCAGGGGTCGCTCCCGCCCTTCGATCGCCTCAAAAAAGTTTTGCAGCCGCCCCTTGAGGGGCACGTTGGGCTGGTTCAGCAGGGCGGGCACTCCCTCAAACCGCCCATACTTCTCAGAGAGGACATTCAACAGTCGCCCCTCGTCCACCACCCCCACTATCACCGCCTGCTGCATCTCTGGCCGCTGCGCCTGCACGCGGGTACACAGCCGTGCCGCCAGGGTGCTTTTGCCCAGGCCGCCCATACCGGCAATCCACACCCCCACCCGGTCACTGGTTTCCCGCAGTGCCCGCAGGCACCGCTGCAAAGACCGCCGCCGCCCCACAAAGCTGGCGCGGCTAGCCACCTTCACCTGCTGTTTTTCATCCAAAAAGGCTTGCTCGGCGGGCGGGTTGAGCAGCTTCTCCCGGCCTCTCGTCCGCAGGGGCGTCACCAGTTGCGCCACCGGGCGGGTATCCCGATAAATCCGCAGCAAATGCCAGTCGGGGCACTGCTGCGCGATCATCTGCTGCTGGGCAAGCTGCACCGCCGCTTCCACCGATTCCCCCGTGGCCAATGCCTGATAGAGCGCCTTTGCCGCCACAATGGCGGTTTGGTCATACACCGGGCGCGCCCAGCCCAATACAATGGCCGCTCCCCGCTTCACCAGCGCCTGGGCCATCGAGGGCACCGTGCCCTGATTAGAAAGCTGCCCCGTGTGGCACCCCGACAGGAAAATAACCCGAGGGAAACGATTACGAAACGCCCTGGCCAGGTTATCCACCGTGGTCAGTTGCAGGTTGCCCAGCTCGTCTTCGGTCGTGAAGCAGGGCGTGTGGTCGGCAATGCGCCGCCCCGTGCCCTTCAGCAAAAATCCATACTCGGCTTCGGTGTAGATCAGCCCATGCCCCGTGAGATGAAACACATCAAAATAGTCGTCGGGGTAAGACTGGACGAGATCAGCCAATTCCGCCACCGAACCGCTTTCTTCGACGATGAGCGCCAGAGGTTGCGTCTGGGTGGCCTCCAAAATGTCGGCCTCTTCCTGCTCAAACTGCAAGGGCGCAATGCCGGGATAGTCGGGCGCAGTCGCCATAAACAGCAGCCGCAGCGGGCGGTTTTGCTGACCGATCACGGGCGTCTGACGAGCCTGCACGCGCCGCACGGGCAGCACCGTGATATCCTGGCGCTCCAGCAAAAAGCCGTCGCCATCGGCCAGCAGTTCCCACGGCAAGTGGGCCAGCCCCAGCGCCACCTTCTCAGTTTTGGGGTTTAGCCCCCTGGCATCGCTGGTTTGAATTAAATCCAGCACCAGCGTTGGGTCGCTTTCCGCTTCAAAAGCCCGCCGCAGCCACCCCTCTTTGCCGTCCAGCCAGCGATAGAGTTCCCGCCCCAGCCGCATCAGGTCTGGACGAGAATTTGGCTTTTGCAAGGCGCTTTGTGGATAATAGACGCTGTCGCAACTCTCCATCACACTGCTCAACTCCGGCAGCGGCAGCGGGCGAACTCCGCCATGACAGCGCAGCTCAAAGGTCTGGTTTTGGCCGAGGGCAAAGGTCAACGTCAGCGGCATGGCAAGTTTCGGCAGAGGGAGTGCATTCAGGCTAATCGCTTTTATTCTTTTATTACGTGATCTTACTCACTCGCTGTAGCCGGGTCAGAACGCTATTTCCGCTTCTCGCAAAACCAGCGTTTCAACGTGAAACGTCACCTTCCGAGCGTAAAGCGTTGTCTTCCAAGCGACCCGGCTTGCCTCCCGAACTCAAACTTTTCCCATCTAATCTCGGCCCTTCGCCTTCCAAACAGCAGCATTCGGCGTCAGAACTCGAAGCGTCGTCTGCCGAACTCGAAGTATCGTCTTCAGAACCGCAACAATAAAGCTCAGAACCCCAAATGCCGAGTCAATAACTCCAACATCCGAGTTCTGAGCTGCAAACGCCAGCCTTAATCGTCAAATGGCTGGACAGGTATCAACTTAAATCAGGCAACTTTTCCAAAGCCAGAATTCAGAAGCCAGAATCCCTCCCCCTCCTGAATTCTGACTCCTGGCTTCTGAATTCTTATCCAACCACGATTTCCCGACTCAAATACATTAAACTAGCTCACCGCCTCCTCACTCGTCATTACTGCCTCCTGAGCCTTCGCCTTCCGAGACTTGCGGGCAAACCGCTGCCCCATCTCCTCCACCAGCGTATCCAGGCCAGCCCCTTGCCCGCCTGCTTTCGCAAAATTATAGACCTGCAACGCTGCTCCATACGCCTCGCTGCCCAGCGCTAGACAGGTATCGTCCACCAACTCCTGAATCTGCGTCAGCGCCATCAACAGCGGATACAGCGCCTCAAACAGCTCCACATCCTTCCGCATCTCATCAGTGTCAAACGATCGCGGCAAGCAATCCGGATTCTGCGTCGCCACCTCCAGCGCCTTGCTGACAAACGCCCGACTCTTGTCGCCCATCTTCGGCAGGGACTTTCGCTCCATCGCCGTCAGGTCAACCAAAAACGGCAGCTTCTCACGAATAACCGCAACCGCCTCCATCACCGCATCTCGATCAGCCTGGGACAGCGTTGCACTAATAGGACTCATCGCCATAGAACCATCTCTCCAGTAGGAAATTCAGTCCTAGAGTGCCCAGATTCACGCCCGAATGAGTAGAGATGTTCTGCTCCCGCTGCTCCTTCTGCCCCTTGAGCGTCTCGTACTGCTCCACAAACCAGGCCAGCAGCTTCTCAGCGCGATCGCTACTACCATCCTTTCCCGGCTCGATGCTGTAAGTCGCAAAGAGATACAGGTGCTTGGGTTGGCGATCGCCCTGCAACGTCAGCTCCCGGACTGATCGCTGTTGGGCCATTAAAAGAAACTGCGTTTCCAAACTGTGGGTATCGTTGACGAGTCGATTCAGCTCCTGCTGCCTTTGATGATCATCGGCGAAAGACCTTAGGTGAATGCGGAGGCGTTGGCGAAGCCTCTCCGTTAGGAGAATCGCCCGGACGCAAGCCTTTCAGTCCTTCCTCGATCCGACTCAGAGCCGCTTCCACCTGAGTCTTCGAAAGCAAAGTATGAATACCAGGAGCTTGAAAGCCGAAAATAAAGGTAAATTGTTTGCCTCGCCGCAAGAGATACGCTCCCATGTCCCGTCCCCGCAGGGCCAAACGGCAGATGCACTCCAGGTCGGTTTCGTCTTCAAAGGGTTTGAAGATGTATCGCTGTGCGCCAAGCCTTGTTTTACTCATCGCCCTGTTTCAAGTGAGGTTGATAGACCCCATGGCCCCGCTTCCACGTCGGCACGCGGATGAACTTGTGATGGAACTTCCAGGTCTTTTCGCCAACCGCCACCCACCAGGTGGAAATACCCCAGGCACTGAATAGCAGAAAAGCCACAAAGCCCAGGCTGAGGACGACCTCAATGAGCAGGTAAAAGCCCACCAGGATTGCGCCCGAAGGTGCCAGCAGGTTGGAGGGAATGGGGCCAAGGGAAGGCTGTTGTCCGATGCTTTGATTCACCGGACGAAACAGCCTGGACGTCTCAGATTCGGCCATTGGGAAGCTACTGACCTCCAAAGAAGAGAGCGCTCAAGCCCTCCACAACGACCACTGCCGCGATGATGAAAGCGTTTTGCAGCAAGGGCTGCCACTGCTCCCAGCGCTGGGCTTGATAGACAGCAAAGAAAACAAAG
>JBHJGR010000114.1:0-6897 GCA_050331615.1 Elainellaceae cyanobacterium
GGGTGGACACCGCCCACCTAGACCCTATAGGCCACTCGCTTTGCTGTACGTTCAGATACTTACCAGGACTTTTTGAGGTAAGTCTTGTCAATGGCGTTAAGCCGCTGGCGAATTTGTCGGTGCCAGGGCTTGATATTGAGTCGTCGGGTTACATAATCCGACAAAAACAGGGGCAGCCCATAGCGCTCGATGCGAATGCTGACATGCGCCCACCAGCTCTGGAGCGACAGCCAGAACTGCAGGGGCGGCGAACACTGGAGCGGCGGCAAACCACTGAGTTCGTAGCCCCGCTCCACCAGCATGGGGCCAATGCGTCCCTCCAGGAGCCGGATGTCGCGATCGCCCAGCTTGTGCCGCCACTGCTGAATCAGGCGGGGATTGGGCAGGTCATAGTCGGTGGCATGGACATAGTCCAGCATGTGGTCACTGTAGGCCACGCCAATGAAGTCGCAGATGCGGCTGAGGGTAGCTTCATGGTCGGTCACCAGATCCTGATAGGTGACTTCTAGCTGGCGATCGCCCGGAATCTGGGGCGCAAACTTAGCCCACTGGGACTCATCCCGAATCCAGCGATCCGCCCCTTTCCAGACGTTACCGGCCCAGCCCATCTTGACGCAGGAGCGGGCCACGTCCCGCCCGTCCCGGTGAATGTGGATGAAGCGGGCGTCTTCCCAGATATAGGGCAGTCGATGGAAGTTGCGATGGACGGTTGCGCCAATGAGGGGCTTACTGGCGCGATCGCGTCGCTGGTGCAAAAAGCTGTTCACCAGGTCGGGATAGGACAGGGCCGCATCAATCTCAAAGTTCGTTGCCTGAAAGATGCGGTGCACCGCCAGCTGATCATAGTAAAAATCCAGGTCGGGATAGCTGCCATCGTCACCCAGCCAGTCCACGGTATACTCAAACTCATTGCACCAGGCGATCTGGGGATGATGGTCGAGCATCAGCCGCAGCATGGTGGTACCAGAGCGCTCGGCTCCTACTAGAAAAACCGGCTCCCGGACAGGTTTGAGCTTAATTGAGCGAGACGAAGATAGGTACAGAGAAGACGGCGTGGGCATCACAAACCCTCTTAGGAAACGGCGAACAGTTGGGCTGGGGGAGGCGTCGGAGCTAAGGCGAACCAGATTTTTGGAGCCTTGACCACCTCTGCTTTATAGCCAAAGCGGCAGCATGGCTAGCACGCACCGCCTGAGAATTAATCGAGTACATGGCCATAAAAAAAGCCAGTGGGGCGCACCTTACCATAGCTACGTTTACTTATGGCCACCTACTTAACCGCATTGTCTGCCCTGCATTCAGTGTCCGTCTTCTTTCCAAGGGGGAAGGAAAATTCCCGATGTGCCGTTGCTTCTATAACTGGGGGAAGACCCGATGGCAGCGATCGCACTCCGTCCCCGGTATCGCCCTGCATCACTTTCATCGGTTTTACGCTAATTTTTTCCGCAGACTTTTCCCATGAATTTCTCCCGCAGATTTTTCACATTGATTTTTATTGACGCCTCCCGAATTCCCCTATTTCGCCAGATATAACAATAGTCAGCGCGATCGCCCCTGCTCTATCCAAGCCATTGTCTCAGGGCGATCGCCCCGCCGCTATTCTTTAACCCCTGACGCTTGCACTCTGGAGACTGTCACCCGGCATGAATCTACCCCTTGTTTTGGACATCGCCCTGGGCCTGCTGTTTATCTTTTTAATTTTCAGCCTGCTGGCCTCCGAAGTTCAGGAACTGCTGACCACCCTGCTCCAGTGGCGGGCCGCCCACCTCAAGAAATCCATCGAAGTGCTCATCACTGGAGATAATGCGGATGAACTGCCCGGCATCGCCTTTGCCGACCAGCTCTATCAAAATCCCCTCATCCGGTCCCTCAACCAGGAGGCCAAGGGACCGGTTTCCCTACTCTTTCGCAAAGTCACCCAGCGCATCGGCCAGACCTATCGCTTCATCACCCGCACCCGCAATGTGTTTGGCATCCTTCGCAGCGGGCCGTCCTACATTCCTGCTGAAAGCTTTGCCGCAGCACTGCTGGAAAACCTCAACCTGCAGGCGATCGCCCATGAAAAGAGCTGTGAAACCCTGGAGAGCTATATCCAGGAGAAGCTGAACTTGATTCACGGGCTGTCTGAATCCCTCAAGCGCTCTCCCAATACCTACCCTTTGCTGCAGGAGGAATTCGGCTATCTGGAGCAGCGGCTCCACGATGTCCTCAACGACTTTATGCAGCGGCGAGTCACTTTCACCGATGCGATCGACCGGGCCATGCGCCAGTTCATGCAGTTTCTAGACAGCACCGAAGCAACCCTTAAAAGCGACGAGCACTGTGAAAGTGTCGCCCTGAGGCGATTACCCTACATCCGTCAATCAGTGGCTATCCGCAAGCTAGAACCGACCGTTGCCGAGGTAGTAGGAGCCGTTCTCGACCAGCACGAGCAGATTCCGTTACAGCTCAAGCGCAATCTCGTCTCCCTGGCAGAGGAGGTGCAGATTAAGTCCAACCTCCTGTCTGCTGGAATACGGGACTTAGAGCGACGAATCGAAAGCTGGTTTGACCGCTCAATGGAGCGGGCTTCGGGGGTCTACAAGCGCAATGCCCGCGGCGTGGCGCTGATTATTGGCTTCATCATCGCTGCCTCCACCAACACCGACACCATCTACATCGTCAGTCGGCTGTCGAAGGACTCGGTGCTGCGCACTAGCATTGGTCAGGCGGCGGAGCAGTTGACCCTCTCTAACCGCGCCATTGTACTCCAAGAAGGGACGGCTGCTGACGGCGGTGAAATAGACGAAGCTGCTCAGATTCAGGCCATTCGAGACGCGGTTGACGATGCCCTGGATGGTCTACCCCTACCCATTGGCTGGAACGAGGCGATCGTCACCGAGCAGCGGCTTCAGGCATCGGGATGGCAGTTTCCTTTTCTGCGGCGGCTGATTGGCTGGTTTATCACCGGCCTGGCCCTCTCCATGGGAGCCTCGTTCTGGTACAACCTCATCGGAAAAATTATTCAGGTACGCAATACGGGCGGCACGCCAGAGTAGTTGATTTGCAGCTTACCGCTAAGGAGCCGTTTGGCTAATCAGTGCATGTTTAAACATCACCTGAAAGGCGGTCCACAGTCAGGCGGATTTCATGAACCCCCGCCCTTCTAGGGCTGGGGAGATGTCAGCTCTATCTCAACTGCTCACTGGACTTGTTGGTGCCGTTGACAGCAAAGCCTCACCTGCACAAAGGTCAACCAAAAGCGAATAAGGCGTTCTGCTCATAATCTTCTCGCTCTTTTCGAGTGGCTATGCCCAATAATGATCTCTTGGGAGATCTACGGTTCCTTAACTGACTGCAAAACCATCATATTGGCGCATAAAGGGTGAGTGATAAGCTAGCACAATGTCTTGTTTAGGGATGCCGCAGTCTACTAACTCATTGGCAACACCCACTTCGGTGCCATCATACTGAACCCAAATTTTTTCTCCTCTGATATCAATATGAATTAAGACACCGTAAACGCGCCTCTTTTGTAACCAACCAGTACGCAATACTTGATAGCGATCGCGTTCTTGATCAAACAATACGTCCATCTCAATTTCGCCATAAGCAGGTTGAATTTGGCTATGAGACATTAGAATATCTTGGACAATTTTTCGATAGCGACTTACTTTATCCATTGCACGATTCTCCTGTCTTCGACATCATAAACAATTAAGTAGAGCTGATACTCTTTCACGCTTTCTTCAACGAATCGAAGACGAAAGAAGCCGTCGTAGGTTTGATTAGGTATGGCAAGATACAAAATTCTAGTAGGTTCTTGTGAGCGCAATGCCCGACGATAATTGAGGTACTGGCCGACAGCCGTGTGAAATTCAGAGATCGCTGAGGGATTCGTGAAGCTTTTGACCTCTACAGCGATTTTTTCGGTACCGCGTTCAGCAGCGAGTAGACGTTCAGCACCCAAGTCAATTTGCATTTGCACGTCTCCATAATCGACAGGAAACGGATCGTGGGTGATTTCCTATCCTTCTTCAATCAAGGCTGATTTAACAATGTTGTGAAACAAATCTTTTGCCATCAGTCACTACCTCCTGAGGCACTGCCCCTGGGGTATTTGATGTCGTAAGTTATGAACAGTATAAATTGCAGACAACGTATGTAGATGCCCATGGCAATAGCGATCGCCCTTTCATTTTAGCCAGATGATAGCCTCCATTCCAAACTTCACCATGCTGTATGCGATCGCCCCACATCTCCAGCGATCGCCCCCATCCCTCACCAGCTAGACAGGCTTGCGATCGCTCCAACCTCCAGCGATCGCCCCCACCAAACCAACCCATGATGATAGGCGATCGTACTACTAGAAGGTGACACGCACCCTATCCATCACGCTCCTGTAATATTTTTGCCAGTAAGTCTGGCGCAATCCTGAAATCAGCTTTTTGAGTGAGATTATTGATTACAGACTGCAAAGATGAAAGTGCTCCGGATTGTTTAGCACGAAGTAAAATCCCCAAAACTCCTGTCACTTGAAGCCCCAGAGACTTGGCGACCTTTCGAGCATCTCGTTCATCTAGAAGTAGCCAGTCAGCTTGCAGTTCCACGGTCAAAGAAATCGCTTCTGCTTCACCTCCATCTAGGGTTTGTCTCAATAGCTGCACGAGAGCTTGATTACTGATAGGTTGAACTTGAATCCATTCATCGGCGATCGCCCTCCGAATTACTAGAGAACCAGGTCGTTCTTCGTCAACTTTTAATTCGTTTAAGACAGCTGGTGGGATCAGGATTTGGCCAAACTGCTGGCGTAGCAAGTCGAGTTGGCCCACAATTGCCAGATTCAGAATGGGGGATGTATTACTGATAGTTGGCATAGGCAAGGTCATCTTCTAGTTCCTGGGAGCCATAGTGCCGTAGGATGCCTCGTTGACCAAGGAAGTGTCCAAATTCATACTTGTCCATCTGGGCCAGTTCTCTGGCTTTGCCGAAGGAAAGTAAATCCTGGGCATAGAGGGCGGCGGCTAACTCTTGCAAAAGCTCTTGGTGGATACGCTGTTCTGGTAATCGGATGGCTTGAAGGACGGATTCGGGAATAGAAATTTGCAAACTCATAGTTGGGGATGCCGGAAACTAACACGCTAATTTTAGCCTCTCTGATGAGAGGGAGATTATTGAAGCATAAAATCTCTTTCCGATATGGCAGTGAGCGATCGCCCTATCTGTTCAAAGATCGCCTTACTATCTGGCGATCGCCCCCATCCCTCACCAACTAGGCAGGCTTGCGATCGCCCCATTCCTCCCGCGATCGCCCCCATCCCTTACCAGCCAGGCAGTGTTAGTGTTGCGATCGCCTCTTTCGCTTCCCCCGCTCTTGCCCTCTCTGGCCGCCACGCTGATGAATTCCAGGACGGGTTAGGTAACAAGCTCTCTGGCCGTCACGCTGGTGAATTCCAGGATGGTCTAG
Source organism: Elainellaceae cyanobacterium (assembly GCA_050331615.1). Classification (GTDB taxonomy): domain Bacteria; phylum Cyanobacteriota; class Cyanobacteriia; order CAKZMO01; family CAKZMO01; genus JAYKGU01. The sequence goes on from JBHJGR010000114.1 coordinate 5,447, forward strand.
GCAATAAGCTGAACGAGCGCTTTGAAGAAGAGTTTCAGGACGGGTTGGGCAACAAGCTCAACGAGCGCTTCGAGGAAGAATTCAAAGACGGCATGGGCAATCAGTAAGCGCTGATGACCACGGATATCGCAACAGACACCATACTGGCACGTTCCACACTATAGCTTTATCAGAGTTCCTGGGTGAATCGCCCCCCGCCCCGTGCGGGTGGGAGCTTCCTGGAGACACTGGTGAAGCTTTTTGCTTTGGGCTTTTCGTAATATGGCCCTACGGGCTAAGGTTTGAGGGTGGAACCCGCGCGTTGCAGGGGTTCCACACCTCTTAATGGTGAAGAGTTGTCAACACTGGAAACGTTCTATTTTCAACTGCGAGAACTTATCTCAAAAATATTGCTCGTGTTCCTCTGAATTAATCGCTTGACTTAGAGCGCGCTCTAACTTCTAACGTACAGATATGGAACAAACACTCACTATTCAACAAGTTGCCGAGGCGACCGGCTTGAGCGTTCATACCTTGCGGTATTACGAGCGCTGCCACCTGATTGCGCCTATTGACCGTGAGGCCAACGGTCATCGGCGCTATTCCTCAAACGACCTGCACTGGATCGAGTTTTTGAACAAATTGCGCTTAACGGGTATGCCTATTCGGCAGATGCAGCAGTATGCAGAGCTGGTGAGGACCCAGCCCCACAGCGCGTTTGAAGAACGACGCCAGATTCTCATTACTCACCGTGAGGCAGTACTGGAGCAAATTCAGCAGCTTCAGGCAAATCTGGCGGTTATTGACTGGAAAATTCAGCACTATGCAAAACTCGAAGCGGAGTTACAAGCGCATGAACATGTCAACACTGCTGGGGAAGACGCCCCAGGCTGAGCGCTTTCGTAGAGGGTGGCAACACAACTCGAAGCTATTGCTGGGGAGGCGGGCAAGCAGGTAATCGGTAGCTTGCGGGCGATCGCCATTCTCCATCACGCCTACCAGAGGTAAGAGGCCATGAAGCACTCAAAATGCTGTCATCAGATAGATTCTCAAAACACAACCTTCAATGCCAATCATTGGATTATGGGAAAAGCCAAGAGGGGGTTTCTGGCTTGGTTTAGAATGCGCATCAATGGCTTTAGAAAATCCTTGGTGAGAACTTTGATGCTAGATCCAGAACCCTATATTTCTGAACACCAAAATCGAAAAGGCGAGTTTTACTACCGGGTCTATGACCCTGATCAAGACATTCACCATACCTTCGATTCAGAGGAATCGGTGCGTATTTGGCTGGAAGAACGACATTACCGTTGACCATTGTCTGCATTTGTAACCAAAGAACAGAAAACCGCTGATAGTTCGCAGCATAGTCGGGTCTCTCAAGGGGAGACAGACAACAAGCATCCGTCACTGGCCCCCTGTCTCTAGTGCGATCGCCCCTACCAAACCAACCCATGATGATAGGCGATCGC
>JBHJGR010000115.1:0-39338 GCA_050331615.1 Elainellaceae cyanobacterium
GGCAGCACAATGACGTAGCGGTACCCTAATTCTGCCGATCCTTGAACGGATAGATGGCCGCCGTGCATCTCTAGGAGCCGTTGGCTGAGCACTAGCCCCAAATACTGATGGGGCATGCCGCTCCGGCTGAGGACGGTGGATAATCCTGCAGACTGGCCTGACGGCACTGCCGCCGGGTCTGCTGAGGCTGGAGATGCTATCTCGCTAAGGGACGGTGGGATCGTCTCCCCTCTGGCGAATCGCTCCTCCTGGGCGGGGTCTGTAGCACCGCTGAAGTATTCCGATTCTGCCAGCAAGCGCGATACCTGAACCGGAGTAGTGCATAGCTCAAATCCCTCGCCGAGCATGGGGTGAGATGTCCAGACGGCGATATTGAGGTGACCCTGTTTACGAGATACATGGATGCGAACGCTGGTGCCCGTACTGGCTAGCTGGATTACGTGGAAGACCAGATGGTAAACCATCTGCCGCACTTTAGTTTTGTCAAGGAGCCATACCCGCCGACCCGGTTCAAGCGACAGGTGAATCTCCTGTTCCCGCCGGTAGGAGACTTCTCGGAGAGCCGTAATCACTTGCTGACAGAGCATCTCGACGTTGACCTGGTGTAGATCTAGGCTCGACGGACCGTCGTCCATCGTTCCCATCTCAGCGATTTCGTTGACGAGGGACAGCATGTACTTGCCGCTGGTGTGAACGATATCGAGGTATTCCCGCTGTTTATCGGTCAGCGGCCCATAGATTTCGCGGGATAGTACGCTGGTCATGCCCAGAATGGACGTCAGCGGCGTTCGCAGTTCGTGGGCCATCTGGGCAATCAGGTTCGCTCGGACTGTCGCCGTTGGCAGCAATTTCTCGAAGTGGTTGAGCGGTCCTGCTCCCATGGCACAGGTCGAGAGGGCAGCAGCGGGCGGATCCACCTGTCCCTGGCGCTTGAGGAGATAGTTGCGCTCAAACTCGCTCATGCTCCACCGAGCGATGAGTTCTAAAAAGCCAATTTCGGTGCTGGTAAAGATGCGGAGGTTTAGCTCCATAATGGCGATCGTCCCCACGCAGCATCCGTCAGAAGTGAGGAGCGGCACTCCCAGATAGGTACGGATCCCGTATCGCTGTACCAGAACGCTGGTTTGGAAATCGGGGTGGGTAGCGGCGTCTTCAATCACCAGGAGCCGCCGCCGCTCGACTACGTAGCGGCAAAAAGACTCCTGACGGGGAATCTGTCGCGAGGTTGCCAAATCGTTCATCAGGCCAATGCGGGAGAGGCCAACCGCAGATTTAAGCCATTGGCGATCGCCATCAATTACGCCAAGAATGCAGATAGGGGCATTCAGCAGGTGGGCAGCAATTTGGGTGGCTTCATCGAATACTGGAACGCTCTCCGTCTCCAGTAACCCTAGCCTGGTTAGGGTTACAAGGCGCTGCTGCTCGCAATCAAAACTTGGTGTATTTTCAACGTGGCTAGATAGTTCATGGTCAATGCCCGCCATCGTAACCCCTTCCCCTCATGTGTGCTCAAAAAAATATTCACCGCATCCCGTTGCGTCTTTCGGTGAGATTAACTTGACGGAAGACCAGGATGATAGAGTGCTCTATATTTTTGGTTAAAAAATAGCTCAAACTACTTCAGCACCTATTGCAAAAACCCGGTCAGCTCGTAGTTTGGGATTATGCAGGTCAGGTTTTGAATTGGGCTTTAAGTTGTCTGATATACTCAGCATTCCCTAACTCATTCCAGGACAAACGTTCATTGGACACAAAGATTTCAAAAGATCTTAGAATCCGGATGAATCAAGGATTTCCATCAGTAAGCAGGGGCTTTAGAGTAGCGAAGTAGGGGGTAGATGCCGGTAAATATACGACCCTATCGCTTCATTGCTGAATTGTGCTGGAGCACTGACAAGCGTATGGAGATCTGAGGTAAAAGAGGTCAGCTCCAGGCGGGGTGACCTAGCAGCGATGCCATGACCCGCACCCCCCGTAGCTGATTGGAGAGAGGGAGGTGGCCTTTGGGAGCAGAGAGATCCCAGGTGAACTGATTGGGGTAGCGCGTCCAGGTGTTGCCGCTTTTCCAGCCGATGCGGGGCCAGAGCCGGTCCCAGTCTTTGTTCACCGCTAGCCACAGATCCCGCTGGATTGAGAAGCCGAAGCGATCGCCCGAAAACACCCGCCACAGCCGATCGACCGTGCGCAGGTCAGTAGCGGGAAAGCTGTCCACCTCTGAAAAGTAGAGCCACTTCCGCTGCACCGCTGCCGCCCCGGCCAGTTCGCACAGCTTTTGTAGCGTCAGCCGGTCGGCCTCCTGGTAGTCTTGCTGGGCCAGGAGGGTTTGCAGCGGCGAGTAGTCAACATCCCGCTCGGAGGGCATCGCTACCAGCCCGAGGGGATACTGGGCGGTGGTGAAGGCTTGAGTGCTGGGTGTATCAGCCTGCACAAGGACTTGATAGGCCCGGCCCGCAACGCTATCGACTGAGCTGGATGGGCGATCGCGCAAAAATTCCATTAGTACCTCCAGTCCCACGTCTCCCAGACTGGCGAGGTCGGCGATCGCCTCTATCTGGTCTTTCACCTGCGCCGGGGCGGCTGAGGATAGCAGGCGATCGCGCAAACGGGGCAGCGCGTTGTCGGTCAGATTGTCGTTGGGGGAGTCAGAGGTCAAAAAGCTGGGTTTGGGCTGCTGCACTTCATTCATACGGCAAAGGCTGCTTGGGCGGGAGCATCAACGGCGTAGGCGGCATCGGTATCGGCTGCCCCCTTAGACGCCCTCGATGATCGGGTTGGATTGCAGATGCAAACAGAAGGCCACCCCCTACTTTAGCGTCTCTTGGGGACGGGCCGCAGTGCCAGCAGCCAAAATCTGCTGAATGAGGGCGGTGGTAGAGCTGGGAACTTCGATGCGAATCAGCTCGATACGCCCGCCGTAGCCCAGGACCACCGGCGCTTCGGGCAGTGACTCCAGGGTATAGTCCCCCCCCTTCACATAGATATCGGGCTGCAGAGCCTGGATCAGGGAAGTGGCCGTCGCCTCCGCAAAAATGACGACCCCATCCACGGCCCTCAGAGCAGCCAGCACCTCAGCCCGCTGCGCCTCCGGCACGATGGGGCGCGATGGCAGATCGGGTTTCTGAGGCTTAATCTGACGGACTGAGGCATCGCTGTTGAGACCCACGACGAGCGATCGCCCCAGGGCTTTAGCCGCCTGCAGGTAGCGCACATGGCCCGCGTGAAGCAGGTCAAAGCAGCCGTTGGTGAACACCAGGGGCCGCCAGCGGCTGGGGCAGGCAGCGATCGCATCCTGGATCTGGGCACAGGTGTAGACGCCAGAAGTCATGGGCAAACCGTTGGGGCAAATATCAGCAGCAATACTCAGTCCTAGCTTACCTTGGGAGCGGCACCCGGAATTTCCGTGGGCCTTCAGAAGATCACTGATATCCTGAGAACCGATAAACCAGTGGACGGCATCCTGAGGTGGTAGGGAGAATGAGCGATCGCCGCAGTATCCACGAGCCGCAACTCAAGCATCCTGGCTGGCACTACGCCGCCCTAGGGATCACAGTCCTGGTGGGGCTGGGGCTGCGGTTTTGGCAGCTAGATGGCAAGCCCCTCTGGCTGGATGAAGTCATTGCCGCCCTCTTTGCCCTGGGTCGCCAGCTCCAGGACGTGCCGCTGAATACGGCCCTTCCCCTCAGCGACCTGCCCGATCTATTTTCCTACCGCCCCCAGGTGAGCTGTGCCCAAATTGCGGCAACGGTGGCGACCCAGTCCGTCCATCCGCCCCTATTTTTCTGCAGTCTGTACCGCTGGATGGGCTGGCTGACGCCCCTGACCGATAACTGGGTTTGGGCCTTGCGATCGCTGCCCGCCCTGCTGGGAGTTGCCATGATTCCCGCTATCTACTGGCTGGGGCGACGGGCTGTGTCCCCCAGCGTGGGGCTGGTGAGTGCGGCCCTGGTGAGCGTGTCCCCCTTTGCGATCTATCTGTCCCAGGAGGCCCGCCACTATACCCTGCCCATGCTGCTCACCACCCTTTCCCTAATTGCTCTGGTGCAGCTTCAGCAAGACATGGCCGGAGGGCGATCGCTCTCTCGCTGGGCCTTGGGAAGCTGGGTAAGCCTTAATTGGCTGGGGCTGTACGTCCACTATTTCTTCCTGCTGATTCTGATGGCCCAGATAGTGGCGCTGGGGGGCTGGCTGGTGGGGCGATCACGCCAAACTCCCGGACTGCTGCGGCGATATGCGCCGCCCCTGGTGCTGGCTGCGGTAGTGATCGGTGTGGCCTACCTCCCCTGGGTCCCCACTCTGCTGGGGCACCTGGGTCGGCCCGAAACCGACTGGCTGGAACCCTACAAGCCGGACTGGCGCGATCGCGTTGCTCCTGCCTACCAGTTGGTGATGGGCTGGGTGCTGATGGCGATCGCCCTTCCTGTGGAGAATCAGCCCTGGGCGATCGCCGTTCCTGCCGCTGTGGTTATGCTGATTTTTGGCGTCTGGATGGGCTGGCGGGTAGGGTGCGGCCTAACGACCCAATGGCAGCAGCCAAAAGCAGCAGCTTCCCTGGCCCTAATGGGGGCGGTGGTGGTCACCGTCATCCTGGAATTTCTGGGGATTGTTTACCTGCTTAACAAGGACGTCACTGCCGTACCCCGCTACAACTTTGTCTATTATCCCGGCATGGTGATCTTGCTGGGGTCGGGCCTGAGTGCGGTGGGGCGATCGCCTTTCCCCCAAAAGCTGCACCGCTCACCGGCGCTGGTAGCCATGCTCCTGGCAGGCATCCTCAGTAGCGCCCTGGTGGTGCAGGGCGTGGTCTTTCAAAAAGGCTACTATCCCCATCAGGTGGCGCAGGATATGGCGTTCGAGCCAGAAACGCCCGTTATGGTGGCCGTGAGCTACCAGTCCCTCCAGGAGGTGGCCCTGGGGCTGAGCTTTGCTCTGGAGCTGCAGCAGATCGAGCAGCAATCCGCCGATGCGCTAGCTTCGCCGCCACCCGCTGCCAATATCGTCTTCATTCATCGTCGGGGCGGCTTTAACCAGGTCTGGAAAGATCTGGCCAAGCTGGACCATACCCTGCCTCTGCCGCTAAATCTTTGGGCGATCGCCTCTCCCGGCATGAAGACAGAGGACTATCCCCCCAACCTCAGCCTACGGCGGCCCGGACGGCGGGCGCGGGTAGCCTGCCCGATCGACCCAGATCGCTTCAACCGCATTGGTTTTCCTTACCAGCTCTTTCGCTGCGGCTTGCCCGAGTAATGGGCGAAACGTTTGGCCTGTTCAAAAATCTCACGAACGATGGTTGCGGCGCAGGTGGGTGACCTGATCCGCCAAATCCATCAGGGCATCGGGCATATCGGGACCGGTGAGGATCACGTCTACGTGGCTGGGGCGCTGCTTGAGGAAAGTCAGCACCTCCTCCAGGGGAATCAGATCGTAGCGGATGGCCAGGCTCAGCTCGTCCAGCACCACCAGGGAATAGTCTCCGGCCAGGACCACCTGCTGGGTGTGTTGCCAGAGTTCCTGGAGAGCAGCGACTTCCCCGGCCTCCGGCTGAGGAGAATTGACGCAGCGGGGGATGTCGCAGCGCAACCAGTCGAGATGCTGGCCGATTTGGACGGGGTGATCTGGCCCTTGCTGGATACCGCCCTTGAGGAACTGCACCACCAGGACGGGGGTGCCCTGACCGGCGGCGCGGAGGGCCTGAGCCATGACGTTGGTGAAAAAGCTGCGGTGGGGGCAGGTGAAAACCTGGATAAGCCCTTCGATCACGTGGGGAAACTGACGGTCGGTGAGGGGGTGAGTCGGTTCAATGCGGGAAAGCTGGGAAACCATGTGCTTACACTCTAACAACAGGGGGCAACAGGGGGGCGATCGCCACAATTCATATCCGGCCATATCCGGTTATATCCGGCGTTGTCGGTTCCATTTGACCTTGGGGGGCAAATGGCTTTGGCTGGGGCAAATGGCCATTTGCCCCTACCGGGTTGGGCGTCGTCATCGTAGATGCTGCCCGATTCGCAAAGATCTGCCTTTTAGTTAGCGATCGCCTCCAGGACCATCTGGAGGCTTGGCAATAGACAAAATATAGCGTATTTGTACCGGTCCTACTGCAAATATGACGCTATATCTGCACAGGTTTATTTATCTTCTGCAAAATGTTTTCAGCGCACCATCCCTTAAGTTCTCCTTAAAACTAAAGATTTATCCCCCGGTACGGGATTGAATTCTAAAGGGAAGTGGCTTTTGATAAGCGATGTAACGCAGGTCTTGACAGCCTGCTACTATGCCAAACGTGGAGAGAAGCTGATGAAATTACAGGTATGGGGTTGGGCGGCGATCGCCCTCATCGTTCCCGGCTTGCTACAGAGCTGTGCCAGCGAAACGGCACCAACGGCGGATGCCCCCGCTGCTGATACCGAGGAAACCGTCGCCGCAGACCCTGGGGCTGAGTCGATGGATGAAACGGGGACGCTGCAATTCCGTGCCAATGGCGAAGACTTTGTGCGCCAGGGCTTTGTCACCAGGGATGGCTGGGCCATGGAGTTTGAGAACCTCTACGTCAGCCTGGCCGATGTCACCGCTTATCAGACCGATCCGCCCTATGATCCAGACGCCGATGCAGCGCTGGAGGCGAAGGCTGAAGCCAAGGCGGTCGATACCATGACCGTTGACCTGGCAGAGGGTGACGAAAATGCCGAGCCAATCCTGATCAGCCAGATGGAGGTTCCTGCTGGTCAGTACAACGCTCTGGGCTGGAAGATGGTGCCCGCCACGGATGGACCCGCCGCAGGCAGCACCATCCTCATGGTGGGCACGGCGGAGAAGGACGGGCAGGTGATCAACTTCAACATTATGCTCGACCCAGAATACGCCTATACCTGTGGTGAGTTCGTTGGGGATGAGCGCAAGGGCATCCTCGCTGCTGACGATACGGCGGAGGTGGAGGCCACCTTCCACTTTGACCACATCTTTGGCGATGGCGACGCGCCGCCGGACGATGACATTAACACGGGTGCCCTGGGCTTTGACCCGCTGGCGGCCCTGGCCGAAGGCGACCAGCTAGAGGTAGACATGGCCACCCTGGAGGAGCAGCTTTCTCCAGAAGACTACAGTACCCTCGAAAAGACGGTGTCTGGTCTGGCCCACGTAGGCGAGGGCCACTGCGCCGAGGCTCCAATGAGCTAAACCTTGTCCCAAAACCCATCAGGGTTTTGGGATTCACATCAAAACCTGATGAAGCAAGCTGATATGAAACGAACCCTCCTGATTCCCCTGCTGCTATGGGCGGGGGTGGCCTTAGCTCCCAGGGCGATCGCCCACGGCACTCAGATTGAGTACCGCACCACCCAGGCTCTAGAAGTCCAGGCCAGCTACGACACGGGCAAGCCTATGGCCAACGCCCAGGTGGTAGTCTATGCCCCCGACAATCCAGCGGAACCCTGGCTGACGGGCACCACGGACGAGCAGGGGCGGTTTACCTTTACCCCTGACCCCTCGCTACCGGGGCAGTGGGATGTGCAGGTGCGCCAGGCGGGGCACGGTGACATCGTCAGCATTCCCCTGGGTGAGCCCGTGGCAGAGGCAGCAGAAACGGGGGGGGACGCTGCCGAGGCTGAGGCGGCAGTGGCGATGGTGAGCAACTCCGTCTCTGGCTCTACCGAGCTGGACCCCCTGCAAAAGGCTGTCATGGCGGGAGCGGTAATCTGGGGCTTCATCGGTACGGCCCTGTTCTTTATGGCTAGGAAGAAATAGGCCATGCACATCCCTGACGGCATTTTGCCCGCCCAGGTTTGTGTAGCGGGTTATGCGATCGCCGCTCCCGTGGCCTGGTACTCCCTGCGCCGCATCAACAAGCTGCCCGACCCCAGCGCGGATATTCCCAAAGCCTCTTTGCTGACGGCGGCCTTCTTTGTGGCCTCATCCATCAGCATCCCCATCCCCCCCGCCAGCATTCATCTGGTGTTCAACGGGCTATTGGGAGCCGTTTTGGGCTACTATGCTTTTCCGGCGATTCTCATCGGCCTGTTCTTTCAGGCGGTGATTCTGGGGCATGGGGGGCTGACGACGCTGGGGGTAGACGCAGTGATGATGGGGGTGCCCGCCCTGATTGCCTATCAGGTGTTCAAGCTGCGCCATCCTTTGGCCCGCCGCATCAAGCCCAGGCTGGCGGATGGTTTCTGCGGATTTTTGGCGGGGGCGGTAGGGATTGCGATCGCCACCCTGATCTTCTTCACCCTGGTGATCAGCTATATTCCCTCTGGATTTGACCGGGCAACGGAACAGGCGGCTATCTACGGCCTATCCCTGGCCCACATTCCCCTGGCCCTGATTGAGGGAGTGTTTACCGCCATGCTGGTGCTGTTTTTGCAGCAGGTGAAGCCAGAGCTATTGCAGGACTCGCCGCGGCGATCGCAGCGTCGGGGTGAGGAAGTGGAAAGGGTGTAGGGGATTCAGTGGCAAGCTTCAAAATTGACGAGTACGCTCACCTCGATTCGGTGATCCACCGCTGGGAACCCCACTCCAAGCTAGTGGCCCTAGTGGCGCTGATCTTTGCCTTCGCCTTCGTGGAAAAGCTGACGCTGCTGCCGGGAATGGTGGCGGTGACGGTGGCCCTGTTTGCCCTGTCGCGCCTGCCCCTGCCGTTTTTGCGATCGCGCCTGCGCTACCCCGGCTTGTTTCTGCTGGGCATCGTGCTGCTGCTGCCCTGGTTTTCCGGCAGTACGGTGCTCTGGCAGTGGGGCTGGCTCACCCTGCGGCAGGAGGGGACGCTGGCGGTGCTGCTGATTGCCTGTCGGTTCCTCTGCATCATTACGGTGGTGCTGGTGCTGCTGGGCACCATTCCCTTTCTCACTACCATCAAAGCCATGCGCTCCCTGGGATTGCCGGACGTGATGGCGGACATGATGCTGCTCACCTACCGCTACCTGTTCGACGTGGCCAGTAACCTCAACACCATGCGGCGGGCCATGGGGCTGCGGGGCTTTGGCCAGGGAGCCCGCTACCGGCAGCGGCGGCGGCGGGTCTGGTTTCTGCCAGACGGTCGGGACCTGCGGCTGCTGGCCTCGCTGACGGGCACCCTGTTCATCCGCAGCTATGAACAGTCGGAGCGGGTCTACAAAGCGATGCGGCTGCGGGGCTACAGTAACCGGGCCAAGCCCCAGTCGTTTACTGCCCTACAGTCCCCCAACCCTTACTTTGAAGCGCCCTGGAATGCGATCGCCACCACCATCACCCTGCTGATCGCCGCCACCTTTTTCGTCGCCCAACTCTGGAACTGAGCCCGGCCTCTATGACCCAAACCCAACCGCCATCTTCACCCGCAATGACTGCACCGGATCTCGCTGACGCGCCAGGGGGGGCGATCGCCGTTCAAGACCTCCACTTCGCCTATGCCGATACGGACGACATTCTCAAGGGCATTAGCCTGACGGTGCAGCCGTCCGAACGGGTGGGCATCATTGGTCCTAACGGTGCCGGTAAAACCACCCTGTTTATGACCGTCTGCGGCATTCTGGTGCCCACCAAGGGGACGGTGAGCCTGTTTGGCAAACCCGTGGTGTCGGGGGAGTTCCGCTCGGAGATTGGTCTGGTGTTCCAGAATCCCGATGACCAGCTCTTTGCCGCCTCGGTGCGGGATGATGTGGCTTTTGGGCCAGAAAACATGGGGCTGGAACCCGCTGAGGTGCAGGCGCGGGTAACCGAAGCGCTCACCCTCACGGGCATGATAGACCGGATTGACCGTCCCCCCCATCATCTGTCGGGCGGGGAGAAGCGCATGGTGGCGATCGCCGGCGTGATTGCCATGCGGCCCCAGCTGATCATCTACGACGAACCTTCCGCTAACTTGGACCTGCGGGCGCGGCGGCGGCTGATCCAGTTTTTACAGCAGTCTCCCGAAACGACGCTGATCTCCTCCCACGACCTGGAATTTGTGCTGGAGGTGTGCGATCGCGTCATCCTCATCAGCGAGGGCCGGGCGGTGGCCGATGGCGATCCTAGGGAGATCATGGGCAACGTGGACCTGATGCTGGCCAACGGCCTGGAGCGGCCCCACTCCCTGGTGCCCCACACTGACCCCCACCACGAGAATTAAAATCCGACGGGCGGACGATATCTCTCCGTCTACTTTCTCTCTCTGGACAGTAGAAAAATTCCTGCCAGGTCTGAGACTTTAGAGACGCAGATAAGGAGAGCAAATTCCCGATGGATAGAAAGGACCTGTACCAGGGCGAAATGGAGCGAAAAATGGCCGAACTCGGAGCCAAGATGGACGAGATGCAGGCCAAGGCCGAGCTGGCTACCGCCGATAAGCGGGCCGAAATGAATCGCCACCTGGAGGAAATCAACGCCCGCAGAACGGATGCTCAGAAGCGGCTGGATGAGATCAAAGCATCCAGCGATTCAGCCTTTGAGACAGTGCAGGCTGGCTTCCAGGCGGCCTGGGAGGATCTGAGCCAGTCGTTCGCCGAAGCGTCAAAGAAGTTTCAGTAAATCTTGTCCTAAAGAAGTAGGGTGGGCAACGCCCACCATTGGCTTACTGCCTGAGGCTTACTGTCTGAGCCGCAGGGGTGTGATGGGGCAATGCCCACCCTACGGTTTTCTAACTTAACCCCCTCACCAATTTGGTTACCGCTATGCCTAAGGCCGTTATTTTCGATATTGATGGCACGTTAGTCGACTCCGTAGCGCTCCATGCCCAAGCGTGGGTTGAGGCGTTTAAGCGCCACGGCTACTCGGTGGATTTTGACGAGGTGAAGCAGCACATCGGCAAAGGAGGGGAGTATATCGTCGCCGCCTTTGTGCCAGAAGCCGACCGAGAGCGGGTGACAGAGGATATTTCGGGCGATCGCAAGTCCTACTACCAGGAGCAGCTCCTCCCCCAGGTGCAGCCCTTTCCCCAGGTGCGATCGCTCTTTCAGCGCCTCAAGGAAGACGGCATTCAGATTGTGCTGGCCTCTTCGGGGCGACGGGAGTCAGTGGAGCACAATATTCGGCTCCTGGAGGTGGGGGATCTGATCGATGGCTCCACCTCAACGGATGACGCGGAGCAGTCTAAGCCGGAACCGGACATTTTCGCAGCGGCCCTACAGAAACTGGAGGGAGTTGCCCCTGAGGCAGCCCTGGTAGTGGGCGACAGTCCCTACGATGCCGAGGCAGCCCGCAAAATTCCCATCCGCACCATTGGCGTCCTGTGCGGCGGCTTCTCGGAAGCGGTGCTGAAAAATGCGGGCTGTGCCGCCGTCTACCGCGATCCAGCGGACCTGCTCACCCAGTATCCCCAGAGCTTTTTTGAGGAACCAGTTTCTCCCGTCTCGGAAATGGGCTTAGAATCTTAAAAGCTTACTGAGTCTTCGTGAGGACAGGATGATCGGTCACTGGTTCTCCTTTAGCTGGGGAAGAAGAATGCGCTGCCAGGTCATTGTTCAGCTTTGCCTGGGGGCACTTTTGGTGGGAATAGCGTGGTTAACGGGTGGGGAGGCGATCGCCGCCACTGCCCCCAGTCGCCTGCCCCCAATCGAGATGCGCGTCCATCTGGGCACCGAGGCCGGAGGGCTGCAGTTTGTGCCCGACACCCTGACCTTCCAGGCGGGCCAGCGCTACACCCTGGTACTGGACAACCCCAGTCCTCAAAAGCACTACTTCACGGCGAAGGATTTCGCTGACAACATCTGGTCCCAAAAGGTGGAGACAGCGGGCGTGGAGGTCAAGGGGGCGATCCACGAGCTGGAGCTGAAGCCGGGAGCCGAGGCGGAATGGGTGTTTGTGCCCCTCAAGCCGGGTGTCTATGAGCTGCACTGCTCCATCGCGGGTCACGCAGAAGCGGGCATGGTGGGCCAGATCACCATTGAAGAGTCCTGATTCAGCACCAGTTGGTCCAAGATTGTAGAATCGAGAAGGGGCGATCGCCCTTCCCGGCTACCCGGCACGGGATGATTTCAGTCGGAACGAACCTCCAACCAGTAGATTCATGAATTTTTTGACGAACCTCCTGCCCAAGCCCAGCAGTTCTCCCCGCATTCGCAAAACCGGACGCGGCGGCGAAATTAAGTCCGAAGCCGAGATCCAAACCATGCGCCAGGCCGCCCACATCGTGGCCACGGTGCTAAAGGAAATCGCCCACCGGGTGGAGCCGGGCATGACCACGGCGGACCTGGACGCCTACGCCGAGCAGCGCATTCGGGAGATGGGAGCCGTGCCCAGCTTCAAGGGCTACTACGGCTTTCCCGCCTCCATTTGCTCTTGCCTCAACGACGAGGTGGTCCACGGTATCCCCAGCCGCCGCAAGGTAATTCGGGAGGGGGATTTGCTGAAGGTGGATACGGGTGCGTACTACGAGGGCTTCCACGGCGACTCCTGTATCACCATCACCGTCGGTGCGGTGTCTGAGGAAGCAGCTAAGCTGGTGCGCGTGGCGGAGGAAACCCTCTATAAGGGCATCGAGCAGGTGAAAGCCGGTAAGCGTCTGCTGGACATTGCGGGGGCCATTCAAGATCACGCAGAGGCCAACGGCTTCAAAATCGTGGAGGACTTCACTGGGCACGGCGTCGGGCGCAATCTCCACGAAGAGCCCTCAGTATTCAACGTCCGCACCCACCAGCTCCCTAACGTGAAGCTCAAGGCGGGCATGACCCTGGCCATCGAGCCCATCCTCAACGCCGGCTCCCGCCACACCCGCACCCTGCCCGATCGCTGGACGGTGGTCACCCTCGATCGCGCCCTTTCCGCCCAGTTTGAGCACACGGTGCTGGTAACGGAGACGGGTTACGAAATCCTTACCGATCGCTCCCAGGTATAGCGCTACGCTTTCGCGTTAGGGCATTCGGACGGTGTGGAACCCCCGCATCGCGAGGATTCCGCAATCAGACCTGAGCCCGTAGGGCTATACAGCAGCACCAGTGGCCAGGGCGATCGCCATTGGATAAATCTGGTGCTCCTGGGCGTGAATCCGCTGGTGCAGCGCCTCGGCAGTATCGTCCGGCAGCACTGGCACCGCCGCCTGCATCACAATTGGCCCACTGTCTACCTCCAGAACGACGTGATGAACGGTGCAGCCCGTGATGGCTACCCCCGCCGCTAACGCCTGCTCCACGGCCCGAATGCCGGGAAAGCTGGGCAGTAGGCTGGGGTGAATGTTGAGAATGCGCCCCCGAAAAGCATCGACCAGCACTGCCGTGACCCGCCGCATCCAGCCCGCCATGATCACCCAGTCCACCTGATGGCGCACCATTGTCTCCACAATGGCCTGATCCAGCGCCTCCCGGCTGGGGAATTCCCGGTGGTTGAGCAGCACCGATGGCACCTGATGACGGTTGGCCCGTGCGACCACGCCGGCATCGGGGTTGTTGTAGACCACGACCTGGATTTGGGCGTTGAGGGTCTTGGTCGTGATGGCCTGGGCGATCGCCTCAAAGTTGCTGCCGTTGCCCGATGCCATAACCCCCAGCCGCAGAGGAGCGGTCTGGCAATGAGCAGTATATGCGGTCGGAGCAATAGTTGAGGCAATGAGGGCTGTCGCTCCTTCAGCGTTCGCCAGATGGAAGGAGGCATTGGATAGAATCGTCATCACCGAGTCTCAGAATGTGAAAGCAAGAGCTATCGTATTCGTTCATTGGGTAGTCTAGAATAAATTGAATAAATCAGACAAAGAACTCTGACGCCAGAGTTTTTACCAAATGGCATCTGCCATATGGCTGATAACTTGCTCCATCTGGCAGGCGAAGTCAGGAGGTGAAGTCGTTTCAGCAGCATCCACTTAAGCCAAAAGCTCTATAATATGAAATTAAGAACCTATAATCTGCATCCTAAATTTCTATATCTTAAGCGCCTCTCTACTTGAGATCTCTATTCCTTAAGTCTCTATTTCGGTTTGCTAGGTGCTTACTGCTCGCCCTCAGAACCTATTCCCAAGCGCCGTCAGGAGTTCTAAATTTCAGGAAATCCAGCGAATTTTGGGACGTGGATTTGGCTATTTGTCATCTGCCCACTGGCGTTCAGTAGCCTGACAATTCATTGAGCGCTCAATATCAAACGGCGCTTTGGGTTGACAGGTAAACTCAAGAGGCTGCATGTTAACGGTTCTTAGCTGCAGTTTCACGAGCAGCTAGGGCCATTTTGAACCTGAAGTTCGAGATTCTGTCTGACTGCTGTAGGCTGACTGAAACACCGAGCTGATTGGAACAGGGTCCTAATTGAAATTACTGAGTTCAGGGCAACTAATTTAACCGTTCAATTCTCAATTAAATTTTATTAGCGTGATTTCTAACGTCATATATTTAGGTATAAATTTTTATGTCTATAATTAACCGTCTCTCGATTTTTGTAGACGGGAACAACATGTTCTACGCTCAGCAAAAGAATGGCTGGTTCTTTGACCCGAAGCGGGTTTTGCATTACTTTACCAGCGACGCTCACACCCGTCTAATTAATGCCTTCTGGTACACCGGACTGAAGGATTCCCAGGACCAGCGCGGATTTCGAGATGCCCTCATTAGCTTAGGATATACGGTACGAACGAAGGTGCTCAAAGAGTATTATGACGATTCTTCAGGGCGCTATTCCCAAAAGGCGAATCTGGACATCGAAATTGTAGTCGATATGTTCAATACCGTTGACCAGTATGATCAGGTGATTCTCTTCAGTGGTGATGGTGATTTTGAGCGGGCGATTGAGCTGCTGCGCTCCAAAAATACTCACATTACCGTGGTTTCAACCGAAGGGATGATTGCCCGGGAACTTCGTAACGCTACAGATCGTTATATTGACCTCAATTCAATTCGCGACTACATCGAGAAAATGGATACGGTCTATTCCTAAGAACCTATCCGAAAGCTCCGCTGAGAGCTTTTGATGCCAAAAATTCTGGCGAGTTTTCGGGCAGGTGAATAGGTAGCCATCAGTAAACGACGCTATGACCCGACTGTCCCCCGTCAATCAATCCGTCTATCAGGACAATCCCTTTGATCGCCTGTTCATCTGGCTGTTCTCTCGTCGCATGGCTAAGGTGTCAGGCTTTCGCACCGTCCTGAAGGGATACGACGGTCTGGTGGATCTGTCAAAGCAAATAATGGCGGGGCGCAACGCTCAGCAGCAGCAGGAAGCCGTGATCAGCATCCTCAAATCCCTGATTCCCGCCCCGGTGCTCTGGCTGATTCGCACCCTGTTCTCTCCCACCCGTCTGGTGTGTGAACTTAACGCCTGGTTTGCGGCGGCCCTGTTTAAGTGGCTGGTTGGTCCCTGCGAGGTCACCACAGTAGAAGTCCCTGATGAGGACGGTACTCTGCGGCAACAGGCCAGCGGCGTTCACATCCAGAAGTGCCGCTACCTGGAAAATAGCCGCTGTGTGGGCATGTGCGTCAATATGTGCAAGCTGCCCACCCAGACATTCTTCACCCAGGACTTTGGCATTCCCCTCACCATGACCCCCAACTTTGAGGACTTTAGCTGCGAAATGGTGTTCGGTCAGACGCCACCACCCCTGGAGGAGGAGGCAGGCTATCATCAGCCCTGCCTGTCTACCCGCTCCGCTATCGCCCCGTCTGGTTTAGGGGCTTGCCCTAAAGTGCGGGACTATTAGCTCTATTACTTTAGAGATCTAGATTGGGTCGAGGATTATGATTTCAGTTGATGAAGCTCAGCAGCAGTTGCAGGATTTGATTGATTCTGTCAGCCAGTCCCATCAAAAGTTAAGTAGGTGGTCACAAGTAAACGTAGCTATGGTGGGGTGGGGGGGGCGCCGGGCCGGGGCCCGCCCCCCCCCCGGAAGATGATTGGAGAGATGAAACTATTTAAAAAAATAAAATTATTCTACATGTTATGACTGTTCTGCATCCGCCCGGGCGGGCGCGGCCCGGCCCGCCGCCCCCCCCAACCCCACTGGCTTTTATTTATGGCCACGTACTTATTACAGGACAAAGCGGCAATGCAGTATTGCTGTCTGAAGCAGACTGGGCAGCCATCCAGGAAACGCTATACCAGTTGGCCAGATAGGGATGATCGCCCGAAAAGCTAACTCAAGTTTGGGAACCCCCCGAATTCAATTCGGGGGAGGCTTCAGGCAATGCTTTGGCAATAGCATATCAGCTCCTCAACGTTTCTTAAACACGACGGAAAGGTTGTTGGCAGGCATCTCATAAACCGCCATCTGCTCAAGCTGGTGATCTGCTGCCACTGACGTTACCTCCTCCAGATCCCGCACGCCCCAGCTCGGATCTTGCCAGCGCAGACTTTGGTCAAAGGCTTCGTTGCTTGGGGCCGTGTGGGCACCGTTGCGCTTGAAGGGGCCATACAGGTACAAAATGCCGCCACTGGGCAGAATTCGCTGTGCGCCTGCCATCAGCCCCAGGCAGGCGTCCCAGGGGGCAATGTGGATCATGTTGATGTTGGCGATCGCCCCCACCGGATATCGCTCCAGATCCAGCGCCTGCAAAGGTTCGGGCAGCGGTGACTGCTCAATGGGCCAGATGGCATCACGGGCATCCAGGGCGATGGGCGGAAAGAGGTTTGCCGAGGGAGTTCGCTCTTGCCAGGCCGCAATGCTAGCCCGCGCCAGGGGATTGGGGTCCGACGGCAGCCAGTGGCGGGGAGTCAGACGGGGCGCAAAGAAAACGGCGTGCTCCCCCGTGCCGCTAGACACCTCCAGCACCGTGACCTCCGGCGGCAGCACCTGCTGGAGGATGGCGAGAATCGGCTCCCGGTTGCGGGTGGTGGCAGGGGCGTACTGGCGGGCGTCAGACGAAGGATTCATGGCGTTTCCTGAATACAAAAGGTAGGGCGGGCATTGCCCACCTGCCGCGGTTAACTACCGGACGGCATCAGCACCAGGGCCTCCCGCAGCACCTCCGCCCCCCGCCCCGGCTTGCAGGACTGCTCCGTGAGGTGGCGCTTCCAGATGCGGCTCCCCGGCTGGCCGGTAAAGAGCTGCAGCATGTGACGGGTGATTTTGTTAAGCTTCAGCCCCCGCTCGGTCCAGTACTCAATATACGGCAGCATGGCTTCCACAACCTGCCGCCGGGTCAGGGGAGGGTGATTGGAGCCATAGAAGTCGCGATCGCCCGCAGCAAACAGGTAGGGATTGTCATAGGCGGCCCGGCCCACCATCACCGCATCCACCTGCCGGAGGTGGGCGCGCACCTGCTCCAGATCGGTGATGCCGCCGTTGATTTCAATCCACAGGTGGGG
This sequence comes from Elainellaceae cyanobacterium, assembly GCA_050331615.1. GTDB lineage: Bacteria > Cyanobacteriota > Cyanobacteriia > CAKZMO01 > CAKZMO01 > JAYKGU01. The sequence goes on from JBHJGR010000115.1 coordinate 17,167, forward strand.
AAAGTCCTGCTTGAGGCGATAGACGTCTGCGTAGCGCAGGGGCGGCACGGTGCGATTTTCCTTGGGGCTGAGGCCCTGGAGCCAGGCTTTGCGGGCATGGACGGTGAAGCGATCGCACCCTGCCGCCGCCACCGTTTGCACAAAATTCGCTAAATCTTCGTAGCCATCCAGGTCATCAATGCCGATGCGGTGCTTTACCGTCACCGGGATGGTCACCGCCGCCTGCATAGCCGCCACGCAGTCCGCCACCCGCTGGGGCTGGGCCATCAGGCAGGCCCCAAAGTTGCCCGTCTGGACGCGATCGCTAGGACAGCCCACGTTCAGGTTCACCTCGTCATAGCCCCAATCAGCGGCAATGCGGGCACAGGTGGCCAGGTCCTGCGGATTATCCCCCCCCAACTGCAGCACCAGCGGCTGCTCATCGGGAGTAAAGCCCAGCAGCCGGTCGCGATCGCCATGCAGAATCGCCGCCGTGGTCACCATCTCGGTGTAAAGCAGGGTGTGACGGGTCATCTGCCGCATGAAGTACCGATAGTGGCGATCGGTGCGGTCCATCATGGGCGCGACGCTGAGGGGATAGAGGGGTGGGTGGATGGGCATCAGATTTCAGGGATGAAAAATCCTGTAGGGGCAAATGGCCATTTGCCCTCGCGGGATGTGGGCGATCGCCATTCAGACTGCTGCGCGGCAATCAGGCGGCACCGCCGAAATCCGCATCCCCATTCTATCGGGACTGTCCCAATGGGCGTCTCCTACCAGGCCAGCACCTCGCCTTTGGCGTGCCAAAACGTGCCCGTATTCTCCAGGGAAAGTTCATCAATGCGCTGGATCAGGTTCTTGACCGATTCCTCGGTGGAGATGCCGCTGAAGTTGGTCATGCGGGTACTCACCATGCCGGGGTGGAGGATGGCGACGGCAATGTCGCGATCGCGCAGGTCATTCGCCAGGGACTTGCCCGCCATGGACATGGCCGCCTTCGACATGCGATAGCCGTAGTAGCCGCCGGAGGTGTTGTCCTCAATCGAGCCCATGCGGCTGGTCATCATCACGATCTTGGAGCCCTCGTGCAGCAGGGGCAGCAGGGCACGGGTGACCCGCAAAGCGCCCAGGGCATTGACCTCAAACTGCTGGCGGATGTGGTCAAAGTTGGGGCTGCTGAGAGAGTCGCTTTTGATGATGCCCGCGTTGTTGATGAGCACATCGATGCGATCGCCCTGGAGCCGCCGCACCAGATCCGCCACCGCTTCATCAGAGGTCACGTCAATATTGGACTCCACTCGGACACCCAGGGCTGCCAGCTCCTCAGAGGTAGAGCGGCAAACCGCAATCACCTCCTCGCCCCGACTCTGTAGCTGTCGGCAATATTCCAGCCCAATCCCACGACTGGCTCCCGTAATGACGTACGTCGCCATCCAATTTCCTCCCAGTGATTTTCAACGATTCTTGTAGAAGAATTATCCGACCAACTGAAATCGGCTACCGTCCGTTACTGTACCGAGCCAGACTGACCGCACGCCCCCTTAGAATGCAGACTTATGGCGATCGCGTCGTCTACCCTCAAGCAGATTCAGGCATTTTGGGTATCCTGATGATGTTCCGCAATCCAGAGATGCTGGTTATCTGCGTCATCTGCGTCATCTGCGGATAAACAACATCCCGCCACAATAGGCAGCAAAGACTTTAAAGTGCCTAACATAACAATGATGATGGATGGAAAACATGTTTGAGCAGTCTAGTTCCGGGCAGTCTAACCCCGAACGTCCCCATTCTGGACAACCTGACTCCAACCCACAGGCGTCTAGCGCCCTGGAGCCGGACTGGCGATCGCGCCTCGACCCCGTCTTTTTTGAGGAGTCCCTGGGCAATGGCGATCTGAGGCGCATTGGGCTGTTTCTGTACCTGCTCCCCGTGGTGGGCTTTTTCCCGGCCCTGTGGACCCTTTACCGGCGGCAGGGCGATCGCCAGCAGCGGGCGGTCAGTCGGCTGGCGGTGACTCTGGCCCTAGGCTGGCTGTTGAGCTATCTGCTGCTCAATACCGGGGCACAGGCATCTGATTCCCTGGCCCTGCCCCTGCTGATTATGAGCAGCCTGCTGACGTCGGGCTATTTTCTGGTGAATATTGGGCTGATGGTGCAGCTCTGGCGGCGTAAACGGTTGTGGCTGCCGGGGGTGAGCCGCCTGGGCGATCGCCTGCCCTAGTGCGTTGTTATAGCGATTTCCAGTCGCGTCAGGTACGGACTTGGGGGATGGTGGCGCGCTGCGTCACTATCCCCGTACTCCACTATCGTGAGACGGGACACCCACCATCGTGTCACGTCTCAGAAGCTTGCTACGATGGCTGCTGGAGTAGAATAATGGCTCACCGCTCCATTTCGTGTTCCCTGCTCATCTACGAGGCCCACTGTGTCGTCCAATCGCGCGTCAAATTCCCGCTTGACTCAACCTGCATCCGGTCGCTCTCCATCACCGCCCCATAGCCGCTGGCGCTGGGTCTGGATTACGGCAGGGCTATCGGCGGTGGCTATGGTGTCGGCGGCGGCGGGGGCACTGCTGGCAGTGGCGCTGGCCAGTACGCCCCTAATGCAGCGCCAGCTGAGCGCTGAGGAAGCAGAGGTGTTTGACCAGGGCGATCGCATCTCCACCGGCATGAACTTCCGCCTGCCCCAGCTTACCCGTCCGGTCCACATCCTGGTGCTGGGGGTCAAGGTGCTCACCTCCGATCTAGACGACCTGCCCGCCGACTTCGAAGACGTGGGCTACCACGCTCTGGTGGACTCCTTCGAGGGGCTGGCAGACACCATGCTGCTGATTCGCTTTGACCCAGAGACCAATCAGCTCACTGTCCTCTCCCTGCCGCGAGACACCCGTACCGAGGTGGAGGGAACTATGACTAAGCTCAATGAGGCCAATCTCTACGGGGCCGCTACCGCCGCTACCACCGTGAGCGATCTGCTGGGCGGGGTGCGCATCGACCGCTACGTCCGCATCAACGTTCAGGGGGTGGAAAAGCTGATCGACGCCCTCGGTGGCGTTACGGTCTACGTGCCCCAGGACATGAAGTATCAGGACGACAGCCAGCACCTCTACATCAACCTCAAGCAGGGGGAGCAGCACCTCAGCGGCGACCAGGCTCTCCAGTTCCTGCGGTTTCGCTATGACGCCAATGGCGACATTGGCCGGGTGCAGCGCCAGCAGATGCTGCTGCGAGCGCTCCAGGAGCAGACTCTCAACCCCATCACCTTGGCCCGCTTTCCCAGAATTCTTTCCGTCATTCAGGACCACCTCGATAGCAACCTGGCTGTGGAGGAGCTGCTGGCCCTGGTAGGGTTCGCCTCCCGCACCGAACGAGCGGATGTCAATATGCTGATGCTCCCCGGCGAATTCAGCAATCCCGGCGACTATGACCTGAGCTACTGGCTACCCGACGAAGAAGCCATTGATGACATGGCGGCCCAGTATTTTGACTGGGGCGATCGCCCCCCCAGCGACATTGACCCCGGCTACCTCAGTATCGCCATCCAGGACACCACGGACGACGCAGACGCTGTAGCTGCCCTAATTGAGCGGCTGAATGAGGCGGGTTATCGCAACGTTTACGTTAATCGTGACTGGGAGCAGCCCCTTGACGAAACTCGCATCATTGCCCAGCAGGGAGACGTGGGTAGTGCCGCAGCAGTGCGGGCCGCCTTAGGGTTCGGCGAAGTCCTGAATGAGAGCACGGGCATCCTGCAGTCAGACGTTACCATTCGGCTGGGGGACGACTGGCAGCAGCAGGCTGACGAGTGGGCATCGGACGGGGCGGCTCGACGCTAACCGGGCAGCCCCCCCACTGCAGGGAGGTGGCGATCGCCGTTAACACCTGCACGTAGCCCACCGCCTGCCAGCCCGAGGTAATGTCTGACGGCTGCTGCCGCTGCACACACTCTAGAAAATGCCCGCAGACCTGCCCCAGGGGCTCCACCGCTGGCAAGGGCACCCCGTCCCGCTGGGTGTCGCTGGGGGCAAAACCGTTTTCCTGGTGCATCATCTGGCCCTGGAGGCGAATCAGGGGGACGTCGGGCTGCATCTCATCAAAGATTAAGGCCCCGTCACTGCCCACTACCGTCAGTCGGCGCTGCTTGTCCGGGTTGAGCCAGCAGACGTGAATCACGGCATGGAAGCCGCTGGGATAGCGCACTCGAATCCACACCAGGTCAGCCAATCCCATGGGAAAGTGGGGCGCGACGGACGCCGGCTGTAGCCAAACCTCGCCGCTGGCCTGCACCTCCATCGGGAACTCGTTCACCCAGAGGTTGAAGATCGCTAGGTCATGAATAGCCAAATCCCACAGGGCATCCACATCCTGGCGCACGGGGCCGAGGTGAGTACGGCTGGCATAGCCGTAGCGCATGGAGCCAATGCCCTGCTTGCGGATGAGGGCCGCTCCTGCCGTCACCGCAGGATTGAAAAGATAGGTATGGTCCACCACCAGCAGGCAGTTTTGCTGGTCGGCCAGATGGCAGAGGGCGATCGCCTCACTCACATCCAGCGTCAGGGGCTTCTCTACCAGTACGTGATAGCCCCGCTCCAGGGCAGCCTGCACGAGCGGGGTATGGGTGGCGGCAGGCGTGGCGATCGCCACCGCCTCAATCCTCTCCTGGGTCAGGACATCCCGCCAGTCCGTTGTTAATCGAACGCCCGATAGCCCAAAGCGCTGCGCCAGTCTCTCAAGCTGGCGGGGATTTGGATCGGCCACCAGCCGCAGATGGGCATTGGGATGACTGGAAAAATGGCGCGTGAGATGGGTGCCCCACCGTCCTGCCCCTAAAATGGCGATGCCGACTGGCTGCTGTCCCACCTATTGCCCTCCTGGCTGATGTAAAGATTTCTGATTGCTTAACCCAAACACTCAGCACGAGCTTTGGTTAAACCCTAACTCTGCTGGGGCTGCAGGGCATGAAAGGCGATGCGGGCTGCTTCCTGTTCGGCGGCTTTTTTGGACTGGCCCTTGCCGGCTCCCCAGCACTTGCCGTTTAGCCACACCTCGGCCAGAAACCGCTCTTTGTCCCCGTGATTGTGCCCGATTTCTGTAACGCGATAGTCGGGTAGGATTTGATACTGCGCCTGGGTGAATCCCTGAAGTGCCCCCTTGTAATTTTCTAACGTAGGATCGCGGCGAATCGTATCCGCAAATTCCTGGAGCTGGACGTTGAGCCAGGGGCGCACGAGAGAAAGATCGTGGGTACTGAGGAATAAGCTCCCCAGGAGGGCTTCAAAGGCGGCAGCAGACCGGGTTTGGGCACCGGCTTTGTCCCCCAGGGCGCTGGCTCCAACCAGGAGATAGCGGCTGAGGTTGTAGCGGTCGGCCAGCTTGGCCAGGGTGCGATCGCTCACCAGCACCGCCCGAATCGCCGACAAATCGCCCTCCGCCAAATGGGGATAGGTTTCGTAGAGGCATGCTGCCGACACCAGCCGCAGCACCGCATCGCCCACAAACTCAAGCTGCTCATAGTTGCGGGTCTGGGAGAAGGTGGCGTGGGTAAGAGCCTGATCCAGCAGATGCCACTGGATGGGGGCATCATCGGGCAAGCCCAGCTTGACCACAAGCTGTTGGAGCTGCTTTTGGCGGCGCGGATCGGGGAGGTGCATGGGCCGGTTTGGTCGGACAAATAGGACGGACAAATGGGTGGGAAGGAGCAGGACATAAGCCGGGTTCTGTTCTCCTGATGTGCTCAGGAGGGCGGTTATCTATCTGGGACGGCTGTTACCAGCCGCCTCTTGCGGCGCGAATAAGCGGAACGGGAAAAAGACCAACCCTTGTTCCTAACCTTGCTCCCAACCGGGGTTTACCGAGCCAGCACCTCTCGATGCTGCTGGTGCGCTCTTACCGCACCTTTGCACCCTTACCTGGGATTTTTGATTTTTGATTTTGGATTTTAGATTGAGCCAAAATTCAAAATCGCCAATCCAAAATCCCATCGGCGGTATGTTTCTGTGGCACTATCCTCACGGTCACCCGCACTGGGCGTTACCCAGCAAGTTTGGTCTTTCGGGAGCCCGGACTTTCCTCAGGCTGCTGGCCTGCAACCGCCTCGCCTACTCCTTCCTATCCCCAGTCTAATTGGCGATGGCGATCGCCGTCTTTCGGTTTTTACCACGGCACCGTATCCTGCCACAGACACCTGTTTATGTGAAATTCGCAGTGAATGACATAGGTCTGGCTGCCGGTCTGGGGCGCGCTGTCGCTATCTGTTTCGGTGAGTCGTCCGGTGGCGCGCATGAACAAATACATCGAGAAGACGATGGGTTTTCCGGACATGACCTGTTGGAAATCCTGAATTGGCTTTGGCGGTCCTGGCTTTGCTTTTGCAGACATAACCCAGCGCGGAGCCCTCTTCGCCGGCTTTTGGGGGACCTGCAGCTCAACGAGTGGCTTAGCGGGCTCTAGAATTTCTGGATTATCTTCTGAGGGAGCCAGGGCATCTTCGGCGGTGACCTGTTCCTGGAGGGTACTGTTGGGGGCAACAGCGCTGACGGCCTGGGCCTGAGATAGGTCAGGACTTTTGTAAGGCGTGAGGCGAATGACCCGCCGCGATCGCTCCCCCGGTCTCATAATCGTGCTGCTGTCCCAATCTACGTGAATGATCTGGCTAGAGTTATTAACCAGGCTGAGGGCCAGGGTTTTTGGCAGCGCATCCACGGCATACTGCTTGTCGAACTTAAACTTGACCTCTACCTGATCTTGGAGGTTCTGCTGCTCCAGGGATTCTTTGAGGCGATCGCTGTTTAGGGCAATAGTTACTTTTTTATTCTTAAACGACTTAATCGCTCGCAGAAACACACTGACAACGACGACGGTGTAAACAATTAAAATCGCCAGATCTAAGGGACTCATAAACCGATGGCAATTCCATAAGTTAGGTAAGCGTTTAGTCGATAGATTCAGTCAGCAAGTCAACTGGGCAAGTAGTCGATATCCAGCACCTAAGCCGGGGAGAAGGGGGATTGATCCGGAAACCGGCTAATCGCCAGCCCCGCCCCATCTGCCGCTAGCCTGCGAGCCGTCTGGTAGCAGTCGTCGAATCAAGTTTCCAGGTATCGCTTGAGGCTAGTGCTATCCCGCAGGAGTTTGGCTAGTCGGCTGCGATGCTCCGTCAGCGTGTATCGCCAGCTATTGGAGCGCCCATCGGCCTGATAGCAGTATTTCAGCAAATGCATTAGCACCACCTCCAGATTACTTTCGACGGCTCGCCGCTCGCTGCGCCCCATCTCTTCGACTTCCTCAATGAGAGGGAGCCAATCCACCTGGGAAAATTTACTGTCCCGCAGCAGTTGGGCAGTAGTACAGAGCCACTGGTGATAATCGTGGTCATAGAGAAATTCGCTGAAGCTGATGGGTCGGATGCCTGGGCCATCGGTGCTGCCTGCGGTTAGGATTTCAGGATTTTAGCCTGGATCAACTGTAGCAAGGTGGATTGGGGGGCGATCGCTCCTCTGTACCGGCAAACTAGCGCCCGTCGCCCCTGGGCAATGAATATTATGATGGACAGGAGTGGTTTGATCGCAGTGCAGACGGGTTCCCATGGCAAAGGAAAAGGCGAAGAGTACGGCAAAGAGTTCGGGCAAGAATACGGGAAAGAGCACGGAAAAGACAACGGCAAAAGACGCCGCCAAAAGCACGGCTAAAAAAGGCGGCAAGTCGGACAAGGCGGAGGTCGCGCTGTCCTTCCCCACAGACTTCCCCAGCCTCTCCGGGGCAGAGATCCGCGACACCTTCCTCAGGTTTTATGAGGCGCGGCAGCACAAAATTCTGCCCAGCGCTTCCCTGATTCCCGAAGACCCCACCGTGCTGCTGACCATTGCCGGGATGCTGCCCTTCAAGCCCATTTTCCTGGGGCAGCGGCAGGCGGAGATGGACCGGGCCACCACGTCGCAGAAGTGCATTCGCACCAATGATATTGAAAACGTGGGGCGCACGGCACGGCACCACACCTTTTTTGAGATGCTGGGCAACTTCAGCTTTGGCGATTACTTCAAGAAAGAGGCGATCGCCTGGGCCTGGGAACTCTCCACCGAAGTCTACAAGCTGCCCCCCGAGCGGCTGGTGGTCAGCGTGTTCCGGGAAGACGACGATGCCTTCGCCATCTGGCGCGACGAAATTGGCATTCCCGCCCACCGCATCCAGCGTATGGATGAGGCCGATAACTTCTGGGCTTCCGGCCCCACCGGCCCCTGTGGTCCCTGTTCGGAAATCTACTACGACTTCCATCCCGAGCGAGGGGAAGAAGACATCGACCTGGAAGACGATACTCGCTTCATCGAGTTCTACAACCTCGTCTTTATGCAGTACAACCGGGATGCCGAGGGCAACCTGGTGCCCCTGGAAAAGCAAAACATTGATACGGGCATGGGGCTGGAGCGCATGGCCCAAATTCTCCAGCGCCAGCCCAATAACTACGAAACCGACCTGATCTTTCCAATCATTGAGAAAGCAGCGGCGATCGCCAACGTTGATTACGCCAAAGCCGACGACTCCGCCAAGGTTTCCCTCAAGGTTGTCGGCGATCACGTCCGAGCAGTGACCCACCTGATCGCCGATGGGGTGCGGGTTTCCAACACCGACCGGGGCTATGTGCTGCGGCGGCTGATTCGCCGGGTGGTGCGCCACGGTCGGCTGCTGGGCATCGATCGCCCCTTTGCCACTGAGATTGCGGAAACGGCGATCGCCCTCATGGAAGCCGCCTATCCCAATCTGCGGGCTGAAGAGAACGTCATTAAAGCCGAGCTGGAGCGGGAAGAAACTCGCTTTCGGGAAACCCTAGAGCGAGGTGAGGCCCTGCTAGCCGAGCGCATCGTAGAGGCCCTGAAGCAGGACGCCAAGCAAATTTCCGGCCATGATGCCTTTGTACTGTACGACACCTACGGCTTCCCCTTAGAGCTGACCCAGGAAATCGCTGAAGAGAATGGTTTGACCATCGATGTGGCCGAGTTCGCCACCGAGATGGAGGCCCAGCGCGCCCGCGCCCGCGCCGCCCACGAAACGGTCGATCTCACGGCTCAGGGCAGCCTCGATCAGCTTGCCGAGCACATCCACAGCACCGAATTCTTGGGCTATACGGACCTCCAGTCTACGGTCCAGGTAGCCGCCCTGCTAGTGGAGGGCCACGCTGTTGACGCTGCCGAGGTTGGCAGTGAGGTGCAAATTGTCCTCGACCGGACGCCCTTCTACGCCGAGTCGGGGGGACAGGTGGGCGATCGCGGCTACCTCTCTGGCACTGACCTGCTGGTACGCATTCAGGACGTGAAGAAAGAGTCAGATTTTTTCCTCCATGTCGGCCAGGTCGAGCGGGGCACCCTGCGAGTGGGAGATGCGGTTACCGCCCAGATTGACCGGGCCTGCCGCCGCCGCGCCCAGGCAAACCACACCGCCACCCACCTGCTGCAGGCAGCGCTGAAGAAAATCGTCGATTCCTCCGTCTCCCAGGCTGGTTCCCTGGTAGCTTTTGATCGTCTCCGGTTCGACTTCACCTGCCCCCGCGCCATCACTCCGGAGGAACTGGAGCAGATCGAGGATCAGGTGAACACCTGGATTGCCGAGGCCCATGAAGCCGACGTGTCCATCCTGCCCCTGGAGGAGGCCAAAGCCAAAGGTGCAACCGCCATGTTTGGCGAGAAGTATGCCGACCAGGTGCGGGTGATTGACTTCCGGGGCGTCTCGATGGAGCTGTGTGGCGGCACCCACGTCCGCAATACTGCTGAAATTGGTGCGTTTAAGATTATTGCCGAAACGGGAATTTCCTCCGGCATTCGCCGCATTGAAGCGGTGGCGGGACCGGCTGTGCTGGACTACCTGAAGGTGCGCGATCAGGTGGTGAAGGAGCTGGGCGATCGCTTCAAGGTCAAGCCCGAAGAGGTGGTCGACCGGGTCACAGCTCTCCAGACCGAACTCAAGGAAACCCAGAAGCAGCTAGAGGCCGTGAATGCGGAACTGGCGATCGCCAAATCTGATCAGCTCCTCAGCGAGGCGGAAGTGGTAGGTGACTATCAGCTCCTGGTGGCCAACCTGGGAGAGATAGATGCCAAGGCCCTGCAAACCGCCGCTGAACGGCTCCAGCAAAAGCTCGGTGACGGTGGTGCGGTGATTCTGGGTTCTATTCCCTCGGAAGGTAAGGTGAGCCTGGTGGCTGCCTTTGGCCCCACGGTCAACAAAACTGCCAAACTCCAGGCAGGCAAATTCATCGGCGGCATTGCCAAGATCTGCGGCGGCGGTGGCGGCGGTCGGCCCAACCTGGCCCAGGCGGGAGGGCGGGATGCGGAGAAACTGCCGGAGGCTTTGGATACGGCTCGTGAGCAACTGCAAAGCAAGCTGAGGGAAGGAGTTCTGTGAATTTTGCTTGACGCTTGCCAAATTTCAGTACACTTTGGACAGATACAGTGGTAGCGTCCCGCCACTGTGTTTCCGGCGAAGCCACCCTAAGGTATTCAGGGTGGTCGGACTGGCTCCTCTCCCCTCCCATTCTCCTCACTGCCTATGCGATCGCTGTTCACTGCCACCACGCTCGCCCTCCTGACCGCTGCCCTGCCTGCTCGGGCGGAAAACCTGGAGCACCTCCAGCAACTGCTCTCAACTCGGTCTTGCCAGAATTGCGATTTGAGCGGCACCAGCTTTGTCTATACCAACCTATCGCGGGTTGACCTGACAGGTGCCGATCTCAGCCGCGCTAACCTGAACCGCACCGACCTTACAAACGCCACTCTGCGGCGGGCTAATCTGACTAACGCGGTGCTATTTAATGCAAACCTAACCGGGGCTGACCTCAGCGGGGCTGACCTGCGGGGGGCAGATCTACGGGAAGCCTATCTCATGGGAGCTAATCTGGAAGGAGCCCTGCTGGAGGGAGCCATCCTGCGGGGAGCGGTCGGTCTGCCGCCGACCGTCTTTACGGCTGCGGATTTATATCGGTGGGGGCTGGCTGAAGCAGAGCGGGGGAATCATCGGGGGGCGATCGCCTACTACACCCAATCCCTAGAGCGACGCCCCAGCGTGCCTGAAATTTACCTTAGCCGGAGCGTTGCCTATTACCGGGCAGGCAGTATTCAGGACGCCGTGGAGGACGCCAATCGGGCAGCTGGGCTATACCAGCAGCAGGGAGATACCGAGGAGCAGGCGATCGCGGCCCAGTTTGCCCAGGGCATCCTCGACGAGCAGCAGGCCCTGCTTGAAGGCCCCGACCCCGGCAAGCCCGACTTCATGAACCTCCTGGGCGCTGTTGCTAGCCTGCTGCTGCGCTTCGGCCTACCGTTCTAAGTGCCGATTCCTAACACTCGATCACGTTGACCGCTAAGCCACCTCGGGACGTTTCCTTGTACTTTTCGTGCATATCGGCTCCGGTGTCGCGCATGGTTTTGATCACCTTGTCCAGATGGACACAGTGGTTGCCGTCCCCTTTGAGAGCCATGCGGGCGGCGTTGATCGCCTTCATTGCTCCCATGGCGTTGCGCTCGATGCAGGGCACCTGTACCAGGCCGCCCACTGGGTCGCAAGTCAGCCCCAGGTTGTGCTCCATGCCGATTTCGGCGGCGTTTTCTACCTGCTGGGGGGTGCCGCCGAGGACTTCCGCCAGCGCCCCCGCCGCCATGGAGCAGGCCACCCCCACCTCCCCCTGACAGCCCACGTCAGCCCCAGAGATGGAGGCATTTTCCTTATAGAGGAGGGCGATCGCCCCAGCCGTCAGCAAAAACTGCACCACCCGATCGTCCGTCGCCCCGTGGCAGAAGCGGGTGTAATAGTGCAGCACCGCCGGGATGATGCCCGCTGCGCCGTTGGTGGGGGCAGTGACCACCCGACCCCCAGCGGCATTTTCTTCATTCACCGCCATGGCATAGAGATTTACCCAGTCCATGATGCTGAGGGGGTCCGCCAGACATGCCTCAGCCCGCTGGCGCAGGTGGCGGTAGAGGTCAGGGGCACGGCGCTTGACCTGGAGGCCACCGGGAAGGATGCCATCCGTGGTGCAGCCCCGCTGGACGCAGTCCTGCATCACCGTCCAGATGTGGAGCAGCCCTTCGCGGATTTGGGGGGGCGATCGCCATGCCTGCTCGTTCTTGAACATCACCTGGCTGATGGAGTATCCGGTTTGCTCACAGACCTCTAGGAGCTGGGCGGCGGTCTTGAAGGGGTGGGGCAGGGGCGTGGGGTCGGGCTGGATGCGATCGGTGCCGATGGCGGTTTCGTCCACCACAAAGCCGCCGCCAACGGAATAGTAGGTTTTGCAGGCCAGTTCCCCCCCCGCTGGGGAAAAGGCGGTGAAGGTCATGCCGTTGGGGTGATGGGGGAGCGATCGCCAGTGAAACTGCAAATCGGTCACCTCGCAAAAGGAAATTCCGTGGTAGCCCAGGAGCCTCAGAGCGCTGTGGCTGCGAATCTGGTGCAGCTTGGCCTCAATGCCGTCGGGGTCGATCTGGTCGGGGGCTTCCCCAGATAGTCCCAGCAGCACCGCCTTGTCGCTGCCGTGGCCCCGGCCCGTGGCCCCTAGCGAGCCGTAGAGGTTGACCTCAATGCGGCCCACCTGGTTGAGCAGACCCTTTGTCAGCAGTCCTTCGGCGAACTGGAGGGCAGCCCGCATGGGGCCAACGGTGTGGGAGCTGGAGGGACCAATGCCAATTTTGAACAGTTCGAAGACGCTAACCGCCATGGCTGGACACTCCGCAAATGCTCAGAGGTTTTTCGACCGTCGGGTTTGGAGCTAACGCCAGCTGCTCATGCAGCCAGGTAGCGGTGCGCTCCAGGCCGCCAAAGGTATACACATGAAAGTGCTGGACATGGGGCTGCAGGGCATCCACCAGAAAGTCCGGGGTTTGGATGGCCATCCACTGGGCCAACTGGCGGGACTGGCGGCGCAGCCCCCACAGGCTAGCTTTGACGCCGCAGATGGTAGCGTATTTCATCAGGGCGGTGGGCGTGGCGGGTCCGGGAATGCCCAGGTAGACGGAACCGCCATGAAAGGTCTGGAGGCTTTTCAGCCAGTTGATCAAAGCCTCAGGATTCAGGGACCACTGGGTCACGACAAAGACCTCCAATCCGGCTCGCTGAGCAAACTCTACCTTGTGCCGCAGGACAGCTTCACCCTGCTGGAGACTGAGGTGGGGACTGCCTTCGGGATGGCCCGCCAGTCCCACCTGCAAGTCCTTAAACAAACCCGTTTCCAGGAGTTGCAGGGTAGTGGTGTACTCGCCAACCGGCTCGCGGCTACCGCCGATGACCAGGACTTTGCGGATTTGGGCCTGCTCCCGTAGCTGAGAAAGAAAGGTCTGTAAGTGGGGGCGATCGCGCAAACTCCGAGCCGGGATATGGGGAATGGGTTCGTAGCCCGCCTGCCGCACCCGCTGGGCCTGGGTCACCACCTCGGCACTGTCTGCCCCTGGAAGAAAGGTGATGGACACCTCCCGCACTGTTGCTGGCAGAGCCGCCAGTTGGGCTGCGTCTGTCTTGGGCGTCACTTCAAGGGAAAAGTCCATATCACAGTAGCTTCTCCACAACGGTGGCAGCGTAGGGTTTGCCAAAGTACTCGACTTTGACTTTGGTCCCCGATGCGGCATAGGCCAGGGGCAGGTAGGCATAGACCACGCAGCGACCCAGACTGTAGCCGTAGCCAGCGCTGGTGGCGTAACCCAGAACTTTGCCATCGGCCAGAACCGGCTCCTTGCCCAGCACGGTTACGGTCGGATCGTCCAGGGTCAGGTAGCACAGCTTGCGGCTGGGGTACTCGCGACGGCGCAGCAGGGCTTCCTTGCCGACGAAATCCCCTTTGTTGGGCTTCACGGCAAAGCCCAGTCCGGCTTCGTAGGGGTCGTACTCGGTGTGGATATCGGTTCCCCACAAAAGAAAGCCTTTCTCCAGCCGCAGGGATTCAAAGGCTCCCCCACCCGCAGCGATCAGTCCGTGGGGCTGGCCCGCCTGCCAGAGGGTATCCCAGAGCTTGAGACCGCATTCGGTGGGGGCGTAGATTTCCCAGCCAGACTCACCCACGTAGGAGACACGGACGGCGATCGCCGGAATACTGCCAATCCTCATTTGCTGCACCGAAAAGAAAGGAAATTGGGCTTTGGATACGTCTGTGAAGGTGACTGATTGCAGGACCTGAGGAGCCAGAGGTCCCCAAAGCCCCACACAGCAGTAGCTGGATGAAACATCGGCAATTCGCACCGAACCATCTTTGGGCAGGTGGGCTGTCATCCAGGCCAGATCATGCGTTCCCACAGAGCCACCGGTCACCACCCAGTACTTGTTTTCCTCCAGACGGCTCACCGTCAGGTCGCACATAATGCCACCACTTTCATCCAGCATGGCCGTGTAGATGACTTTGCCCACGGGCTTGTCAATCTGGTTGGCGCAAAGGGACTGGAGGTAGTCCACTACCCCCTCGCCCGTCACCTCCAGCTTGGTGAACGGGGTGAGATCAAAAAGGGCTACTTTCTCACGAGTAGCCAGATGTTCTGCCCCCTGAACGGGGGACCAGTTCTTTGCCTCCCATCCCTGGCGCGGCGGAATGGTGTAGGAATCCAGTAGCCTGGCATTGGCAGCAAACCACTGGGGCCGCTCCCATCCTGCACTGAAAATGAACTGGGCACCCAGATCTTGGAGTCGCGGATAGAAGGGGCTGAGCCGCAGGTTGCGGGAGTGGGTTTGCTGGTCGAGGGGATGGATGATGTCGTAGACTTCCCGATACTGCTGGGCGGCGCTGTTCCAGATGTATTCCTTGCCCTTGCACACGTCAGGGAAGCGGTGAATGTCGGCTTCGTGCAGATCCAGGCTGGGGATGCCGGTGGTCATCAGTTCAGCAACGACTTTGCCGACGCCCCCCCCGTGAGTGACCCACACGGCTTCGGCCACCCAGAAGCCTTTGGTTTTGGGCGATTCACCAATGACGGGAAACCCGTCTGGTGTGAAGGACATCATGCCGTTGATTTTGTAGGGTAGCTCCTTAGCGTTGGCCAGGGAGGGGAGGAGGGCGATCGCCTCTTGCCAGGCCACCTCAAAGTGGGCGTCGGTGAACGCCTTGACCGAGGGCATCACAGGCGCTTGCTTGGGCGCAAGGATGTCATCCGGGTCTACCAGCAAAGGCTCGTGATAGTAGGAGCCCAGGCCATAACAGTCGCCGTGCTGCCGGAAATACATGGAGCGATCCTGGTGGCGCAGAATGGGGTGGCGGACTTCCTCGGTCTCTGCCGCCAGTTCTGGCAGGGGTGACGTTTTCACATACTGGTGCTGCACGGGCACCAGGGGAATCACCTGGCCCACCATGCGACCAATGCGCGGTCCCCAAATGCCCGCACAGACCAGGACTTTGCTGGTTTCAATGCGCCCCTGGTCGGTGACCACGGCTTTGACCTGACCGTTTTCCACTTCAATATCTAGCACCGTGGTGTTGCCATGGAACTCTGCCGCGCCCCGGTTGATGGCGTCGGTGGCCAGAGCTTCAGCGGCTCGCAGGGCTTTGGCAATCCCGTCGGTAGGGACGTAGTAGGCTCCCAAAATTTTACTTTCATCCAGCAGGGGAATCTTGGCCTTGGCTTCTGCGGGAGTCAGCAGTTGGGCGTCATCCAGCCCCCAGGACTTGGCCCAGCCCAGCTTGCGCTTCAGCTCCTCCAGCCGTGCTTCGGTATAGGCCACTTCAATGCCGCCCACAGGGTAGAAAGCGGGGCCTTCCTCGGTAGCGAGCTGGCTATACAGATCCACGGTGTATTTGGCCAGTTGGGTCATGGTCTTTGACCCGTTGGTTTGAAAGATCAGGCCGGGGGCATGGGAGGTGGAGCCTCCGGTGGCAAATAGCGGACCCTGGTCGATGACTACGATATCCTTCCAGCCCTGCCTGGCCAGGTGGTAGGTGGTGCTACAGCCGACGATACCGGCTCCGATGACAACGAGATTGGCGATCGCTTTCATGGCGGTTTCTCCAGTGAGGGGCGGGTGGTTAGCGGTTGACGGCCTGGTGGACCAGGTGCTGAAACTGGCGTACGGTCTGCTCCAGGGCGGGGGAGAAGCAGCCACCATCAAAGGCGGGAGACTGGCGTCCGGTCTGCATCCGCTCAATCATGATGATGTCTTCTTCGTTGGTGATTTTCCACAGGTGAACGGGAATGTGGCGCAGGGCTTCCAGTTCAGGGGCCATGGCGGCATCACCGACGAAATAAAAGATCATGCGCTCAAGGGAGCGATCGGGGGCGATGGGGTTGACGGTAAAGGCGATGAAGTAGTCAGGATGTACTCCCAGCATCAGGTTGGGGAATATCGAAACGTATTCGGCGACAGTGGTGCGATCGCACGCCTCCAGCCCCGAAAACAGGGGCAGGGTGCGACCCTCCAGGCTGCCGATTTGGTAGAGACGGCTGCCCTGGCCCACGTGGTCAGGCCCGACGTCAAAGCCAAAGTGATCCTCCATGCGAGAGCAGCCATTGAGGGCCGGGTGGACCCAGGGCAGATGGTAGCTTTCGGAGAAATTCTCCACCGCCAGCTTCCAGTTAGCAGCGCACTCAAAGCTGATTTCTGGCCCCCGCCGCAGCAGGCTGAGGTCGTAGTCAGTCCAGCGATCGCTCACCGGCTTGAGGTAATCCGCCAGGGGGGGCGCATCTCCCGACAGGTTGACAAAGACCCAGTCGTGCCACACATCGCAGCGAACGGCTTTCAGGTCTTCGCTGGCCCGGTCAAAGCCGTCGTAGGTGTCCTGATAGTAGCCGCCAAAGTGGGGGGTGGACTTGAGGGTGCCGTCGAGCTGGTAGGCCCAGGAGTGGTAGGGGCAGCGGATGCGACCCTGATTCTGGCAGGGTTTAGAAACTAGCTGGAGGCCGCGATGGCTACAGATGTTATGGAAGGCTCGTAGCTGTCCGGCGCGATCGCGCACCAGCACCAGGGGCATTCCGGCCACGTCTACGGGCAGCATGTCTCCTGGATTGGCGACCTGGGAGGCACATCCGACAAAAACCCAATAGTTCTTGAAGACTGTCTGGCGCTCTCGCTGTAAGTATTTGCGGCTGGTGTAAGCGCTACGAGGCAGTCCAGCAGCAGGAACCGGTGATATGGGAGGGCTGGCACTCGCCTGAGGCAGTCCATCTGTAGTGTCTGTAGCGTTTGTAGCGGTCGCTGGCTCGGCAATTCGGTCGCTGGGAGGGATAAGAGTGTCAAGTTGGATCATACGCCCTGCTCATCTCATAGGTTCAGACGGGTGATAAAAAGCAATCTCGTTTTTCACTTGTAATAACAAGTCTTAAACGAGAAGAATATTGCCAGAGCCTTTGCAAAAATGTCTCCTTTGTAACAATTTTGTAGAAATCCTGAATCGGATAGAAGCGATCGCCTCTTGCAGAAATAGCACGGATGGATAATGCCTTATGGCTTTTAACACAGGGGTTTGGGCTGACAGGTTGGGGAGACGCCTCCAGCCTATTCGACTTGTAATAACAACCAGAAGTTTGCAATTCCCAGCTTGTAATAACAAGTGTATTCTAGATGACAGAATCTAGGCAGAAGAGTTTTTATTGTTCATTCAGTCCAATCTTTGGTCACGGGTCGAAGCAGGCAAGCCGATGAGTGGATGCTCGTAAGCCAAGTTCCCGCTGATTGAGGTTTTCAAAATCCCTCCCGAGACCTAAAACCTAAAATCCTCTCCTGATGACTGCGCCAGAGATACCGCCAGATCTGGCCCGGTCCAGTGTGGACTGTAACCTTTCACAATTGCTAAATCGGTTATAAAGTGCTAGCAGTCTAACGCTTCGACTCGATGCAAGGAGAATACACAGCATGACCGTTGAACATTCAAGAGATGGGGGGCGATCGCACCCACCTCACGTCCACAGTAGTCGTCGGCCAGGGGATACCAATATTCAAAAGTGGGGATTTGATTTTCATCCCGAGGTGTTTCTCGTTTCCGCCGCCCTGATTCTTGGCTTTGTCGTCATTACGCTCATTCGCCGTGACGAGGCTGAGTCGACCTTCAGCGATATCCAAACCTTCGTTTCCGAGGCAATGGGATGGTTCTTCATCCTGTCGGCCAGCATTTTTTTAGGAGTGGTGGTGATCTTCGCCTTCAGCAAGTTTGGCAAAATTCGCCTGGGCGGGCCAAACGCGCAGCCCGAATTTCCCACTTTTGCCTGGATTGCCATGCTGATCAGTGCGGGCATGGGGATTGGCCTCATGTTCTGGAGCGTGGCCGAACCGATCTACCACATCCAGTCACCGCCTGCCTTTATTGGCAACATTGAGCCCAACTCGGTGGGGGCGGCTCAGCAGGCCCTTGGTATTACCTACTTCCACTGGGGACTGCATGCCTGGGGTATCTATGCTCTGGTGGGTCTGGGGTTGGCGTTCTTTGCCTATAATCGGGGACTGCCCCTCACCATTCGCTCAGTGTTTTATCCAATTCTGGGCGATCGCATCTACGGCTGGGTCGGCAACGCCATCGATATTCTGTCAGTGGCCGCTACTCTATTTGGTCTAGCCACCTCCCTGGGCTTTGGCGTTCAGCAGGTGAACGCCGGACTGTCTTTTCTGTTTGGTTTAGCTGATAACACTATCATCCAGGTCGTGCTGATTGCCATCATCACTGGCTTTGCCACCATGTCGGTGGTTTCGGGCCTAGATGCAGGCGTCCGTCGCCTCAGCGAACTTAACATGATTTTGGCGGCCATCCTCATGGGCTTCGTGCTGCTGGTGGGGCCGACCCTGTTCATCCTGGGCTCATTTGTCCAGACAACCGGCTATTACGTCGCGTCCCTCCCCACCCTCAGTTTCTGGACCGAAACCTTTGAGGGTACCAACTGGCAAAACGGCTGGACGGTATTCTACTGGGCTTGGTGGATCTCCTGGTCGCCGTTTGTCGGGATCTTCATCGCTCGCGTTTCTCGGGGACGCACGGTGCGCGAGTTCATCTTAGGGGTTCTACTGCTGCCCTCCCTGCTGACCTTCCTATGGATGTCGGTTTTTGGCGGCACCGCCCTGTTCCTGGAGCTGGCAGAAGGCACCGCCGGTTCAATTTCCTCGGCGGTTGATGAAAATGTGGCTACCGCCCTGTTCGTCATGCTGCAACAGCTTCCCCTGACGGGCATCACCTCTTTTGTGGGCATCGTGCTGGTGGTGGTCTTCTTCGTCACCTCCTCCGACTCAGGATCGCTGGTGGTAGACAACCTCACCTCCGGCGGTAAGCTGGATTCCCCGATTCCCCAACGGGTCTTCTGGGCTGCTATGGAAGGTGTAGTCGCTGCCGTGCTGCTCCTAGGGGGAGGGCTGCAGGCGCTACAAACCGCCGCCATTACCACCGGGTTGCCCTTTGCCATCATTCTGCTGGTCATGTGCTACAGCCTCTACCGGGGGCTGAATGATGAGCTGGCCTTGCTGCAGGCAGAGGAACTGCGGGCAATGGAGCGTCCTATTGAAGAGACAGCGGCTCATTAAAGTACGTTTCCAGTTGATCACCCGTCGGTAGGGGCAAATGGCCATTTGCCCCATCCGTAAGACATCCTTTAACCACCTAGCGATCGCCCGTGAATGGGCTTCTCAACCAAGGAGTGTTTACCGCAATGGCACAGCATTTCGACGCCATCGTGATCGGAGCCGGCGGAGTGGGTAGCGCCACCGCCTACTATCTCGCGCAAGCAGGGCAGCGGGTTTTGCTGCTAGAACAGTTTGAACTCGATCACCAAAACGGTAGCTCATACGGCTACTCACGGGTCATTCGCTATTCCTACGACAATCCCATTTACATCAACCTGATGCGGGCTGCCTATCCCCTCTGGTTTGCGCTCCAAGAAGAGGCGGGCGAAGCGCTGTATGTCAAAACGGGTGGACTAGACTTTGGGTTCCCTAGTCAGGACACCTTCCAGACGCTCAAGCGCAGCATGGATGCGGCCAATCTGCCCTACGAACACCTGACGGCGGCAGATATCCGTCGGCTCTTCCCCCAGTTCACTCCCGATGACGGCATGGAGGGACTGCTGCAGGAATCCACCGGGCTGCTCAAGGCGTCTCGCTGTGTGCTGGCCCATACCCGTCTAGCCCAGGCGCGGGGAGCCACCGTGCTCGACCAAACGCCGGTCATCCGCATCGTGCCCTTGGCCAATGGCGTTGAAGTCCAGACGGCAAAGGAAGTGTTTACGAGCGATCGCATCGTGCTCACTGCTGGCTGTTGGGCCAAGTCTCTCCTCGGGGAGCAGGGCATCGACCTGCCCCTAAAAATCATGCCCTGCCAACTGGGCTTTTATCAGCCCGACCAGCCTGAGCAGTTCCGCCCCGGCGTCTTCCCCGTGTTCTTTGCCCACATGAATGGGGACTATGGCGAAATGCCCTACGGCATTCCCCACGAAGACGATCGTATCGGCATCAAGGTGACCACTTTCTATGGCTGGGATACGGTTGACCACCCCAGCGAAGTAGACTACACCCCTAGCGAAGATTGGGTGGAGCGCATTCGCAACTTTAGCCGCCAGTACATTCCAGGAGCCGCTGGGCCGACCCTTTCCACCCGTCGCTGCCTCTACACCCTCACTCCAGACAAGCATTTTGTGCTCGATCGCCACCCTGATTATCCCCAAATCACCTTTGGAGCAGGATTTTCGGGCCACGGCTTCAAGTTCACGACGCTGATGGGCAAAATGCTGGCCGACATTTCCCTAGAAGGAGACACACCCCACGATACCAGCCTATTCAAGCTGGCCCGATTTCAGCGAGTGGCAGTTTGACTCTCTTCCAGGTTGTCCTTCAAAAGCGACCTTAGCAGTCTGTAGCCAACAACACATAAATTTGGGTTTGTCGTCATTTTCGGTTAAGATACCGGAGCAGTGCGGCCCATGATGGCACCTTCTTCTATGGCTCTGCGCAAGCAAGGCTCAGCCAGAACGCCGATGCATCTGGTCATTTCAGAGAAGCTTAGAGAGCAAATCCAGTCTGGGGTTTACCAGCCCGGTGACCAGCTTCCCAGTGAACATGATTTGGGAGAGTTATTCGGAGCCAGCCGGACTACGATTCGTCGAGCGATCGCCAACCTGATCACCCAGGGCCTGGTTTCTACTCAGCAGGGAAAGGGCATTTTTGTCAAGCCCCAGGAAAAGATTGCCTTTTCCCTATCTAATCCGCTCACGTTCTTCGATACGGAGCTCAAGCGCCAGGGCGTCACCGGACGGATCGAGCAAACTGGTTTTCAGCTGGTCAATCCTCCCCCTGACTTAGCTAGCCGGATGAAGCCCTTCCGCCGCAAGAGTCAGGTTTACCATCAGGGAAAAATTATCTTTGCTGATCAGCAGCCGATTGCCTATGACGAGTCCTATATTCCCAAAGATATTGGCATGCGGCTAGAGCAGCAGTTGCGGGACGGGTTTACGTTTCGGACTTTGGAGCGCTATGGCTACATTATCTGGCGGGCTGATGTTATTCTACAAAGTACGCCTGCTTCTTATGAAATTAGTGAATACTTAGAAACGCCTTTGGGAGCGCCCCTCCTGGCCTATCACTACATCGCTTTCGCGGCAGATTCACGGCTGCTGGTCTGCGGTCAAACCCTCTCGCGGGCTGACCTAACTTGTTATAAGGTGCAGCTAGAACGCGATGCTGAAAATGGAAGCCCTCCTGTGGAGTCAGAGCCAGCGCAATGAATCACCTACCGCTAGGATATGAGCTGATCGCCGCGGCGATTCCTCACTCGTGGGTGGAGCGAATAGATGCCCTCACTGCATCTCAGGGGCAAACCCGAGCAGAGTGGCTTTATGACCAGATTGCGGCAGCGATTTTTTCGGCTTCAGGCAGTGGAGAACGAGAGGCGATCGCCACTCTGACAGCCCGATTAGCGGCGTTGGAAGCGAAAATGGAGAAAATGGATCGCTGTATCGAACGGCAGGCCAAGACACCTCCCACGGATAAGCAGGAGCACCAACGGGTCTCTGCCGCAGTCACCGAGGCGGACGACGAGTTTGATGAGCCTGACGAGGTGCTGTGGTCGTTTCTGTCGTCAACCGCCGAGCCTGCTTCGTCCGGTCAAGCTTCAGGATCGTTGGGCGGGCAGGGGGAGACGTCACCAACTGACGATATTGAGGACGAGCCGGATGAAATTCTCTACAGCTTTTTAGATAGCTAGACACTTAATTTCGTAAAAGAAAATAAGTAGAACTGCGTTGAAAAACGAAGGTTAGAAAACCGGGGGAGCGCCCCG